>CAYWXY010000073.1:0-11649 GCA_964462555.1 uncultured Pseudomonadota bacterium | reverse complement strand
GACTCTTTATCCAAGATCAGGGTAATATCGATCCACTTTTCAGAATCTTCTTCATGCGCATGAAAAATGGCATTATTGACCGCCTCCACAAGTGCAAGAGATGAGGCTGTTACCGCCTGATGGTCAACCTGAATGTCACTGGATAATTGAGATAAACTGGCAATAAGCTGCCTAAGAAATTTCAGATAGTGTGTTGAACTTTTTATTGAAAAATCGAATTGCAAACAGACTCACCCTCCTACGACCTACTTCTTCCCCTTAAATTTTGCCAATGCGTCCTTAACCGAATCCGAAACATCAAAGAGCCGAAAGAGTTTCGTAATCTCAAAGATCATCTTCACATCGGGTGACAACGACGCAATTTTTATATCACCATCGCGCTGTTTAACACGACGGAGGAGGGATATCAAAACCCCAAGTCCCATGCTGTCGACAAAATCGATCTTCTCTGCATCCAAAACAAACTTATAGCTTCCACCTTCATAGAGATCGTAGACTACCTTCTTAAATGCCGCCACATGATCGGAATCTAGACTCCCACTACATTTTACAACAGTAATATTTCCCCTCTTTGTTGCATCAACTTTCATAGTGATCTCCTATTTCGACCTAAGCCCATATTGTTTAATCTTACGATAGAGCGTCGCCTGCCCAATCTTGAGATGCTTGGACGCCTCACCCACACTCCCACCACATTTCTCAATCGCCGCCTCAATCGCATATTTTTCAACAAGATCAAGCGGCACAATTTTCTGTCCATCGCCCAGGTATGACGGCGCAACAGCCCGCCCCTTCCGCCCCTTACCGCTATCCTGAACATTCTGCGGAAGATGCTTCACCTTTACCTGAGAATCGTTATTCAAGACGACCAGACGTTCGAACGTATTTTCAAGTTCTCGAACATTCCCTGGCCAGTCGTGCCTAAGCAAACACTCAACGGCATCAGGCGAAATATCGACAAAGATTTTTTCATTCTTCGTACTGTATTTTTCGAGAAAATGTTTGGCAATCAGGATAATGTCTTCTTTACGCTCACGAAGTGGCGGAATTCGAATCGGCACGACGTTGAGTCGATAAAAAAGATCCTCGCGAAACTTACCAGCCTTCACCTCCGCCTCGATATCCCGGTTGGTCGCGGCCACAAAGCGTATATCCGCCGTAATCTTTTCCAGCCCACCGACACGATTAAAACTTCGATCCTGCAACAAACGCAGAAGCTTAACCTGCAACGAGGGGTCCATCTCACAGATTTCATCCAGAAAGAGTGTCCCCTTGTTTGCCCGCTCACACGATCCGAGATAGCGACGGTCCGCTCCCGTGTAGGATCCCTTTTCATGACCAAAAAGTTCGTTCTCCAGAAGCTCACGAGGAATGGCCCCACAGTTGATATCGATAAAGGGCTTTCGCGTCCGTTTGGAATGCTTGTGAATCGCCTTAGCCACCAACTCCTTGCCCGTCCCCGATTCCCCGAGGATCAAAACAGTCGCATTGCTCTTGGCCACCGTGGAGATCAGCTGAAAAATCTCCTGCATCTTGGCACTATGACCGATGATGTTATCAAAACGTCCCTGCCAACCGGTCTGTTGCTCCAACAGATAAACTCGTTTGGTCAACTTGTACATCCGAATCGCATTGGCAATCGAGACTACCATTCGTTCCGCATCATCAGACGATGCAAAATAATCAAAGGCCCCTTCCTTCATCACGGAAACAGCGTGTTCAATCATCCCCTTCTCTGAGACAACAATGACCGGAACATTATCGTCGAGCGTGTGAATGTCGAAGATATATTCCGACTCAGTCTTGGTGCTGGCACCGGTCAAATAAAGAATGACACAGTCGGGCCCCTCAAGCGTAAAGACGGTTGTAAAATCTTCTACGCCCATCTCCTTGATCACCCACTCATCACGTTGAACCGATGAAACAACCTTTGATGATTTACTCAGATCATCCGATAGAAATAAAATCTTTGCCTCTGACATATGCGATCCCTTGTTCTGGATTATTTCTTCCTGTCCTTAAACTCGTTAATATCAATATCGTATTTCTTTATAATCTTCTTAAAATTACTTCGATCCATCCCCGCCTTTTCCGCGGCATAGCTCAAATTGCCACGCGCCTGTCGGAGAAGGTTCGTAATATATGACTGATTAAACGAAGAAAGAGCCTTGTCTTTGGCATCCTGGTAGGGGAATTGAGACAGCCCCGCGTCACTAAACTCATCCGAAAGATAAAATGACTCTCCAAGGACACGCGGCGGCAAGTCGGTCGCCTGGATTGCCTCACTGCTGCAAAGAACAACGGCACGCTCGACAACATTCTCGAGCTCACGCACATTTCCGATCCAACGATAATTCTGTAGAGCCTGAAGCGCATCGACCGATATTTTTCCAACCTTCTTTCCAACCTTGTCTGTATTCTTCTTCAAAAAGTGATAGGCCAGAACCGGAACATCTTCAGGGCGATCCCGAAGTGGCGGTATCACAATAGTGATAACATTCAGGCGATAATAGAGATCTTCACGAAATTGATTTTCCTGAACCAATTTAAAAAGATCCTTGTTCGTGGCAGCAATAATTCGGGTATCAACCCGGCGGCTCTGATTACCCCCTACCGGCCGCACCTCTCCCTCCTGCAAAACGCGAAGGAGCTTAACCTGAACGGGCGCCGGAATCTCGCCAATTTCATCCAAAAAGACGGTTCCCCCATTGGCCTCATCAAAAAGACCCGCCTTATCCGAAATCGCCCCCGTGAAAGAACCCTTTTTATGGCCAAAGAGTTCACTCTCCAAGAGTGTTTCCGGGATAGCTGAGCAGTTAATCACAACAAAAGGCTTCTTCGAGCGCTTGGACCGACGATGGATAGCATTGGCCACCATCTCCTTTCCAGTACCGGACTCGCCCATAATTAAAACGGTCGATGTCGTTGTCGATATATTTTCGATCACATCAAAGACATCTTGCATCTTCTTGCTCTTGCCAACAATATCCTCGTAAACAAACTTGTCGGGAGAGTGTCGTTCCAATCGACGTACTTTCTGCATTAATTGGAAACGCTCCAACGCCTTATCGACCTGGATCGTTACTTTGTTTATATCCTCGAATGGCTTGGTGAGATAATCGTAAGCACCGAGCTTGATCGCCTGAACCGCCGTCTCAACTGTTCCAACGCCGGTAATGATAATCACCTCGGTTGGTAGATTATTTTTTCGGGCATACTCTAGGATCTGAATACCGGTGTAACCTGGCAACTTAATATCGACAACAGCAACCTCAACGACATAGTTGTTCAAAATTTCCAGCGCCTTCGTTCCATCCTTGGCAATTTTGTACGTCCAGTCCTCTTCCTTCGCAAGTTTTTCAAAAACCTTGATAATGCTTGGGTCATCATCAACAACTAGGAGATTAATATTTTTATACATAGACTTTCTCCATTCGTAAATGTGGCATTACGCCTCAGTCTGAATCCCTAACTTCTTAATCTTCTCAACAAGTGTCGTTCGATTAAGCTTCAAAAGTGTCGCCGCCTTGTTCTTGTTGCCGCCCGTCCGCTCTAACGCCTGTTCAATCAGCTTTGTCTCAAATTCACCAACCGCCTCCTTAAAGGAAACACCATCGGTTGGAATATAGAGAGAGGAACCCTCAAAACTCCTTTCCTCACCACAAATATGCGGGGGAAGATCAGCAACTGAAATCACTCCCTCGGGCTTTAAGACAATAATTCGTTCCACCAAATTCTCAAGTTCACGAACATTCCCAGGCCAACTATAATTCTCCAAGGAACTCATTGATTCTTTGTCAAAACCTTCCACCTGACGTTCATTATCTTTATTGAATTTTGAAACGAAATGAAAAGCCAGAAGCGAAATATCGGTACGCCGATCGCGCAGTGGAGGAATCTGAATTGGAATGACATTCAGGCGATAAAAAAGGTCCTCCCGAAAACGCCCCTCTTTAACCGCCTTTTCCAGATTTTGATTTGTTGCCGTAATGATTCGAACATCCACTTCATGGGTTTTGGTCGAACCCACAGGATCAAACCGTCGCTCTTGAAGAACACGCAGGATCTTAACCTGGAGCTTCATGCTCATGTCACCAATCTCATCTAAAAAAATCGTCCCGCCATGCGCCACATCAAAACGACCAGGCTTCGTCGAATGAGCCCCAGTGAAAGCCCCCTTAACGTGACCAAAGAGTTCCGACTCCAGCAACTCCTCGGGAATAGCACCACAGTTAACGGTAATCAAAGCCTTGTCTTGTCTCAAGCTATTATAATGAATTGCACGCGCCACCAGCTCCTTACCGGTTCCCGACTCACCGAGAATCAGCACAGTCGAGTCTGTATCTGCCACGCGCTCGATCATCGAAAAAACCTGCTGCATCTGATCACTGTCACCAATGAAGTTGTCAAACTTGTATTTACTCTTAAGTTGTTTCTTAAGATAGATATTCTCTTCCTTGAGCTGCTGATGTTCGAGGGCAGTTGAAACGAGCGACGCAATATCATCAAGTTCAAATGGCTTCGTCAAGTAATGATAGGCTCCCCCCTTCATGGCCTCGACTGCACTGGTAATCGTTCCGTAGGCTGTCATCACAATCGCTACCATCGTGGGGTTAACTGTTTTGATCCGACGAATCAACTCTACACCATCAACCTCCGGCATCACCAGATCGACCAGCGCCAAATCAATCACTTCTTTATTAACAATTTTCATTGCGTCGTCGGCATTACCAACTCCCCAGACCTGATAACCCAGTCCAGTGAGAAAACGTTCCAACGCTCGACGAATGGCAACTTCATCATCAACGACTAATATATTAGCCTTCACTCCATACCTCCATCACTTCCACCACGATCATCTTTCACGGTTGGCAGAGAAACTGTAAAAACCGAACCCTTCCCCTCACGACTATCAATCTGAACACGACCGCCATGATCCCGAATGATCCGATAACTAATCGAAAGACCGAGACCCGTCCCCTTACCGGGCCGTTTAGTCGTAAAAAACGGATCAAAGATATGTTTTTGATCATCCTTGGGTATTCCGCAACCCGTATCACTCACCTCTACACAAACCATCGAAGCATCTTCCGACTCATAGGTTTTAACCTTCAGATCACCGCCCTTTTTCATCGAGTGACAGGCATTGGTCATCAAATTAAGAAAAACCTGCTCCACCCGGTTCGGATCCACATAGACATTGGGAAGCGGTTCCGACAAATCCGTTTCCAGACGGATATTGAGCGAACGAAGTTCCATTTTGATAAACGGAATCACCTGTTCAATCAGCGGATTGATGTCGATCCAGACCTTCTTCTTTCCGGATGAAACCCGAGAAAAATCGAGAAGATCCTGAACAATTTTTTTACAGCGAAGAGCTGCGCGTTCAATCTCTTCGATATCATCGACCAACGAATCCTCAGGTTTCAGGTCTCGCTTTATCAACTGAGAGAAAGCGATAATACCACCGAGTGGGTTGTTGATCTCATGGGCCACACCCCCCGCTAACATACCAATAGCGGCCATCTTCTCCTGCTGGATCAATTCACGCTGCAGGCGACGTTCTTCTGTAATGTCACGATAATGAACAACAAACGATTCCTTACCATCAACCTCATCGACAAATGGAAAGGCGTTGGCCACGTAGTCATGCTTCTGAATCGAGTCCCCTAGGAAGGATCGCTGTGCTTTATTTGTATCAAGCGACTGAACAACGGGACAACCCTGACACTTCTTTCGTTGACAGGCAAACGTTGCATAGCACTTCTTACCGATGATCTGCCGAATATCCTCACCCGCCACCTTTGCAAACTCCAAATTGGCACGAACAATCCGAAAATCCTTCGTTATGATCATGACCGGCTCATCGATCGCATCAAATGTAGCCTGCCACTGGTATTTACCGCGTGAAATAATCTTAATCAGTTTTTTGGATTCCTTGAGGGCCTGCTCGGTAATTTTGACATCCTGACGAAGACGGGCAACAACGTCACTTTTTTCCTTTTTTGGAACTTTTTTAACCGGTTTTTTCGGTTTTGGAACCTTTTTCGACACCTTCTTAGCCACAAATCCCCCGATTCTGACCGGTCACGGAGCAATTTGGGACAATTCCGTCCCAAATTGCTCCGTGACCGAAAGTCTGTGTCTGGAAGTGGGTCAAAGATACCACACCTCCAACTACCAGACAACGGCTTTTTAATAAATAGGGCATCTTATTTAAATTATTAACAAAATCCAGATTATCATAATGAAAATGGGTATTTATTAACCAACCGTCAATTTTCCGAGAGCAACGTCAAAAAAGCCATCTCTGAAAACCACAAATTACAAGCACCAAATTACAAACAATATACAAATCACAATGACCAAAACCGTGAAGTTTGGATCATTGTAATTTTGGTATTGTAATTTGTTTGTGATTTGGAAATTGGAATTTGTATATTCATTATTGCCAAAGCATCGCCAATCACCTATTTGAAATCCATGGATATTCTCAACTACCTTGATCAGGAGTGGGTCCCAGCGCTGGGATGCACAGAACCGGCCTCTATCGCCTATGCAGGCCTCACTGCAGCCGAACAACTCAATGGAGATCCCGAATCGATCTTTCTAACGGTTGATCCCCGGATCTATAAAAACTGCCATGCCGTCGGTATTCCACACAGCGGCCACAAAACCGGCATTAAATGGGCAGCCACCATCGGTGCCTTCCTGGATAACAGCGGTGCAAAACTCGAGTGCTTTCGTGATATCAACGATGAGGCACTCACGAAGGCCGGCAAATTGATCGATACCGGCAACATCACCATCACGGTTGATCGATCCAAGACGAACCTCTTCATTCACTTCGAGGTTTCTAACAAGAATGGAAAGGGATCGTGCATCATTGAGGGCGCTCACACAAATATTACAAAGACCCTGAAGGGCACTGAAATAATTTTCGAAGGAAAAAATCAGGAGAACGCAAAGAGCAATGCAGCTCGCACCTGGGCCAACACCCTTTCAACCAAGGAGGTCCTTGCAATCGTAAAAAACATGGGACCTGAAGCTCACCAGAAAATTAAAGAGGGCGCGTACCTTAATAGGAAAATTGCTGAACATGGACTCACACTATTTCCAAAAGAGTTCGTCAAGATGATCTCTTCTGATTCGCTAACACGAATATCGGGCCTTGTCTGCTGTGGCGTTTACGCACGGATGTGGGGAGAAGATTTTCCGGTGATGAGCATTGCCGGATCAGGAAACAAGGGAATCGTCTGTTCGGTCCCGCTGGTAGAACTTGAGAAGGAGTGGAAGATTTCATCCAAAAAATTCGAAGAAGCATTGGCGATCGCCATGTTCTTCACTTCCAAAACGACGGAAGAGCTCGGAACACTCTCTGCTGTTTGCGGTTGTTCGAATGCAGCGGGGATTGGACTTGCCTGTGCACTCGTCTATCTCATGGACGGTGGCGCCACCGAAATTTCGTATGCCATCAATAATATGGTTGGAAATGTTACTGGAATGATCTGCGACGGCGCCAAGATTGGTTGCGCCATGAAGACAATGACGGCCGTCGATTCGGCCTTTCGCGCCGCTACGCTGGCCATCAACGGTATTGGTATTCCGGTGGAAGACGGCATTGTAGGCAAAAATGGCCGCGACTCACTCGCCAATATGGGAAGGATTGCTAAAGAGGGAATGCTTCAGACCGACGACGAAATCCTAAAAATCATGGAATCCAAGCTGTAACCACTACAAGTCATTCCCGCGAAAGCGGGAATCCTTCGTTAAAACTGATCCACATGAGATTCCTGCCTGCGCAGGAATGACGTTCGGAATGGAAAGTGACTATTAATCAACTACTGCCGTTCGCAGAATTCGAAACCAAATTTGCCGCCAGTGAAAGGTGCCCAAACGCCCTTCAAGGCCTTCTTCTCTACCTTATAACTGACAACACCACCTTCAAAGGCCACTGAGAAAACACCGTCTGTATAGACGCCAACACCTTTTCTAGCCTTCTTGCCATTGGGTCCAAGTTTCCAATTGAGAAGATAGGCCCCGCCCGACTGGCTGACCTCGAGAAGACCGGTATAACTCGGTTCACCGCTCGTCTGGATACCGGGATCATATCCCTTCACACTATAGATCCCCATGAGATCTTTTTCTTTCTTCTTTGCCATGCCGACGGCCGGAACAATGAGAGCAACAACTAAGAGGCCCAATATTATCTTCTTCATAAAACCTCCTCCTTTAATTTTACGTTTTCTTTCTTGCGATGCGGAACAAATAGTACCCCAGGAGTGCAAAAAATGCCAGGGATATCAACTGACCCACAACAGGCGACCAATCGAGGCCGAGCCCCTTCGGCTTGCCCCCCATGTAGAAGGCATAGAACGCAATAGCCACGCCCATCAGCCCCTCACCAGCGATCAGACCCGAACTAAGTAAAACACCACGGCCATGCGAGCTCTCGTGACTCTTCCTTAAATGTTCGACCAATCGACGGATACAACCACCGACGAAAACCGGTGTCATCGTATTGAGAGGTAAATAAATTCCAACCGCAAAAGGCAATGAAGGCACAGAAAGTAATTCTGCAACAGCAGCAAGCGCTGCACCGGTCAGAACCAAGCCCCAGGGTAGATTAGCCTGCAAGACGCCTTCAACAACCGTCATCATAAGTGTCGCCTGCGGGGCCGGCAATTCTTCCGTACCAAAACCAAATGTCTCACCCAAGAGCCATACTGCGGCGGCGATAAAAAAGGCACAAGTTACCACGCCGATCAACTCACCAATCTGTTGTTTCCCCGGTGTCGCTCCAACGATATAACCGGTTTTCAAATCCTGAGACGTATCACCGGCAATTGAGGCAGCAATACCAACGACCGTTCCAATCGTCAGGGCCGTCGCCATGCCCGAAATATCTGTCCAGCCGATAATATAGAAAAGTAAACTGGTTCCCAAAAGTGTCACGATAATCATCCCCGATGTCGGGTTCGATGTGACACCAACAAGACCGACAATCCGTGACGAAACGGTAACGAACATAAATGCAAAAATAGCAATACAAAGCGCAACGATAACGCGATGGGGAAAGAAATCCATTGTTCCGATCAAACCTGGAACAAGGGCAATAACAAGAACGATCGCCGTTACTCCCAGAAAAACAACACTCATTGGAAGATCCCTGTCGGTTCGTTTGATCGTATTGCTATCAACGTGACGTGACTTCAGTTCCTGAATACCAATAACCAATGAATGATACATCGTCGGTACCGATTTTATGACGGTTATGATTCCGGCAAACGCAACAGCGCCGGCACCTATATGCCGAATGTATCGATTCCATATTTCACCGGGGTTCATCTGGGCAATCGTCTTAACGGTCTCTGGAAACATCGGCGTGGTCAAAAGATCGCCAAAGTGGGCAATCAGCGGAATCAAAACCACCCACGACAAAAGACCACCTGCCACCATGATGGCAGAAATTCGAAAACCAAGAATATAACCAACACCCAGAAGCGCAGGCGTCGCCTTCAAACCAATAGCCGCCTTTTTAATTAATGGTAAGTTGAACGAGACCTTGCTCGGCCACGCGCTTAAAAACCCGGTCATCGCTTTATAGAGAAAACCAATACCCAGACCGAGAAAGACAGGCTTGGCACGTGCGCCACCCACATCGGCCGCCTTAAGCACCTCACCACATGCCGTTCCCTCCGGATAGGGAAGCGTTGCATGTTCCCGAACAATCAGAAAACGCCGAAGCGGGATCATGCAGAGAACGCCCAAAAGACCGCCGAGCATCGCGACCATTCCGATTTTTGCAATTGACGGATTCAGGCCCCAGAGAAAAAGCGCTGGGATCGTAAAAATGATACCGCTGGCAAGCGACGAACTGGCAGAACCGATCGTCTGAGATGTATTATGTTCCAGAATCGTCGACGCACCCAGCATCGGTGAAAGCAGTCGAAGGAGCGCCACCGTCATCACCGCAACTGGAATCGACGTCGATATCGTCAAACCGACTCGAAGCCCGAGATAGGCATTGGCCGTTCCAAAAACGACACCAAAAAGAGAGCCTAGAACAATGGCCCGGACAGTGAACTCTCGTATTCGTTTGTCGGCTGGCACGTACGGTTTTAACCCTGTCATCATTCCCCCTATCTGTTTAGAGGTTTGGAAGGGTTGGGGCAGTTTGGGAAGGGATCGGAAAAGGAAAAACTCCCCTCCTAGCCCATCCCAAACCCTCCTACCCCCTCCTAACCCTATTCAAAAAAGACTTCCCATTCCTCAATTTGTCTCCAATCCCAAAATAGTCTGCGATCGTCTTCCCAATATCGGCAAAACTCTCCCGCACCCCCAAATCAACCTTCGTAACCTCCAAGGTTAACCTTGGAGGTTGGAATTGGCAAAGGCTGGGGATGTATTCGCGCGTGTGGTCGGTGCTTTCGCTGATGGTTGGATCACAGCCGTGGTCGGCGGTGATGATCAATATATCTTCCTCCCGAAGCGCACCAACAATTTCTGGGAGATGGTCATCGAACTCCTTGAGAGCGGTAGCGTAACCCGTCGGATCATTTCGGTGACCAAACTTCATATCGAAGTCGACCAGGTTTGTAAAAATAAGACCCTCTTCCTCTTCCTGAATCGCCTGAATCGTCTTTTGGATACCCTCCAAATTGCTTTTCGTATGAACGGCCTTTGTGACCCCTTGTTTATTATAGATATCCTCAATCTTGCCGATACCATAAACCGCGTGTCCGCTCTCGCTCAGAAAGTCGAGAAGGCTTTTTGAGGGCGGCGACTGCGTAAAGTCTCGACGATTCGCCGTTCGCGTAAAATCACCGTTTTCACCGACAAAGGGCCTCGCAATCACGCGTGAAATGTTGTGTGGTGGCTTCAAGATGGCTAGCGTCTTCTCGCAGATCTCCCAAAGTTTTTCAGGAGGAATGACCGACTCATGCGCCGCAATTTGAAAAACGCTGTCGGCCGATGTATAAACAATCGGAAGACCCGTTCGAATATGTTCCTCGGCCAACTCACTAATGATTTCCGTTCCAGATGCCGCTTTATTGCCAAGAACACCATCAACGTTACAGGCATCACAAAACTGATCTATCAACTCTTTTGGAAAACCACCCGGATACGTTGGAAAGGGTTCCTCAACAACAATTCCGGCAATTTCATAATGACCGGCCGTCGTATCTTTACCCTTCGAAAGAGAAGACGCCTTACCCCAGGCCGCCGTTGCAGACTCCCCGACATTTCGAACACCTTCGATTGGAATAATATTACCAAGACCCATTTTTTCTAAATTTGGAAGGTTGAGGCCGCCCTCTGAAGTTGCAATATTTCCAAGCGTGTTACATTTTTGATCGCCATAATCGGAGGCATCGGGCAACGCCCCAACACCACACGAATCAAGAACGATCAAAATCACGCGTTTCGGCATACTCCGAGCGTTAACACAATCGCCGGGGAGTGACAAGGTTACAATCCTACATTGTGATACGAACTCTGTTGGGAATACCCCGCATGAAGGTACTCGACATCGGATGCGTAAAATGTTCGCCGCTGTTACCCATAAGCAAAATCTTCGTACGCATCAGATCCTCTACGGGAAAACCGGCCTCCAGGTCCTCTAGAAGGCCCGGTTCATTTGCGATC
>CAYWXY010000072.1:0-11830 GCA_964462555.1 uncultured Pseudomonadota bacterium | reverse complement strand
ACGACTAATTCTAACCTGGGCGCTGGATTATTGTGAAAAAGAGCCCAAAACATGTCCCTTGGAAAAAGATAAGCCTACTAATTCTGCGAACGAGGATAACGAAAAATCTCTATACCGCTGTCCATCCTTGCCGCTTCTGCTCTCGACAAATAACTATGATCCTTTTCAGCCGGTGACATCTGAAGTGGTGCCCGGAATGGTAGACAATCTGCAAGCCGCATGCATGACCTACTATACATGGGATGAGTTGCAGCAACACCCTCTGCTCAAGCGTTATGCTCACGAAACTCCAGTCGACCTAAGCGCTGTCAATCCGTTATCATCAGGACCACGCAAAACGGCACATGCCTATTATAATGGCGGCGAGGGGAATATTGCCCTTTCACCCATGGTTATCCATGATTTGGAGGAAAAAGGTGATTATGCTGCAAGTACCATCGTTCACGAATTTACACACAGAGATTGGCACAAACAAAACGTAAGAAGCGAGGCAACTCTTTTTATGGCCGATGCCTACGACATGGTGGTTAACGAATTAAAGGCAAGAGGATACAAAGAATCGGATATCGATGCTGCCTGGAAATATTATCGCGATAGCTGGTATCATAATGAAGAACTCGATAATGAAATTCGTGCACGGTTTTATGAATGGGATGACCTAATGGAGGGCGGTATACGGGACAGGTTTCAGTGGCTAAACTCTGCATACACATCCGAAGCGGCAATCTTTATCACACAAAGCCTAAGGGAGATTGTCTTGGATGATTGTGACATGACCGCTGAACAAAAAAAGATCGCACAGAAGAAAATCGACAATTACCAAACATATCTTGGTCTTAATAATCTACTACTCCCACTCGACCGTATATATTATTCCTTGATCAGGATTATGCTTCCAACCTTCTTACGACACTCATTCCAACCCTCAAACCTGATCGGCAAACTCCTCGGTGCGGTCTAGCCTGCACTAGCTCACAGATTTATTCCTTGGGCATGTTTAGAAAAAATTCGACAATCTCTTTAGTATCCTCTTCTTTATCCTTCTGTATTTGCTGAAAAATCAGAGCATAATCATAGGCCTTCTGTAAAAATTCTTTTTCTTCCTCAGTTAGAATTTGAAGATAGGTATGTGCTCCATCTAAATCGATTATATCTACGTTATCCTCTTCAACGGTAAGCACATGGTCTTCATATTTAAATGCAGTCGATGTTTTCGCATTTTGCCCCCAGTGCCAATGATTACCAATAGCATAGACATCGCCGTACCCATTTAGCAGATTAACCTTCTCTGAATCACCGAAGACATTTAGGCCAGGATTCGCTTCCGACATACCCAAATCCGGCGAACCATCCTGAGCGTAGACCCCAATAACGTTTCGGTTAAAATAGTTTCCCCTAAAAGTTGCTTCAGGTGGTGCCCCACTATCATCTAACTGAGCAAGCATCACTCCATATTCATTATCAAGGAAAGTGGAATCATTCACGTCGGCCTTTGAATCTCTACAGACAACAAGCCCCGCATAAGCGTCACTAATGGTATTATCCCCATCTAACTGCGCATAGGAGTCTTTTCCAAGAAAGATATTGTATGGATGGTCTTCTTTCGGAACACTATATGCACTTACAGTGTTAGCACCATCCAAATAAACCCTTCCACCATCATACGCATGGATACCAGTCTTATTATAGAGAACGTTGCTGTTGGACAAATGCACCTCTCCACCCACTACACCTATTCCAATACCATTACTATAGACGTAATCGCTATCGAGCTGTAAATATCCATTAGTCATCACCAAAAGAGCCGCATAGCTACCATTGTTATGGTTATATTCATTTGCGTAGATATGGCTATTTTCCGATATATCTACATTTCCCCCCGAAAAAGCTACTGCTCCATAATTACTTCTAAAAATGCAACTCTTGATCTCTATATTCGAATTTATAAAAGTAGCGGCATAATAAGGCACTCCATCCTCATCGGTTTTTTTATGCTTAGAAAATTGACTGAACTGTATGAGAGCTGAAGCTTCCTCTGTAAGGATACCAATCCAGTTGTCAATAAATTTGGAACTAATCACTTGAACATGATAACCCGGCTCGACATAGACACCGATGCCATTATAGTAAATATTTGACTCAACTATACTCACATCCATACCAAGTGTATATGCAGAAGACCCCTCTTTCTTATGATCTCCCACATATACGCCATAATCAAATCCGCTAATATCACTAGTAAGAGCATGCGCACTCCGCATGATCAATGATTCCATAAAAGAGGAACTTGTGGCTTCTCTCCCCCCTCTTTCGGAACGACTAATATTTACATTTTTTATCGTTGTCCCTCCGGCGGCATTAATCCTCGCATCTCCACTAAGTATGACGTCTAGATCACTCAACGTTCCCCTTATATTAATATTCTTTGAAACTCTCAGCTTCGTATCACGGCCCATCCCCGTAATGAAACCGTTATTGAGCGAAATTTCTTCATCTACATTGTAACTGCCAGCATGAAATACAACCTGATCCCCATTCTTTAAATCTGAGAGACAAAGTGCCGGACTTTTGCACCTTATTGTAGAAGGCCCCTCTACTCTCCCATTGTAAGAAGAGTCAATTATTCTTATTTTGGATGTTTCGCCCTTTTTAACAGACCTTGAACCTGAAAATAACTTATTGACATCAATTATCTCAAAACCCACTGCAGATGTTTTTGACGCCTCTTTAACTGCTGATTTTGATGCGCCCCCCCACCAAAAAGTCGTTCAAAAAATCCTTTATTTTCCGCATTAACTCTAGGTAAGAATAATAATAACGAAAACATGACGACTGAAAATAAAACACAAACCTTAGATCCGTATTTCATAAGTACCTCCTTAAGATTTCTTGGTTTCGTTGTAACATTCGTATAACAACCTATCGATTTAGACAAGATGATAACAGATCCTCCCATTTGGTGAAGCAATAGCAAGACTCGCAAATTCTAGAAAAACCGGTGTTTTCAATAAGAAACGCTTAATCGTCTTGTCATCCATAGCAAATTGACACGTATGTCTCATAATGTTACCCCCTGTAGGGTCTTTAGCCTCGTTCATAAATAGGGAGTGCCTTATGACTCATTTTCCGGAGTACGAATTGAGACAAGGGGGGAGATCTTGTCTTTTCGATGGTTCACAGGGGGTTAAGAAATCTTGTGAAGACGTTGGTTTTCAGGTCGAGGTACTGAAAGACAAACGAATTAAAATTCAGGTCGATGGGCATATCCCAAAAGTATATTCTCCGCCCGATTGCAAAGGCTATCTGGATGAATATTATTGTAGCTACCCCATCAAGCCCCGATTGGTAGAGCGTGACACCGATCCATGGTGGTGTAAATTGCACCTCAAGAAAGTTTGTGAGGGAAGGGTCGAGGAAAAAGTCGAAAAGAGAGTCATCACTACAACAACCGTAACTGAGGTAAAGGAACTAAGGAGTATTATTGAGGTACCCAACAAGGCGGCACCCTCAAAAGGCGACTTGCCAACAAAGGCGGAAAGACTCAAAGTCGTTTCAAATACGCCCGCACGATATCAACCCAAACGACCCGATGAAAAAATTCTATTCTATTATCCAAAGACGAGGAGAGTCATTGAATCGGTAGCTTCAAGTGATCGATTTGCCAAAGGTGCTCTCACCATAGAGGCGTTGAAATTGGCTAAAATCGCCAGGAAGAAAAAGATCCAGCCAGATGGTCCTGAGAGCAAAGAATATACAGATGCCTGGATCGCCAAGAAGATCAGCGCAAAGTATCAGGAGATGAAGAGAAAGTTTGAGTAAGCATAAAGCGAAGGGGTCACGCCCTAACCTATTGATATTATTGAATATATAATTTCATCAGCAAGCAACTTTACCCCCTCTCAAAACCGATAATAATCATGAGGTCAAAACCTGGGGGTCCAGGCTGCCGACGTATGGCAGGAGGACCCGATGGGCGATGGAAAAGTCAGACGCATAGCCATTATCATTAATGGCGACAATAGTGACAAACATTTGGGAAACGTCGAGCGTGCATCTAAGCTCTTTGAGGACAAGGAATATCAAACCCATGTCGTCTCAACTGAAAAACCATCAACATCAGTCGATTCATTCACGAAAATTAATCAAGCCAATCTCTCGAAGCTCTTAGCAAAACTTCGCGGTAAAATCGACGATGATGATGAAATAGTTATCTATGTAACTGGTCACGGAGATTCCAAGGGTAATGGCTGTATCGAAATCCCCGGAAAATGCCTAAAACAAAATAGTGCACAGATAAGACGACTCTTCAATCTGAAGTATGGGAAGAGAACCGTCATCATGAGCCAATGCTTTTCTGGAAACTGGGCGGAAAAATTCAAAAATGACCCAAACACCCTATTCATGAGTGCCGGCTCAAAGGGAGAGACTGTCTGTTGCGAAGATTTTGATCCACATCTTCTTAGTAATGATACAAAAATTCCGGATCAAAACAACGATGGCACAATTACATGGAAGGAACGATACCAATACGCCATCTCTCATAAGCAAACTGCAAACACTACCTATATCGCAGGAACGGAATACAAAGATACAGGTCTCGATGGTAAAAAGACCGAACCAGCCAGACACAGTGGAACAACACATAGAACATCCACCCCGGCGGCTCTAAAGTCTTTGACGAAAAGGCTCAAACCTGGCGAAGTGGCAGTTGTAAAGGTTTCAGCACCGCACTGCCCCCCATGCGTTGCATATAAACCCAAGTTTGAAGAGATGGCAAAAGCAGATGGCGGAAAGAACCTCTTCATAACAATCCCCAATGGTGACAAGGAATTTTGGAGCAAGCTAGGCGAGGCAGGATACCCAACCGTCTTCCTCATCGACCACACAGGGAAGACCGTGCAAGTTCAGGACAGAAACAAACCTCTGGCTGAAAGGTACAAACTTGCTGGGATTCAGTGGAAAGACAAAGAATACTGTCTCAAACAGATCAAAGAGGCCGGTTATGATTAGGTGCCATCATTCCGTTTATTGATCCCTCATTTTGGGGAAAGAAGGACTTTGCTCTCAAAGCCGTTAAGCTAAACGGCATGGCGCTAAAATATGTACCCCCAAAGCTCCAAACAAAAGAGCTCGTCCTAGAAGCCGTTAAACAAGAGGGTTGGGCACTTAGACACGCGGGAAAGTTCAGGAACGATCATGACGTCGCTCGTGAAGCCGTCTCTAACAACGGTCGTGCAATAAAATTCGTGCATCCTAGGATACGATTAGCACATCCCAGGAATAAAAGAGTACGAGATATTGTCATGCTCGCAACAAAAAATGATGGTTATGCACCATTATATGCACATTCAAAATGTTTCGATGACCCGGATATTGTATTGACTGCCACACAGAATAAGCCCGATACAATTAGACATGCATCATCAAAACTATTAAGAAAAAAAGAATTTATCCTTAAACTCCTCGAAGTAGCCCCCAAGGCCTTTGAACACATCCCCAAAAGATACCTCAGGGGACATCTGAAAGATCCTGATATTGTGTTGGCTGCTATCAAACAGAGAGGTTCATCTCTTGAAATGGTGAAGGGAAACCCCCTCTGGAAAAAATCCGATTTTTGTCTCAAGGCACTCGCAAATAATAAAGTATCACATCGGTATGTAGATAAATCCTTGTTGGAAGAGGAATCTTTTGTGATCAAGGCACTCAAGAAATCTCCGTATATTTATGATCTTCTGCCCGAAAAATTTAAGGGGCGCCGTGATCTTGCTTTGTTATCGGTACAAAGTGGAGGGCCCATCCCTGAAAAATACGCAAAAGATGAAGAGTTTCTGCTCGCCTTTATCGCAGTAAAAGGTAAACCCGTCATGAGAATGATCACACGCGCAAGACCCGATTTAGGCCCAACTAACAGGGCATTCATATTAAGGGCCCTCAAGACAAATGGAAATCTTTTAAGAGACTTAAAAGGCTATCAGAACGACAGGGAGGCCGTCCTCATCGCTATCCGAAGCAGGCCGGAGGCCATTCAATATGTCTCTCAAGAACTTATGCAGAAACCCGGATTCATTGAGATGGCGAAACGCACAAGCCCTGAAATAATAAATCACTTAAAATAATATGAAACGATATATCGAAGACAACCTTCTCAGCATGACATTCTTATGCTCGGGGATTAGGCGTCCTTCGTTCGTCTCATCTGGACTTGCTTTTATCCGCCATTTTGACTAACTAGATGTGCTAAAGGGGGTGTCGCATGCCGAATGTGGGAAATACACCACTCATCGAAGTTGATGGAATCTACGCAAAGCTCGAATGCGTCAATCCGTGCGGGAGTGTCAAAGATCGTATCGCCAAATACATACTGGAAAAGAGTGAGGAGCGTGGTCTCTTAAGGCCTGGGATGACCGTTGTTGAAGCGACCAGCGGAAATACGGGCGTCGCCTTCAGCTACTATGCTCGTCAGAAGGGGTACGATGTCGTGATCGTCATGCCCGAGCATATGACGCAGGAGCGAAAGGAGATCATCGAACGACTCGGAGCGAAGTTGATCCAGTGTTCCAAGGAGGGCAGCTTCAGTGAAGCGGTTCAGATACGTGATGAAATGGCGAAGAAGCCGAATTATTTTTGCCCCGACCAGTTTTCGAATCCGCTCAATGCAGAATGTCACCGGACAACTACGGGTCAAGAGATCATAAAGCAGATTGGAAAATATTCCAAATCGATCGACGCATTTGTCGCAGGCGTCGGCACGGGAGGCACGCTTATCGGCGTAGGTGAAGCGCTAAAGGAGGTTAACCCCGACGTTGCAATCTTTGCGGTTGAACCGGCTGAATCTGCGGTTATGACCGGGGGTGAGGCTGGAATCCATTGTATCCCGGGCATCGGCGATGGCTTTATTCCGCCGATAGTACAGGGGAAGGATGAGAGATTGCACGAGCTTATAAGCGGCGTGCAGGTGGTTGTGAGTAAAAAAGCGAAGGAGTACGCTGAATATCTGGAAGAGAAGTTTGGTTTGTGTGTCGGTCTTTCCGCGGGTGCTAATTTTTCGGCAGCACGGGAAGTGGCGAAGAGTTATTCAACTGTCGTGACCATCTTCGCGGATGGATTCGAACGCTACAAGTCGGAAAACCTAAAGCACGGCGAAAAAGGGAGATGTAAATACGAACACCTGAGAGACGATGTATTGAAGGGACTTAAGTAAGAAAGGTAAGAAAGGTACGAAAGACTATAGGATTTCTTGGAAAAATGACATATAGTGACAAATTATGATGGGCATGGGGTCTGAGATGAACAACATATACGATTATATGGATTACAGGGAGTTTTTAAAGGATCGAATCGAATATCTTAGAGAGAACAATCCAAAATTTTCATATAGATATTTCAATAAGCGGGCTGGGTTTAAATCACCCAGCTATATCAAGCAGATCATACAGGGTAGGGTCAATCTCGGTATCAAGGGCATTAAGGGAATATTAGCTGGACTTAACCTCTCCGAACGGGAGGGAAGGTTCTTTGAGGCCGTTGTTCACTTCTGTCAGGCAAGTGAAGCCGATGAGAAGGAAAAATACTACGCTGAGATGCGAAAGAGATACCCTGCAAAGCATGCAAAGTATATTGAATCCAAGTTATATAATATTTTTACGCATTGGTATTACAGTGTGATTCTAGAAATGGTTAATCTAAAGGGTTTTAAAAACGATGCGAGGTGGATATCCAAAAGGCTTAAGCCCTCTGTAAGTGTGATGGGTGTTAGAAAGGCCCTTAAGGATCTTTTGGAAACTGGTTTACTGGTGGAGGATAAGAAGGGTTGTCTTAGGCGCAGCGAAAAGATGATAGCCACACCGGAGGGTGTCGAGAGTATGTCTATCATCAAATATCAACAGCAGTTTGCGGGGTTGGCGTGTGAAGCGATTCTAAAGGATGAGGTCAAAGACAAATCAACGACCACGATAACGGTTGCTGTGTCTGAAGAGATGTTTGATAAAATGAGAAATATGATGAAAGAGTTCAGGAACGAGATTAGGAAGATGGCGGAGGAAAGCGATACGGGACAGAAGAAAATAGTATCACATGCCAATTTGCAATTGTTCAAGTTGACCCGTTAGAGGAGATTGTATGAAATTATTTAGACATATTGTCATTGGTGCGATCCTTCTTGCTTTTCTTGGATGTAAAGAACAGAAGTCCGTTGAAACCGAAACACCTTCTCCGTCTGGCGGGGAAATTGCGACTAAAAAAGTGCAATCTTCCGATGATCCTAGCCCTCCAGCTAATGCTTTTGGTGTAAAGCTCGGTAAAGTAAGAGAGATAAGGGCAACAGACGATTTCAAATCGGAAGGTAAAAAAATAAAACTCAAGTGCGAGACCAAAAAAACCCCCAATGCCGTTGCCACAGGCATAACTGGAAAACATGGAGTGGCAAATGGAAATGAAAGAAAGATGCTGAAGATTCAGCTTGCCTGCGGAACGCTCAAAACCGATGGTACGTGTGGTGCGCCTGAGTTTTTGAGTAAATCGTGCGGTAAGGGGATTGCTGCCGATGTCAAAATACGTCGGTCAAACAAAGGCGAAAAGGAATATGTTCTCACAGGCATCGATCCTTATTACAAGGATGGTATTGTTTGGAATATGAAGATGTATCATAGTAAGATCAATGTAAGTAAGCATATTAGTATGTCAAAGCCAAAGATTAAGGAATTTCTTGATCCGGGCAGTTCCGATTCGGTAACCGCCAAAAAGAGTTCGCTCCAGTGCGGTAAAAACGAAGTAATGGTGGGGCTCTCCGCCAGCTGTCATGAGAGAGTTAGTCATATAGATGCAATCTACTGCGCCAGAGTGAAGCCTGCTGAAAAAGAATAAGCCTCCTTTAAATTCAAAGATTTAGGACTAGTGTTCGTTGCAACGTACACTTTGTGGTCTACTCACACAACTTGTGCCACCCACATCCCGATAATAATCCAGTAAGACATGTTTTACAATTTTAAGAGCTAAAATCGTAAACCTTAAATGGGAGGTAAAAAATGAAGAGGTCACTATCAATATTAGTAGTAATGATGTTTGCAATGGCTGTTGGTTTGTCTATTGCAGAAGCAAAAGATCCTTATTCAGGAAGTGCGGGCAAGTATGAGCTGCCTCAAGAGTGGTTTGAGCCGTTAGAGATTGAAGCCGAACAGCTTTTTGGTGTGAAGCTCGGTCAGAAAGTTCATATAAAGGCAAAAGAAAATATTGGTCCGAAGGGTGAAAAAAAGAAGACTCTTATGTGCGAGGATGGTGAAGCTGTCATGGATGTAAAAGCAAAGCATGGACAACCCATCGGAAAGAATAAAAGAATACTACAGGTAAATTTCGGCTGTGTTACCGTCAAGGCTAACGGAAAGGGAGCTCTACCTGCGAAGTATACGAAGGCAGCCGGCGATGACCAGGTCGAAGATGCAGAAACAGAATGGTCGAACAAGAATGATCCGAAGTTATTTGTTATAGGAATGGATACTCATCATGAAAACGGTATCGACGGTATCGTCACAGATATGACTGTATATCATGAGAAAATAATTATCGACGAAGGCGTTTTTTTGGGTGGTCTGATGACTAAGACATTCATCGGTGAACTAGTTGAATATGAAACTGCAGATTCAGACACGACCTCAAAGGTGCGCTGCGGTGAAGGCCAAGTCATGGTTGGTGCAAATTTTGACTGCGATAAAAGCATAAATCGCATTACGGGAATCTATTGCAAACCTGTTGAGTTATTCTAAGGTAGACCCGAATTCGGGGGACACGTACTTGTTACGTGTCCCCTTTTTCTTCTTTTGCCTATAATTATATAGTGGAGTATAATAGCGCCACTATGAATTTGGCCAAGTCAAATCGCATCTGGCAGCACTTAACTGGAATACTTGCTGTGATTATTTTAGCGGTCCTCGTTGCGTGGCTTTTTATCGACCCAAAGGTTAATATGTTTCAGTGGCTGCTCTGGCTGCATTTACCCTTGCTCATGCTCCATGAATTTGAGGAATATATATATCCCGGCGGGTTTAAAAAATTCTTCAATACAAAATCTCCATTTGCCCTACCTCAACCCGAAGAAAATGTACCAATAGACCCCCCACTGGTGTTTTTCGTCAACATGGCGGCATGGTTTTTGATTATCCTTGGGGCGCTCCTTGCAAAGGTTGCCCCATGGTTAGGCATGATGATGGTCGTATTTCAAGTTGGGAATGTTGCTTTGCACGGATTTATTTTTCCAGCAAAGACGAAGGGCTATAATCCTGGCATGGTAACCGCGATCTTTTTGTTTGTCCCATATATTGTAACAGTTTTTTGGTTTTCAATTGCCAGGGATATTTTAAGTCCGGCTGGATATGTCATATCGATAATAGGCGGAATCTTATTGGCACTCTCTCTTCCCGCCAGTGCGGAATTCAATATAAAGAGGTTTCTAAAGGGGTAAATACCGAACCTCAACCAGAGTTCTTGCACCCTGCTATCGAGCAAAAGAAAACTCGCCATAACCACAAATACCAATAATTTTATATACCTCACACCCCCCATTATCATATCTATTCACTCAACAATAACTTGGCCATGATAGATATTGAGATCAAGCTCATCACCCTGCGTATCAGCAGCTACGACATCTTCCATATAGATCATATAGCTACCTGACGTTGCTGGAACACCAATAGTAAACTCAACAAGATCACCATCAGAATCAATTACTTCCTGATTAGGACCATACATCACAAAACCATATGAGTTGGCTGAAAAACTGAAGTCGGGAGCAACATTATTTGTATCAGGCTGCTCGATATCATATACGGACATATCGTCTGAACCCGGCACAATTTGGGCTTCTATTCCAGTTATGTAGTTTTCTTCCTCAGCTAAAATAAAATGTATTCGAGCTGACTCAGCATCTTCCGGTGTAAGATTATGATCTATACAGAGAGTATGCCGCGCTGGATCTACGACCTCATCACAAGCCGGCCTTACATAAATAATTGCCTGTGAAATTGATATATTGCTCAAAGTATATTCTGTATCGTCACCCAGAATCAAAGAACTAGGTACCAAAGTCAATGTTAGCGTCCCAAAGTCCTCGGCACCAAGACTTACCGTTCCTAGCTGACTTTCTGTATTGGGCGAATCTGATTGATACAAATACTTTCCATCCTGCTGCCTGGTTGCAGCCTCGCCCCCAAGCGTAACTCCGTCTATAGTAGCAGAGCCACTCAATTCAGCTGAAAACTCAAATTTCTTCACACCTACACTGGTGTCGGGATTGCTTACCGTGCAAGAAATCTCGTCTAGCTTACTTGTTATGATATTTGGACAGGTTAATGTGATTGTGATACTGCCAGAACTTGTCTCATCCAGTGGACAGGCGAAAAGAGCCACAAGTGCAATACCTATGAACAGTTTTGTGATACGCCTTAGCTTCATAATAAACCCAATTGACACATGATGAATCGTAGCATATCTGGAAGAGGTTTGGAAGGATACTCGGGTCAGGGGTTACCGTCGCTAAAATAAGAAGAACACGTAAAGGGCGTCCTTCGTTCGCTTAATCTGTAATCGAACCACTATGTGAGAATCCTAGGATTGTCGACGCTCTCGCGTCGACCAGGGTAAGGAATCGCAGCCCCCACCCAAGGGGTACCCGGTGGCTGCGTCATTGTCATTGATTCGATTTCAATATCTGTTGATTTTGAAATCGAATCATACCTGTCGAACCTACGGTTCTCATCCTAGTCCCCGAGCAAATAAAAAGGCCACCTTTTGGTGGCCTTTTTATTTGATAGGGGGCTAGGATTAGAACCTAGATAAC
>CAYWXY010000071.1:0-12147 GCA_964462555.1 uncultured Pseudomonadota bacterium | reverse complement strand
ATACGGCTGAAGAACTCCTGAACTACTTCTATTCATCTGAGACCGTGAAGATTGATGGACGGAAATTCACAAAGAATGTGGTTCCGGACGTTCTGATCTATCAGCGTGCGGCTAAAGATGTGAAAGATCCTAAATCGGGTGAGACGATCGTCAAGAAGGGGCGCCGTTTTACAAGACGTCTCCTTGAGAAGATGAAGAGCGCGAAGATTAAAGAAATTACGGTCGACATTGAAGATATCATTGACGGGACAGCAGCCACCGATATTGTTGACAAGACAACGGGTGAAGTCGTCCTGGCGGTCAACGAAACCTTAACGGAAGAGAAGTTAGAGGAGATCAAGGCAAGGAAGATCAAGGAAATCCCACTTCTTTTTATTGATGAACTCAACGTGGGCTCGCACATTAGAAATACGCTGACGCTCGACAAGGTTGAGACACCCGATGAGGCCAAGATTGAAATCTATCGTCGCCTCCGTCCAGGGGATCCCTCAACGATTGAGGCCGCCACGCAACTTTTTGAGAACCTCTTTTTCAACCCAGAGCGTTATGACCTCTCAAAGGTTGGTCGCCTGAAAATTAACTACAAGTTTGGTCTTGATGTCCCGCTTGAGGTTTGCACGTTGAGAAAAGAGGATATTCTGGCCATTGCCAAATATCTGGTTGGCCTGAAAGATGGCGTTGGTCAAATAGATGACATTGATCATCTGGGTAATCGTCGTGTCAGAACCGTTGGTGAGCTTCTTGAAAATCAATTCCGTGTGGGATTGGTCCGTATGGAGCGTGCCATTAAGGAGCGGATGAGTCTTCAGGAGATCGAGACATTGATGCCGCATGATCTGGTCAATGCACGTCCAGTGATGGCAGTGGTGAAGGAATTCTTTGGTTCCTCTCAGCTCTCCCAGTTTATGGATCAGACCAATCCACTTTCTGAGATTACACATAAGAGACGTCTGTCAGCGTTGGGCCCAGGTGGTTTGACGCGTGAGCGCGCCGGTTTCGAGGTTCGCGATGTGCACACGACTCACTATGGTCGCATCTGTCCGATTGAAACGCCTGAGGGTCCAAACATTGGACTGATTTCCAGTCTGTCGACGTATGCCCAGATCAATGAGTTTGGGTTTATTGAGACACCTTATCGTAAGGTTGAAAAGAAGAAGGTGACCGACGAGATTATTTATTGTTCGGCCCTGGAAGAAGAAAAATATTACATCGCACAGGCGAATGCCCCCTTAGATGGTAAAAAGCATTTTATCAACGACATGGTGGCTTGCCGATATCGTGGTGAGACCGTTAATGCGTCCGCCTCTGATGTACAGTTGATGGATGTTTCCACGAACCAGCTCGTTTCCGTGGCAGCATCGCTTATCCCATTTCTGGAGCATGATGATGCTAACCGCGCATTGATGGGATCGAACATGCAACGTCAGGCCGTTCCGCTCATCAAGGCGGAGGCGCCACTTGTTGGAACGGGTGTGGAAAAAGTTGTTGCCCGCGACTCTGGTGTGACAGTTGTCTGTAATCGCGAAGGTATGGTCACGGATGTCGATGCCAACCGTGTTGTCGTTCGTGTCGATAAGCGCTCTTGTAAAAAGGGCGAGCCCGATGTCGATATTTACAATCTCGTAAAGTACAGACGTTCCAACCAAAGCAGTTGTTGCAATCAGATTCCGATCGTGCGGACAGGTCATAAAGTACGCGTCGGCGAAGTGATTGCCGATGGTCCTGCGACGGAAGGTGGAGAACTGGGTCTGGGTCGCAACGTGGTCGTCGCCTTTATGCCATGGGGCGGATATAACTTTGAGGATTCGATCCTCGTTGGCGAACGGCTTTCCAGAGAAGATGTCTTCACATCTGTACACATCGAGGAGTTCGAATGTGTGGCCCGTGATACCAAACTGGGTAAGGAAGATATCACACGCGACATTCCGAACGTGGGTGAAGAAGCCCTTCGTAACCTAGATGAGAGTGGTATTATTCGCATTGGTGCAGAAGTTCATCCGAGCGATATTTTGGTTGGTAAGGTTACACCGAAGGGTGAAACGCAATTGTCACCTGAGGAACGACTCCTTAGAGCCATCTTCGGTGAGAAGGCAGGCGACGTGAAAGATACGTCACTACGCGTTCCCCCAGGTGTTGGTGGTATCGTTATTAATGCACAGGTTTTCTCTAGAGAAGGTGTGGATTTAGATGATCGTGCCAGAGAGATTCAGGATGAAGAGAGTGACAAGATTCAGAAGGATATGTCTGCGGAGCTCCTGGCTATTCGAGAGTCAGCCTTCAGACGTCTTAAAAACCTGCTCTTAGGTCGTGTCTCAACCTCGAAGGTCATGGATAAAGAAGAAGAGAAGGCCTTGATTCAGAAGGGTAAGACTCTCACAGAGTCAATGTTGTCAGCCGTTCCCGCTTCCAAGTGGCAGGAAATCTCTGTTGAAGGCGGCGAGGATATCGAAGACGAACTTCAGGAGCTTCTGGACGATTTAGAGGAACAGGAAGATCTCGTCAAGATGATGAGCGACCAGAAACTGGGTCGCCTGAAAAAGGGTGACGAACTTCCCCCAGGCGTTGTGAAGATCGTAAAGGTCTATGTTGCCATTAAGAGAAAACTTCAGGTTGGTGACAAGATGGCCGGACGCCACGGTAATAAAGGTGTGGTTTCAATGGTTCTTCCAGAGGAAGACATGCCTTACATGGCCGATGGTACTCCGGTCGATATCGTCCTCAACCCACTCGGCGTTCCGTCTCGTATGAACGTGGGGCAGATTTTGGAAACCCATCTGGGTTGGGCTGGCCGATTGATCGGTCAACAGATCAACCAGATGTGGGAAGAGACGAAAGACACCGATAAGGTCGCAAAGGAACTTAAGGATGTCTATAAGTCCAAAGAGGTGAACGAGTTTGTGGAATCGGCCTCCAAGGCGGACATTGAAGAGATGGTAGGTCTCCTTAAAAATGGTGTTCCAGTGACATCTCCCGTTTTTGATGGCGCAGCGGAGGAAGAGATCAAAGACTTCTTAAAGGTCTCGAATGTCTCGACCGATGGTCAGACCATTCTCTTTGATGGAAAGAGCGGTGAGTCTTTTGAGCATCCAGTCACCGTCGGTATTATGTATGTCATGAAGCTTCACCATTTGGTCGATGATAAGATTCATGCCCGTTCCATTGGTCCATATTCGCTTGTGACCCAGCAGCCTCTCGGTGGTAAGGCTCAGTTTGGTGGTCAGCGTCTGGGTGAGATGGAAGTCTGGGCAATGGAGGCTTATGGTGCGGCCTATGGTCTGCAGGAGTTCTTAACAGTGAAGTCTGACGATGTCGTTGGACGGACGCGAATGTACGAATCGATCGTTAAAGGTGATTATTCGTTGGAACCTGGTATTCCGGAATCATTTAATGTTGTGGTCAAAGAGCTTCAGGCTCTTTGCCTAGATACGGAACTTCTTGAAAGCAAGGAACCAGTTCCAACTAAATAACATCCTTTTAAAAGGGAGGAAGTGTGGCTGATCTTTATAGTTTTTTTGAAAAGCCGAAAAACCCGCTCAATTATGTTGGTGTGAAGACGAAATTGGCCTCCGCCGAAAAGATCATGGAATGGTCTCACGGTGAGGTGAAGAAGCCGGAAACGATTAACTATCGTACCTTTAAGCCTGAGCGCGACGGTCTCTTCTGTGCCAAGATCTTTGGACCCGTTAAGGATTACGAGTGTAATTGCGGAAAGTATAAGCGGATGAAGCATCGGGGCATCGTTTGTGAAAAGTGCGGTGTTGAGGTGATTCAGTCAAAGGTACGTCGTCATCGGATGGGGCATATTACGCTAGCCACGCCGGTTGCACATATCTGGTTTCTGAAGAGTCTGCCCAGTCGTATCGGCATTATGCTCGATATTCCGCTTAAGAATCTGGAGAAGGTTCTTTATTGCGAATCGTACATTGTGACCGATCCGGGAAGCACCGATCTTCAAGAGAGCGAAATTCTGAGTGAAGAGATGTATCAGGCGGCTCTTGAAAAATACGGTCCTCATTTTACGGTTGGTATGGGTGGTGAGGTTGTTCGCGATATGTTGGCGAAGATTGATCTTCACGCACTCGTAAAGACCTTAAGGAAACAGCTGGCCAAGACTGGATCAGAAGCCACGCGAAAGAAGATTACTCGTCGGATCAAATTGACAGAGAATCTCATTGGTGCAGATAACAATGCAGAGTGGATGATGCTTGAAGTGATCCCAGTATTGCCACCTGATCTTAGACCGCTGGTTCCGTTGGATGGTGGCCGTTTTGCTACGTCAGACCTTAACGATCTCTATCGTCGTGTGATCAACCGGAACAATCGTTTGAAGAGACTCTTAGAGTTGAATGCCCCCGATATCATTATCCGTAACGAAAAACGGATGTTGCAAGAGGCCGTTGATGCCCTCTTTGATAATGGTCGTCGTGGACGCCCCTTTACGGGTCCAAACCGCCGTCCGCTCCGTTCACTTTCGGATATGCTCAAGGGAAAGCAGGGTCGTTTCAGACAGAATCTTCTCGGAAAACGTGTCGACTATTCCGGTCGTTCCGTGATCGTTGTGGGTCCCGACCTGAAGCTTCACCAGTGTGGTCTTCCCAAGAAGATGGCCCTCGAACTCTTCAAGCCATTTATCTATCATCGCCTCGAGGCGAAAGGGTTGGCCTCTACGATCAAGAGCGCGAAGCGTCTGGTTGAACTTGAAACACCGGAGGTTTGGGATGCCCTGGACGAGGCAGTGAAGGAACATCCGATCATGCTTAACCGGGCACCGACTCTTCATAGACTCGGTATTCAGGCCTTTGAGCCCATTCTGATCGAGGGTAAGGCGATTCAGCTTCATCCACTTGTTTGCGCAGCCTACAACGCTGACTTTGATGGCGATCAGATGGCTGTTCACGTACCGCTCTGCATTAAGTCACAGGTGGAGTCGCGTGTTCTCATGATGTCGACGAACAATATTCTATCGCCCGCCAATGGTAAGCCGATTATTGGACCTTCACAGGATATGGTTCTCGGTCTCTACTATCTGACGCGTGAGCGTCGAAATGCCAAGGGTGAGGGAAATATCTTTTCATCGGTCGATGAGGTTCAGATTGCCTACGATGCTGGTGAACTTGAGGCCCATGCAAAAATTAAGGTTCGCGTTGGTGATGAGTTGAAGGAAACGACAACGGGTCGCGTTCTTCTCTATCAGATCGTACCGAGACGTGTCGATTTTGAAGAGTACGTTAATAAGGTGATGGACAAACGTGCGATCGCCGAATTAATCGATCAGTGTTACCGTCTCTATGGTGATAAGGAGACCGTTCTTTTAGCCGATCATCTGAGAACCGTCGGTTTTCGGATGGCAACCAAAGCCGGCATCTCGATCTGTGTTGATAATATGCAGATTCCTGATGAAAAGCACAAAATTCTCGATAAGGCTTTTGATGAAGTGCGTGGTATCGAGGACCAGTATGCCGAGGGTCTGATTACATCCGGTGAGAAATACAATAAGGTTGTCGATATTTGGGCCGAGGTAACTGAAAAAGTTTCCGACGAGATGATGAAGAATATTGGGCGCGAGAAAGTTGTTGGTTCGGACGGTAAAGAGCGCGACGCGCTTAGTTTTAATCCGATTTTTATTATGGCCGATTCCGGAGCCCGAGGTTCCAGACAGCAGATGAGACAGTTGGCTGGAATGCGTGGTCTAATGGCAAAACCATCTGGTGAAATTATCGAAACACCGATTACCGCTAACTTCCGTGAAGGTCTAAACGTCTTGCAGTACTTTATCTCTACTCACGGTGCTCGTAAGGGTTTGGCCGATACGGCTCTCAAGACCGCAAACTCTGGTTATCTAACGCGTCGTCTTGTGGATGTTGCTCAGGATTGTATCATTACCAGCGTCGATTGTGGCACGCTTGACGGCATTGAGATGCATCCATTGGTCGAAGGTGGTGAGATCATCGAAGCCCTCGGCGAACGTATTCTGGGTCGCGTGACATTGACCGACATTAAGGATCCATTGACGGAAGAGCTTTTGGTGCCAATGGGCGTAGAGCTCAACGAAGAACTTGTCGAGAAGATCGAAGAGGCGGGTATTGAGCGTGTTATGATTCGTTCGGTGCTGACCTGTAAGAATGAGTATGGCGTCTGTGCCAAATGTTATGGTCGTGATTTGGCTCGTGGTCAATTGGTCAATGCCGGAGAGGCCATCGGTGTCATTGCGGCACAATCGATTGGTGAGCCTGGCACTCAGCTGACAATGAGAACCTTCCATATCGGTGGTACCGCCAGTCGTCGTGTCGAACAGTCGAATCTTGAAAGTCGTTATGAAGGATATGTGAAGTATCATTTCCTAAATGTTATTAAAACAAAGGACGGCGAGCTGGTTGTTATGAATCGAAACGGTGAGTTGGCCGTTGTTGATGAATCGGGTCGTGAACGTGAACGCTACAAAATCAACTATGGTGCCGTTTTGAAGAGCAAAGAGGGAGATTTTGTTAAGGCGAATCAACTTCTAGCTGAATGGGATCCATATACTGTTCCAATCTTGACAGAAGTTTCAGGTATCGTGAAGTTTGGTGATTTGATTGAGGGTGTCTCGATGCGGGAACAGGTCGATGAGGTAACCGGTCTTTCTCAAAAGGTTGTCATTCATCCAAAGGATCCGAACAGTCGTCCGCGAATTTCAGTAAAAGATCAAGATGGAAATACACTCACATTGTCGTCGGGTGCGGAAGCTCGTTATCTCCTCCCCGTTGGTGCCCATATTATGATATCTGAGGGCGATATGGTTCAGGCCGGTGATGTTATTACGAAGATTCCGCGTGAAACGTCCAAGACAAAGGATATCACCGGTGGTCTGCCGAGGGTTGCCGAACTCTTTGAAGCCAGAAAGCCGAAAGAGTACGCGGTGATCTCTGAGATCGATGGTGTTGTTTCATTCGGTAAAGATACGAAGGGTAAACGCCGCGTCATCGTAACGCCTGAAGTCGGTGATCCTGCAGAATATCTAATTCCCAGAGGGAAACATATCACGGCACATGAAGGCGATTTTATCCGCGCCGGTGAAACGTTGATGGATGGTTCCAGTAACCCACATGATATTTTGAAAGTTTTGGGTGAAAAGGAGCTTTCCAAATATCTCGTCGACGAAACCCAAGAGGTCTATCGACTGCAGGGTGTGAAGATTAACGATAAACATATTGAGGTCATCGTTCGTCAGATGCTTCGTCGTGTTCGAATTGTGGATGCAGGCGATAGTGAACTCTTACTCGATGAGTTTATTGAAAAGCGTCAGTTCGAGTTGATCAATGCCGAACTTAAGAAGAAGCGGAAAAAGCCAGCCATCGCTGAACCGCTCCTGCTTGGTATCACCAAATCATCGCTGACAACCGACAGCTTCATTTCTGCAGCCTCTTTCCAGGAGACGACACGTGTTCTGACAGAGGCGGCTGCCTCTGGAAGTGTCGATTATCTCAGGGGTTTGAAGGAAAATGTGATCATGGGACGCCCAATTCCGGCAGGGACAGGGCTTAGGAAATATATGGAGACGATGATTGATGTTGAGGGGGCCGGTGAAGAGCCTGAGAAGGAGCCGGATCCCACGGATATCAAGAGCCCGGAAGCTGCTGTATCTCATGATGTTGCTTGATATTGTTAAAGTGCTACTTGATAAGCATAAGGAAGAGTCCCAGATAAGGCCAAACTCCTTGACTTGTTAGGTCTTTTTTGTTAGGTTGCGCGCCTCTTACGCGAGTGCCTATTTGCACAACCGTAACATGGTGATTTTAAAAAGTATTTACCTCATCGAAACGATTTTCTGGATTACTTAATGGGCAGCCAAGACGAGAGTCGATTTGATGGGGTGCTCGACGATCGCAGAGAAAGAGGAATTATGCCAACACTGAATCAGCTAGTTAGACATGGAAGAAAAAAGGTGGTCTATCGTTCAGCAGCACCGGCACTTCAAAAGTGTCCACAGAAGCGCGGTGTCTGCACACGCGTTTATACCACAACACCAAAGAAGCCGAACTCAGCGCTGAGAAAAGTTGCTCGTATTCGTTTGACGAATGGTATTGAAGCGACATCGTACATTCCGGGTGAGGGACATAACCTCCAAGAGCATTCCGTGGTTTTGATTCGTGGTGGTCGTGTGAAAGATATTCCGGGTGTCCGTTACCATATCGTTCGTGGAACGCTTGATACATCGGGTGTTGCGGACCGTCGTCGAAGCCGTTCAAAGTATGGGACGAAAAAACCGAAGTAACCTTAATGAACCTTTAAAAAGGAACTAACGTTATGCCAAGAAAAAAGAGAGCCGAATTAAAGCGTGATATTCTTGCCGATCCAAAATTTCAGGACGTGCTGATTGCAAAAATCATCAACAAGTCCATGCTAGATGGCAAGAAATCTGTAGCCGAAAAAAGTGTCTATAAGGCATTGGATATTCTTAAAGAGAAAAAGAATGATGATCCGATCAAACTCTGCAAAGCGGCCCTTGAGAAAATTAAGCCGGTTGTAGAAGTTCGGTCGAGACGTGTCGGTGGCGCAAACTATCAGGTTCCCGTTGAAGTTCGTCAAGATCGTCGTATGGCGCTCGGCATTCGTTGGTTGGTTGCAGCCGCCAGAGCTCGTGGGGAAAAGACCTTTTATGCACGCTTAGCGGGAGAAATGCTGGATGCACTTGAAGATCGTGGATCAGCCGTTAAGAAGAGAGAAGATGTTCACCGGATGGCTGAGGCCAACAAGGCCTTTGCCCACTTCCGTTGGTAGTGAGTATTGTTATGGGTATTAAGGAGAATGAACAAGCAGTTATCATCCCGCCGGTTGAGCGGATGGCTCAGCCGGCGGGTTTGAACATAAATGAGATAATGATGAATCCAGAAGAACGAAAAAAACTGAATGGGACACGAAACATCGGTATCATCGCACACATTGATGCGGGAAAGACAACCGTGAGTGAACGCATTCTTTATTATACAGGCAGAACCTACAAGATCGGTGAGGTTCATGACGGCGCTGCTGTTATGGATTGGATGGAGCAGGAACAAGAGCGTGGCATCACGATTACATCGGCTGCAACGACTTGTGAATGGAACGATCATACGATCAATATTATTGATACCCCTGGCCACGTCGATTTTACTGTTGAGGTGGAGCGGTCCCTCCGTGTGTTGGATGGAGCCGTTGGCGTTTTCTGTTCGGTGGGTGGTGTTGAGCCACAATCCGAGACCGTTTGGCGCCAGGGTGACCAATATAAGGTTCCCCGTCTGGCCTTTGTCAATAAGATGGACCGGACCGGTGCCGATTTCTTGAACACGGTACAGATGATGAAGGACCGTCTTAACGCGAATCCGGTTCCATTTCAGATTCCTCTGGGTGCTGAAGACAAGTTTGAAGGAATTATTGATCTCGTCAAGATGAAAGCGATTCGGTTTGATGAAGAGAGCAAAGGCGCAACATTAATTGAGACCGACATTCCTGCCGAGATGACAGCACTTGTCGCTGAATATCGTGAGAAATTGGTTGAGTCGATCGTTGAACATGATGATGAGATGATGCACCATTACCTTGAGGGCGCAGACCTCACAGAAGAAGAGATTATGCATGCGGCGCGCAATGCCACATTAGCACTGGCTATCACGCCAGTTTTTTGCGGAGCCGCCTTTAAGAATAAGGGTGTTCAGCAGTTGCTAGATGCCGTCGTTGCTCTTTTGCCCTCTCCCTTGGATGTTCCGCCAGTTATTGGGTTGGTTCCAGGACATGAATCAGAGACCGAGGAGCGGAAGGCATCGTCAACGGAGCCCTTTTCTGCATTAGCCTTTAAGATTATGACAGATCCGTTCGTGGGTCAGTTGACGTATGTTCGTGTCTATTCAGGAACCCTGAAATCGGGTTCCCATGTATATAATGTGAGAAGAGATCGCAAAGAGAAAATTGGTCGCATGCTTCAAATGCATTCCAATAAACGCGAAGATATCGATTCAATCTCAGCCGGTGATATCGCGGCCGTGATCGGTCTTAAATTCACGACAACGGGCGACACACTCTGTGACTCCAAAAAGCCAATTACGCTCGAAACAATGAGCATTCCAGAACCGGTCATCTCTATTGCCGTTGAGCCCAAAACAAAGGCCGACGCCGACAAACTCTCCATGGCACTTCATAAACTCATTTCTGAGGATCCGTCACTTCAGGTTTCCACCGATGCAGAAACAGCGCAGACGATTCTATCAGGTATGGGTGAGCTTCATCTTGAGGTCATCATTGAGCGCCTGAAGCGTGAATTCAACGTTCATGCAAACGTGGGTAGACCGCAAGTGGCCTATCGCGAAACAGCTACAGGTAATGCCGAGGCCGAGACAAAATATGCCAAACAATCAGGTGGTCGCGGACAGTATGGTCACGTCAAGCTTCGCATTGAACACCATAAATCTGAAGAGGGCTTTGAATTTGTTAATGAGGTTGTCGGTGGTCGTATTCCGAAGGAGTACATTCCGGCAGTTGAGAAGGGCGTTCGCGAAGCAATGGACTCTGGTGTTTTGGCAGGGTATCCGATTGTCGATATGAAGGTCTCTGTCTATGATGGATCATATCATGAAGTTGATTCTTCAGAGATCGCATTTAAGATAGCCGGTGCAACGGCTTTCCGTGAAGCCTTCAGTAAGGCAAATCCTGCGTTGCTGGAGCCAATTATGGATGTCGATGTTGTTGTCCCGGAAGAATATGTGGGAGCAGTGACCGGTGATGTTAGTTCACGTCGGGGTCACATTACTCATAGTGAAATGCGTGCAAACCTTCAGGTGGTGAAGGCAAAAATTCCACTGGCAACTATGTTTGGATACGCGACCGATCTGAGATCGATCACACAGGGTCGTGCGACTTATACAATGCAATTCTCTAACTATGACGAAGTGCCAAAGAATCTCGCGACCGAAATCATTGACAAGGCACACGGCAGATAGGAGGCGGTATGGCCAAGGAGAAATTTGAACGGACAAAACCTCACGCGAACATTGGAACGATCGGACATATCGATCACGGTAAGACAACATTGACCGCCGCGATCACGAAGGTGTTGGGTGAGAAGGGGTTAGCAAACTTCACAGCGTTTGATCAGATTGATAAGGCTCCTGAGGAAAGAGAAAGAGGAATCACGATTGCGACAGCACACGTGGAGTATGAGTCTGACAAACGCCACTATGCACACGTTGATTGCCCTGGTCACGCCGATTATATCAAGAACATGATCACCGGTGCGGCACAGATGGACGGTGCGATTTTGGTCGTATCAGCTGCAGATGGTCCGATGCCTCAGACCCGTGAGCACATTCTTCTCGCGCGTCAGGTGGGTGTTCCTTACATCGTGGTCTACATGAACAAGACCGACCAAGTGGATGATCCTGAGCTTCTCGACCTCGTCGAGCTCGAAGTGAGAGAGTTGCTTTCGAAGTATGAATTCCCAGGTGACAAGATTCCGATCGTACGCGGATCAGCCCTGAAGGCCCTTGAAGGTGATGCAGGAGAAGTTGGCGCAGAGTCGATTTTGAAGCTGATTGAAGAAGTTGATAATTATATCCCGACGCCAGAGCGTCCGAAAGACAAACCTTTCTTGATGCCGGTTGAAGATGTTTTCAGCATCAGTGGACGTGGAACGGTTGTGACGGGTCGTATCGAGCGTGGCGTAGTCAAGACCGGTGAAGAGGTTGAAATCGTCGGTATCCGTGACACACAGAAGACCGTGGTAACGGGCGTTGAGATGTTTCGTAAGATTTTGGATTATGGTGAAGCCGGTGACAACGTGGGTCTCTTGCTTCGTGGCACAAAGCGTGATGATGTGGAACGTGGTCAAGTTGTGGCAAAGCCCGGTTCGATTCCGCCACACGTCAAGTTTAAAGCCGAAGTTTACATCTTGAAGAAAGAGGAAGGTGGTCGTCATACACCATTCTTCAAGGGATACCGTCCGCAGTTTTACTTCCGGACGACGGATGTGACGGGTGTGTGCACGTTACCTGAGGGCGTAGAGATGGTTATGCCTGGTGATAACGTGACGATGGATATTGAATTGATTACACCGATCGCGATGGAAAAAGAACTTCGTTTCGCCATTCGTGAAGGTGGACGTACCGTCGGCGCTGGTGTTGTGACCGACATTAATGA
>CAYWXY010000070.1:2211-12239 GCA_964462555.1 uncultured Pseudomonadota bacterium | reverse complement strand
CTTTCGGTCACCTCAAGGGGTGTTCCAATCGGCAACTCGGCTCGGACAAAAAAGAGGTCAATCCCGCGAGCCGGAAAAAGGATAACGGGCAGAAAGTAGTAGGCCAACGTAATGACAATGATCGAAAAGAGAATCACACCAGCTGACATTTTATAACGAACATTTAGCGCCTTCCTTAGAACCCTCTCATACCAATTGGTAAGACGCTTCAGCCACTCCTGTGACCTTCGCATGTGAAGTTTCTTTCCGAGGTTTGTTTCTGGAAAACGCCCCACCTCAGCCAAATGCGACGGCAAGATAAAGAGGGCCTCAAGGAGTGAAGCCGCAAGTGCAATAATCACAACGACTGGAATCGACCAGACAAACTTACCCATGATCCCAGTCATGAACATGAGCGGCATAAAGGCGGCAATCGTTGTGAGAACGGTCGATGTAACAGGACGCCAAACCTCCCGTGTTCCGACAATTGCGGCCTCCCTAAACGTTTTCCCCATCTCGTGATGTCGATAGACATTCTCCGAGATGACGATCGCATCATCGACGAGCATACCGAGAACAATAATGAGACCAAAGAGGGAGATCAGGTTGACACTGATCCCGAGCGCCATCATGGCAAAGAAGGTCATCATAAACGCAATCGGAATACCGATTGCCGTTACAAAGGCCACGCGTGGATTCAAGAAAAAGAGAAGCGTAATAACAACAAAGATAATTCCGATAAACCCATTGTGGACCAGAACATTGAGGCGCCGCTTCACGTAATAGGAAAAATCATTAATCAAGCGAACGTTGGGTGCGCCCGCGACCGTCGCCTGATATTCTTTTGCATATTCCCGAACCTCATTGACAAGATCGATGGCATCGGCATTTTCACGCTTGATAACAACAAGGCTGATGGCACGCGTGCCGTTCGCACGATTAATCTGCTGCTCCTCCTCAAAACCGTAACTAACCTCGGCAATATCATCAATCGCCACCCAATTCCCCATCTCGTTGGCACGAATAATGACCTCGCCCACCTCTTCGGCCGTCTCAAACTCACCCGTCGTCCGGATAAGATACTCCTTCTCTTCTCGAATAATCTTACCACCAGGGATACTGACGTTTCGTTTGGCAAGATCCTGCATTACCTCGGAGATGGCCACCTTATAACGATCGAGTGCATCCACATCGACCTCGACCCATATTTCGCGATCACGCCAGCCGGTTCGATTGACTGCTGATACCTTCGGCATATCAAGAAGGTGCTCTTCGATCGCCTTAGCATGACGCTGCAGCTCTGCCTCGCTCATGTCGCCACTCAGCGTCACCTCAACAACCGGAATATCTTTGGATTCGATCTCACGAACAACGGGGTCTTCTAACAGATCGTCAGGGAGCTCGTTCGAAGCATCATCAACCGCGCGCTGAATGTCGCTGACAACCTTATCAGTATTTTTGGCATCGGGATCAATCTTAAGGGCGATAACCGAAAAATTCTCAATCGAGGCCGACGTCATCTCCTCGATATCGTCAACCTCCATGAGTTCCTTCTCGAGTGGAATCGTGATTAACTTTTCGACATCTTGCGGCGTTGCACCATTATAAACAGTGTTGACCAGGACAACGTCGTATTTCACGTTCGGGAACATATCCCGATGCATCGTCGACAGAGCAATAATTCCTGCCAACACCAAAAAAACACAAAGGAGATTTACAAAGAGAGGTTGCTTGATGGAAAATTCGAGTGGTTTCATTTTACCTATTGTATGAGTGTGTTTTCGGCCAGCTTTAGATCAAGAACTGTTTGGTAGTAATCACCCCAAGCATTGACCGCTTCAATTTCACTAGAGAGACGATCATTTTGATAAAGGACGATCATCTCTGAACTAGATCGTCCCATCCGATACTTATTCAACTCCTCAACCAACTTTCTACGTTGGAGACCCACGGCCTTCATCGCATTGGAAACGACGCGCCGGTTGATCTTTAGGCGCTTAATCAGTTCCGTGATCGAATTGGCAATATCGTTCTCTTTTTCTTTGAGATCAATCAAGGTCTTCGTCAAATCGTGCTTGGCCTTGTTAAGACCAGATCGAGCATATCGGTTTTCCAGTGGAAAAGAGAGCGTTACCCCAATCATATAGTAGGGGTTGTCGACGTTATCCATCGTATTGGAATAGGAATTTGTCAAACCATTAACGGCGAGAGTTCCAACGAGATCGAGCTCTGGCCAACGTTCGTTCTTCTTGTTGACGACATTGATATTCTGACGATCGAGATCTTCTTTCAACGCCAGATAATCGGTTCGATTTTCGAGGGCCAACGAAATAGCCTCGTCGGGATTTTCGAGATAGAAACCCTTGATGTAGCGCGGCGTTTTGTCACGCGGCCGGATATCTTCATATGTGGAATAGTCGAGAATAATTTTGAGGTCTTTCTCAATCTGTAGTGATCGACGCTCGGCTCGAAGTAGATCATTCTTTTTCAGAATCAGGTTGGCCTCGGCTGCTAAAACATCTGTTTCCTCGGCGGTCCCGAGCTTTTCGCGCTCGAGTGTAATGTGCAGAAAAGTCTGCGCATCAACGACATTTTCACGCCAGGCCTGAATTAGGTTATGTGCCAAAACCCATTGCCAGTAAAGATAGAGTGCATTGTTTGCAATGGAGGCAATCCGATATTGCGTGGCTAGGTCCATTGCCGAATAGGCCTTCTTGGCCTGCTCCACATTTCCACGATCAACAAGACCGATGACGTTTTTCATGAGCGGTTGTTCAACCGAGAAGGTCAGTTGTGATTCATACGTCGGAACCGTTGGAAAAATAGGAACGCCGCCAATGGTTGGAGCGCCGAAAAGCTGCTCTCTCTGATTCCCCCACTGCAGAGCTGTCTGCGTTCCTGATGGCAACTTCTTTGCTAGGCCAATATCCCAATTGGCTGTGTCGGTTCGTGTCCCAAAAAAATTTGAACTTTGTTGGAATTCGTTTCGCGTATAGTCAGAGTTGCCGCTGAGATATGTGTCGAAGACCGATTTGGAGGTCATGATCTCATCTTTCGTCTTCGCGACATCTTCCCTGGCCTTGAGGGTTGCGGGTGCCATTGTGAGAACGCGTTCGATAATATCGATCTCACCAATCGGGACACCCTTGGCCCCATAGGCCACCGATGACCAAAAAAGGCTGAAAAGCAATAAGATCGATATGTTACGAAGCCGCATGTCGGCTATATTAGCCGCTACGAGCCGTTTTGCAAGGGTTTTAATTGACACACTCAGGTTCGTATAATATATATGTTTCCTTTTGCAAACGACGACTATAAGGAGGGTTTTAATGGGTGACACGATCTTCGGGCTGCCGCACCTGCCAAAAGCGGATTATAATCGGTTAGCGCAGAAACAGGTGGGACTTACCGCGCCTCTGTGGAAGGATGCCAACGGAAACGCTAAGATTGAACCGAACGAACTTCACTCGATCGATATTTCGTCATATGTGAAGGCCGATGATGCTGGAAAACTCTCGTTTACGGAAAAGTTTGGATTACTCTACAAAGAGATCTACAGACAAACAAGGGTCGCAGCCGAACTTAAGCTGACATATATTGAAGATGTTAAGACCAATGTCGAAGAGTGGTTGACGAAGAATACCGATGCGAGTGAGGCTGACATCAAGAATTACAAGGGCGGCATTAGAGAACTTCTTAAGTTTGCTGCCATTATGAAGGACCTCTATCAAAAACAGGTTGGTTTCTCCGGTGAGCTCAAGGCGCAAAAGGGTACATCCGATGATCAGGAACTAATTAGCCGCTATGGCCAGCCCCGGTGCATTGGTGATAAAGATCATCTTTGTATTGCCCTCCCTGATACTTCACAATATTCAAGTGGTCTCTATTTTGATGGTCTCACATGTAAAGATGCCAAGGGCAGCCCATTCACCATTAACAAGCTTAGCCCTGAAGGAAAGGTCATCTCTATCCCTTACGCCGAACACTTCAAGGCCGAGCAGGAAAAAGCGGCAGAACACCTCGAAGCTGCGGCTGGATTTTTTGAAGAGATCAAGGCCGAACTTGAATTTTCACTTCACCTTGAAATGCTCTCCGAAGCGATGACGAGCAAGAAACCCTTTCCTTATCATCATGCCGATATGGCCTGGTATGATTATATTGATGCCAATTCGCGCATACTCTTCCGTGCCGGTGCCGATGAATTCGATTATGAAAAGATCTTTGATAAATGTGGCAATAAAGCCCTCTACCATTTCCGTCTCGGATTGGTTAACACAGCGGCATCAACGATTGTCGATCAATTTTCAGGTAGCTTTCAGAAATGGGAAGACAAGCTTGCCCTATTGATTGGAGACGAAAAACTCTATGAGGCCCAGAAGGTGGTCATCGGCCTTCCCGAATTTGCCGATGTTATCTATGAAAATGGTGATGATGTGGGTAGTCCGAACGGAACGTCGATTGGCCAAACCCTTCCGAACCAGTGCGGCGAAGATGGCAACGTCCAACCATGTGAAAACCGCGTCATGCTCTTTATCAACAAGACCGAACGTACCTATAGTGACGCGATCATGCAACAATATGTTGTGCCACTTTTCTCCCCTGCTGCACAAAAACTCTTCAAGGCGAAGGGCGCGGGTCTCAGGTCAGTCCTTCTCCATGAACTTGCTCACAACTTTGGTCCACGTTACAACCAAACACCAAAGGGTAGAGACGGAACAATTAAGGAACTCTTGAAAAGGGATGACGTGTCTTGGGGTGGCACCATGGAGGAACTGAAGGCCCAGACCGGCGCAGTCTATTTTGGTGGTGAAATACTCAAAGAGGCTCGAGCCCGATTCAAGGCTGGCGAAATCGACCAGGCAGCAATGGATAAGGCTGAACTCGAGTATAAGCAACAGATGCTTTATAATATGGGTTGGAATATGCGGATGATTCTTCGCGCCACACGTAACGGAAAATTCGAAGGCAATGCATATGCCAAACTCGCCGCTATTCAGGTTGGTATCTTAACAAAGCTAGGCGCCATTACGTACGATGAAAAAACAAAACAATGGGATATCCATTTTGAAAACGATAAGTTCTTGAAGGCCAGTCAATCCTTAATGGCTACCGCCTTGAGGTTTTATGCGGAGGCTGATTTCGACAAAGTCGACGCTTTTATCCATTACCATACTCAGGGTGAGGGATTCAAATTATTACACGCTGACCGAATCAATGAGGTCGCAGGTAAAATGCCTTCGGTCCTCTTCAACTACAAGGTCGAGGGACTTGATTAATTTTTCGCTAACATGTGATAACGAAAGGCCGGCGACATCGCCGGCCTTTTTATTTGTCGGAGATCGTCTGTTGCAGTGTGTTAGAAGCTGCTTTGACAAACCAACGCTTCCTGGTATATTACGCCATTCCAACCTTGGAGGTTCCCGGAACCTCCAAGGTTAAAGCAAAGGGGCTATTATGGATTTTTTACAGAATGAATATTTTGGCAATACACTGCTCGATTATGCCGCCACACTACTTATCATCGTCATTGGCATCATCATCATCTTTGCTATCAAGACCCTTGTCTTTTATCGGTTAGAAAAGAAGGCGAAGCAGACCCAAAACAAATTCGATGATTTTCTCGTCCACATTCTCGGAAAAACGCTGATGCCGGCCCTCTATTTCGGAGTGATTGCGGCCAGCCTCCAGCATCTGGAATTGACTCAAACCTTTGAAAAGATTCTGACGGCTATTGGAATTATTCTGGTTACGTTCTTTGGCGCCCGCTTCCTGATCGCCATGATCTCTTACACCTTGGTAAATTTCTGGGCCAAACAGATTGCCAGTAGTGAGGAAAAAACACGGAGCATCAAGGCGGTTATGCCGGTTGTCAAGGTAATCATCTACGGCGTCGGACTCTTTTTCTTGCTCGACAATTTTGGGATCAAGATCTCGGCTCTTGCCGCCGGCCTTGGTATTGGTGGTGTCGCGATGGCCCTCGCCGGCCAGGCTGTTTTGGCCGACCTCTTTAGCTATTTCGCGATCCTCTTTGATCGTCCCTTTGAAATCGGTGATTTTATAATCATCAACGAATATATGGGGACAATCGAACATGTCGGTATCAAGACGACACGCATACGCAGCCTTGGCGGTGAACAGCTTGTCTTCTCAAACAGCGACCTGACGAATTCTCGTGTTCGAAATTATAAGCGGATGCAACAGCGACGTGTTGTTTTCCAGTTGGGTGTCACATATCAGACGCCATCTGAAAAGCTCAAAGAGGTCCCAAAGATGATCCAGTCAATTATTGAATCGGTGGAAGATACCCGCTTTGACCGTTCCCATTTCGCAAACTATGGCGATTTCAGTCTGAATTTTGAGACGGTCTATTATATTTTCGGGAGTGATTATAATAAATATATGGATATCCAACAGAAGATTAACCTGGCGATCTATGAGGGCTTTGAAAAGGCGGGGATTGAATTCGCCTATCCAACCCAGACACTTTTCGTTAATCAAGAAAATACGGCAGGGGCTTAGATGATGGAAGGTCATATCCGCGAGAAAAGCTTGATTTTCCCGAAGGGGTATAAACCTTCGCTTGATTTGATCGAAACAGAGCTGGCGATCAAATTTATCAAAGATGATTTCCAAAAACATCTCTCCAAAGCACTTCATCTGAAACGTGTCTCCGCCCCACTTTTCGTCCTGCAGAAGTCTGGAATCAACGACTATTTGAGCGGTGTCGAGAAGCCGGTCGATTTTAAGATTCGCGATATGGGTGAGATGGCCGAAATCGTTCAATCGCTCGCAAAGTGGAAGCGGCTGGCACTTGCCGACTATGGCTTCGGTATTGGACAAGGTCTCTATACCGACATGAATGCGATTCGCCCTGATGAACACCTGGACAATCTCCATTCCCTTTATGTCGATCAGTGGGATTGGGAAAAGGTGATTCAAAAGAGCAGCCGGACGCTTCGTTACCTTAAGACAACGGTCGAATCGATTTATAGTGTGATCCGTCAGACCGAACGCAAAACATGCAAAAAATTCAAGCGGCTTGGAAAACCAATACTCCCGAAAACGATCCACTTCGTTCACAGTGAAGATTTGGAAGCGCTTTATCCAAACCTGACGCCCCAGGAACGCGAGGTCGAGATTTGTCGCGAAAAGGGGGCCGTTTTTGTTATTGGTATCGGTTCACCCTTGAGCGATGGAAGGCCCCATGACGACCGGGCCGCTGACTATGACGACTGGATTACAAAAACGAGTGAAGAGCGGCGAGGACTGAATGGTGATATCCTCGTTTGGTATCCACCGCTCGAAACAGCATTTGAACTTTCCTCGATGGGTATTCGTGTCGACAAAGAATCGCTTAAGCAACAGTGCGAGGTCAAAAATGTGACCGAGCGTCTCGAGCTCCCCTTTCATCAGCGTCTCTTAAATAACAAACTTCCCCAATCGATCGGCGGAGGAATCGGCCAGTCACGTCTTTGTATGTTTTATTTGCGAAAAGCCCACATCGGTGAAGTTCAGTCAGGAATCTGGCCGAACGGTGTCCGGGAATCGTGCAAACGCCACGCCATCCCATTATTGTAAGAAAATTACTCCGACCAACCCGAACGTCATCCCCGCGAACGCGGGGATCCAGAGTAAACACCTGAGATTCCTGCTTTTCCGCCAAAGGCGGATCAGCCTCTGGCTGACGCAGGAATGACTCACGAGTCAGGAATAGCAGACTATTTTACGGTAAGATAGTTTCCGGTAAGACGGTATTCGCGGGTGGGTGGCGTGCCGGCCTCGATCTTGGTCAGCTCTAGCTCAGGAATTTGAATGGTGTCGCCCGTTTTTCGCAAGACGACGAGGAGATAAGGATCATCCAGATAGATGAACGATTGTTTACTCAGCTCGAGGATTTCCACGCCTTGAATTTGCTGGACCCATTCTGCCGGTTTAACTTCGGCCCCATCAGGGTCTACGATTTTGATCATATTGATTATCTTGGGCTCCGAGAGACTGTGATTATCCTTGAACGTATGCATCGAACGTTTCATTGCCGTGAAATCTTGAGTTGGAATAATGACCTGGAGCTCACCACCGATATTCAAAAATTCAAAATATTTCTGAAAGACCTGATCAATTTGTGGTGAGTAACTGGCGGCCGCATAGATGTCGGTAATCAAATCACCGGCAACTATTTCAGCTGCATCAAAGAATTCAATCGCCTTTCCCGAAAGATATTGAAAGGCACCTGCAAAAAACTCGAGATCCCGATCCAACCACTTGGAATCAGGACGTTCAATAGCAACGGCCGTCATTTGAGGTTTGCGTTCTTCTTTCACCCACCTGGTCTTAAGATATCTCCGCATTGCTCTGGCAAGTCCCGCCCCGACATCTATCCAATGATCTTCTCGATCCATCTCCTTGAGCCGCCGCCTAAAATGGGATCCCAAAAGTCGGACATACGAATAAAAACGGCGACCGGTCTCACAACTATTACCGGATAGACAATCCCTCATTCCGTCGTTGGCTTTGGCATCACCATAGTCGGGAAGCTGGAGAACAACCTCCGTCATCGCCCCTTCGAAAGGCCCTATATCTGGAATGGCATCAACAAAGGCATCGACCGCAGAAGGAGCCCCTTGAAGCGTCGAAATCTGAGTGTCGACCATAACGGGAATTTCACGCGAATCAGATCGATCAAAAGGAAGCGGGAAAACAACGTCTCCATGGCTAATCATCAAAGAGACCTGGGGATTGGCCTTATAAAAATCGATAACGCTCTTTCCCATAATATCCGGGACTTTAAACGTTCTTGTGATTGGACGCCCGCTCATATATACAACCTCGCACTTATTATCGGCAAAAAGACCGAAAAGTTGCTATAAATTCATATAATTACGATATTATCGCCGAATCCTGAAGAAATTCACTATATTGGCCAAAATCACCAATATAAAGAGAATAATGGCATATTTGAAGAGAATGGCCGATATCCCATTTCCCTTCTTGATCAACTCCACCCCCTCGACATAAATCACCTCGCAGGCACCGGCCCCAGTATCGGTCCGCGTCGTGCTGCTCTTCATCCCAAAATAGGTCGGATCGTGTTCCCGCTCCCCCACGTTGATCGCCGAAACCGTAACCAATTTTCCAGTAATCTTGATCTGATCCCCGACATTGAAATCCTTTACGATGCCATTGACGTAATCGTTGTCGATCAAGAGATGATTATTCGAAAGTTGCTGTTGATTGAATGCCACACCAGGACCATATTGAAAATTGCAAAAGCGCATCCCTTGCCAAAACTTAACATCCCCATTCTTGAATGAATCGGACGCCACATTCCCTCCCCAGATCATACAGAGATCAACGGGAAGCGCCTTGTTACGACGATAGATACTCAGCCAACTGTAATCCTTTTTGGAGACAATGAGACCACTGATCTCGTAGAAATGACTTGGCGTCAGATTGTATGCATATTTGTCTATCGTGAAGCGAATGGGTTCTGGATTCGGAATCGCCACTTGAACTGGCTCAGCCAGGAGCGCTGGATCAATCTCGTTCACGCCACCCAGGCGGTCGCGTGTAAAATAGGTTATGCAGATAATGATCAAGAGGCCTATTAAAACGACTCGACTCACCAGCCCCCACTTTATTGAGTTCATACATCTCCCTTCTTAATCTTTTATAACTTTTTGTCACCCCCTAAATCAACCCCTCACTCGAGATATTCGACCACAGGGTTTCGGTTTCGATGCTCGTATCGGTTTCGTTTGGCGGTGTCGTTTAATTGGATAATGACGTTGCCGATACCGTAAGACGATACGAGCTTCGCAACCCCAACCGAAATATGAGATATTTGGAACCCGCTCCACTAATCTACAAAGAAAGGTTGTAGAAGCGGATGTTGGTAAAGAAGGTGACGATATCGTCTCGAGTGAAGTCGTTGCCATAGTTATTGAACGTTGAACTTCTCCGCATCTGGTGATCGTCCAAATATTCATATTTCTTCATCTCATCAAAAATCGGCATCCCGGGGACATTATAGAAGATCGATGGCGCAATGA
>CAYWXY010000070.1:0-2189 GCA_964462555.1 uncultured Pseudomonadota bacterium | reverse complement strand
GCATCAAATAATCGATCGTCTCCTTCATCTCCTGAAGCGGCTGAGTGGGAATGCCAAGAATAACATACGTCGTCACCGGCAAATCAAGAGATCTTGCGGCTTCAAGAACCTCTTCGTATTTTTCAATTGCCTCAGGGCGCCTGAGTTCTTCCCGACGACCGACATCGCCTGTCGCAATCGCGAGATCAAGTTTTCGAAAACCACCTCGCTTCATCAACGACAAAAGCTCGGCATCCAAATGGGCAACGTTGAGTCCATTTGTTGCCATCATCTCAATATCGTCACCGGAAATCTCTTTTGTCACTCTTTCGAATAGTTCTTTGATGCGATCTTTATCATAAAGGAGATTATCATCCTGAAGATCAAAGACACGGATCCCATGATTTTCGTAACAGCCGACCATCTCCTTCATCACATCATTAATATTGCGCGTGCGGTGTTGGTGACCGACCATTCTATGAACCGAACAAAAGCGACAACCATGCGGACACCCTCGTGATGTCAGGATCATTGTATAGTTTTTCTTGCCGAATCGATATCGGGAGGGGTCAATCAGATCCCGTGCAGGGTGTGGCAAGGTATCCAGGTCTTCAATACAAAAGGGGTTTCCATCGTCGGAAAGAATTTTCTCTGTAACGTCCTCGGAAAAGATCCTAGAAAGAATCTCTTCTCCCTCCCCCAGAACAACTTGATCGACATTCCCATTCTTGAGCAGCGAATCAGGATCGACCGTTGCGTGATGTCCCCCGATAATAATTCGACAATTGGGAAGAGTTGACCTAACAACACGTGCCGTCTCTAAAACCCCTTCCAGATAGGGCGTAAACATGGCGTTTAAAATAACCGCATCTGGCGAGGCATCTTTCACTCGCTTCGCTATTTCATCGAACGAGAGACCAAAATGTTGGTAGTGCGAAAAGAGCGCCCCTTCCTTTCGGTGAATTTCTTGAAGATAGGTCATCTTTTCGGGAAGCGGTAACCGTTTGGGTCTTCGGGAATACCGAGCATCCAGAAGTGATACCTCATGCCCTTTTCTCCTCAGGGTCGCACCCAAATAGAGGAGCCCCAGGGGGTATTCGCGAAATCGCGTCCGATAAAAGTCTCGTATTGGGGGCTGAATCAGAAGAATTCTCATGGCTTAAAATTCCGCTCTATCAAAATATCTCACTTTCATATAGAATATATCTTACGACTTATAACTTATAACTGACAAGGGGTTTTCAATGAAGAAAATAATGCTTACTATTCTGGCCTTGTTTGTTGCGCTCACACTTTCCCTTCCCCTCTTTGCAATCGAGGTTGTCCATTGTGAATGTGGATATACAGGCGGAGGAAATTGCATCCCTTGCGATGAATCATCACCTACCGATAAAGCTCAGAATTCCAATGAGGGAGGCGCCATCCCACAAAAGGTATGTCCCTGCGGGATTGACGCCGGTGGCAACTGCACCCCTTGTGACGAACCCGTCCATGAAAACAAGGACTAGATTGACCAATAAGGTCGCAATTTACCCAAAAAAACCTTTTCCAGATCCAGAATGTGGGGCATAAAGGACATTCTGGGTGGAAAATAGATGAAAAAGGCTTCGATTTATATCCTAGTGTTTCTGATCTCTCTGATCATCTGTTCAGGTGACGGATATGCCAAGAAGTCCAAAAAATCTGAGGCGCCCACACCTGACCCCGAAATGTCGACCGAAATCAAGGCCGAAAAAGCAGACAACAAATCCGATATTGAGTCTCTTGACGATCCCAGGGATAAAAAATATCGAAAAAATGTGGACGAAACGGTCGAAAGAATTAACAAGGCCATTCGCGATCTCCGTACCAGCTATCAAAACCGAACGGTCTGGGAACTGCCCTATGGCCCACCGAGCCCCAATGAATCGTCTGGCAAAAAACTCGCACGCTACGTCCTCACCGTGCCAACGTATGCTGTTCGTATGGTAACGTGGCCGCTCGCCGTTGCCAGTTATTACATGATCCGGGAGGGCGTGGCCAATAAGGTGATTGATCTGATGTCAAATAATGCAAGAACCCTCTGGGTCTATCCTAGGGTCGAAATGGGATTTGGTTCGGGCTTCGGTGGCGGCATTGGTTTTCACCATTTCAATCTCTTTCATGACAATTTTAAGGCATCTGGATATTATCAGATCCATATCAATATGAACCAGGAGGCCAAATTCGAT
>CAYWXY010000069.1:0-12429 GCA_964462555.1 uncultured Pseudomonadota bacterium | reverse complement strand
ATTGGGAGTATATCAAGGAGCAGGACATCAAATCCACAGCCAGCAAGATGGCCGGCAATCTGCGCCCCCATAACACCAGCACCCAAAACCGCTAATTTCTGAATTTGTTTTACCATCAGACCCCCAAGTATAAAGCACCAAATTACAAATCACAAATTACAAACTAATTCCAATATATACAGCTCAGAGTGACCACATTTTCGGTTTGGGTTGCGAAGCTCGTATCGTCAGACGGTTAAGTCATTCGTCTGATTAAGCGATACCGTCAAACTAAACCGATACGGGCATCGAAACCGAAACCCTATTATTTGAGATTGTAATTTGTAATTTAAAAGAACTACACATTCTCCACAATCAAAGCCACACCCTGTCCGCCGCCCACACACATCGTCGCCATACCAACACTTTTTCCGTGACGTTTCAGGGCATAGATCAATGTTGTCATAATTCGCGAACCGGAACATCCGAGTGGGTGTCCAAGTGCAACGGCACCACCGTGAACATTGACCACTTCTGGATTTAACTTCAGCTCACGGATAACGGCCAACGACTGTGCTGCAAAGGCCTCGTTAAGCTCGATCAGATCGATATCTTTTGGCTTAAACTTTCCTCGCTTAAGCGCCTTTGGAATCGCCTCAACCGGACCCATCCCCATATAGGCTGGATCAACGCCGGCAATCGCCATACTCCGAATCCGAACAAGCGGTTTAATCTTTAATTTTTTTGCCAATTTTTCGCTCATCACAATGACAGCGGCTACGCCATCGCTGAGCGGTGATGAATTGCCTGCTGTCACCGTTCCATCTTTAATGAATGCGGGCTTTAGCCCGGCAAGTTTTTCAATCGTCGTATCCTTTCGCACACACTCATCGGCCTCAAAGACTCTATCGGATCCGTCCTTTCCGTGGACGGTTACGGGGACCACCTCATTACTGAACGCCCCATCGTCCCACGCCTTCGCTGCATGTAAATGAGAATCGAGGGCAAACTGATCCTGATCTTCGCGAGAAATATTATATTTTACGGCCAGATTTTCTGCTGTCTGACCCATTCCGATATAGGCAGCAATCTTTCCATCACCCATCAACTTCTCGTTAAGCGACGGATTAAACCCTCCCATCGGAACATGTGTCATTGTTTCGATACCACCCGCAATGAAGGCCTCACCATTCCCCGTCATGATCGCCTGCGCCGCCGAATTGATTGTCTCAAGAGAAGATGCACAAAAACGATTGATCGTGGCCGCACCGAGACTCAACGGAAGACCAGAGAGAAACGAAATGTTTCGCGCAACATTAAGTCCCTGATCCCCTTCGGGCATCGCACAGCCAATCATGATATCTTCGATTTTTTCAGGGTTCAACTCTGGAACCCTTTCTAGAAGTGACTTGACCAATTCCGCAGCGATATCGTCAATGCGCGTATAAATGCACGACCCCTTAATGGCCTTACCAATAGGTGTGCGACACGCGGCAACAATAACAGCCTTTTCCATAACTCCCCCCTTTGCGTTACCTAGAAATACCATTTTATGCGGCCCGAAGCAATATGTATTCATATTGAGAATATTCGAAATCCCAATATCCAAATTACAAATAACAAACAAATTCCAATATCCAATAATCAAAACAGGCAATCTAAACAGTTTGGTCATTGTAATTTGTATATTGTTTGGAATTTGTAGATTGGAGCTTGGCATTTAAAAAAAGAAAGGGCGGATGAGAAATTCCCATCCGCCCAAACAATAAGATGTGAGTATCATAAGCCGAGTTTTGTTTCCGCCAAAGGCGGATGCGACCATTCCTCTGGACCGCCTGTTGCCAGACGGTTCTAGCAGCCTACCCATCATCCCGTCCTCTCGGACCTTGAACGGATAATTCTCGAGGACGAAAACCCAACCCCCAATAACCAACTCCCAATTGGGTGTTGGACGTTGGGTGTTGGGTGTTTCATCCAAGGATGACCTATTTGGCCTTTCTCCCCGTAGAGTTTACCTGATTTCACTACAGCAACTATATCCGCACTGTCTATAGAGCAATACGAATATATCCGCCAGAAGCGGATCCCCGAAACCTTGACGGCCCCGGATCATCGTCCTGTACATCCTTTCTGTGGCACTGGTCCTTCCGCCGGAGGCGGAGACGGGCGTTACCCGCTACGGTACCCTATGGAGCTCGGACTTTCCTCCAGTCTGTCGCAAGACAAACCAGCGGTCGCTCAACTCACATCTTTATTTTTTAAAGAACATCATCAATGGCCTGGTTGGCCAGCCGATCGGCATCCTTATTATTTTCGCGCCGAACATGTTCTACATGAAATTGCTCAAATTTGCCAATCAAATTCCGGGCCTTCATATAAAGAGGCTTTAAACCCTCATTCTTCACACGATATTGCCCCCTCAACTGTTTCACGATCAACTCAGAGTCCATCTTCACATTAACAGTCAAAGCACCCAACTCTATCGCCTTCTCTAAACCACCAAGAAGGGCCTGATACTCGGCTTGATTATTCGTCGTCTCGCCGAGATAACGCGCTCCCTCAAAGAGAACCTCACCATTATCGGAGAACAAAATATATCCTGCCCCCGCCGGTCCAGGGTTCCCTCTTGCTGCACCATCCGTATATATTGTAATCGTTTTCATCTATTATTTGTTTTCGAGTAACCCAAAAGTTTTGAGCAATTTGCTCTCCTCGTTTGGCGAGAGATAAGAAATTATCTTCTTGGAGTTCTTTGTGAGGTGCTTACACTTCTTTACGTTATATTGTCCCGCGTCTTCTTCGATTAATTCCTTCTGAAAACCCACAGCGATCTCTCGGAGCATTGCCTTAATTTCAGCGGCTGAAAACTCATCACCAAGTTTTTTCACAACGTCAGCAAACGACTCTTTCTCGGCGATAAAAACGAGAAGTTCACATGCCACCTCTTTTGGAATCGTAGTCAGTTTCATGATTTACTTCCTCAGGCCTCTGGCTCGGCCTCTTTAGATTCGGTCTCATCCGCAGGATGGATCATTCGATAGCAGTTAGGGCATGAATGAAACTTTACACCCTTTAAGAGTTCAATGTACATCTGCGGTGGAATATTCATGCTGCATCCCTGACAGACGCCATTGACGACTGCTGCTAACGGATCGATATAACGCGACCGAATAAATTCATATTTCTCCAGGACCTCTTTATCCACCTGGCCCTTGATCTTTTTGAGTTCATCGGCCCGTGCAGTCAGCTCATTTTCAATCTCTGCCTTCTTGGCCACGAGCTCTTCTTCTTCTTTTTTGAACTCTGTCTCCTTTTCGGAAACAATACCAGAAAGTTGCGTCATTTCTTGAGAAAGTGTCTCGATTTTTTCCATCAGCGTAATGATCTCATCCTCGCGGGCCCGATTGGAGCGTTTTCCGTCAGCAATCTCCTTTAGGGCCGCCTGATACTCCTTATTTGTCTTGATGGCATAGAGCTTCTCTTCGCGCTGCTGGAGATGAATTTTGCTATCCTCCAGCTCCGTCTCCAGCTCCTTCTTACGATGCTCAGAGGCCTCTTTTTCGTCCACCTTTCCATCAAGCTCTGCCTTGGCGGTGGCCCAATCTGATTTTGCCTCTTCAATAAGGTCGGGGATGGATGAGATCTCTTCTTCGATCTCACTCAGGTGAATATCGATTTCTTGAAGTTCCTTGAGAAACTTGAGCTGGCCCTTAATGTCAATGGTCATGGTGCGGATCTTTTATTCCGGGACCACGGTATTGTCAACACTAAACATCCAAAATCGTTGGCGTTTATCTGATTCCCTTGACCTTGAGCCGAGCTTACCGTATACACCGGGCAAAGGAGATCGACATGGCACCGACCAAACTTAATATTGCCGTCCTCTGTGGCGGGCGATCTGGAGAACACGAGGTTTCCCTCCTCTCCGCTAAATCCATTATCTCGGCCATAGATCGGGAGAAATATCACGTTCTCGTCATCGGGATCAATAAGGACGGCACCTGGCACCTGATGAATGAAGAGGATTTTCTTATCCATCCTGACAATCCCGAAAAAATCGCCCTCAATAGTAACGGTCGCGAACTCCTCATTTCCCCCACACCTGGAAAGCCCCCATTTCACGTTGGCAAAGAGACAATTGCCGTCGATGTGATATTCCCCGTCTTGCATGGTACATATGGCGAAGATGGTACGGTCCAGGGAATGCTTGAAATGCTATCCATTCCATACGTCGGCGCTGACCACCTTGGATCATCGGCCGCTATGGATAAGGATGTCTCCAAACGGCTCTTTATTGAGGCCGGGTTGAAGGTCACAAAATATGTCACGTTTGATCATGAACGCGATGCTGGTGATTTGGGAAAGGTCGTTCAGAGGATCGAGTCGGAGATCCCCTACCCTCTCTTTGTTAAACCGGCCAATCTCGGCTCATCGGTTGGAATTAGCAAGGCGTCGACCCGCGACGAACTGATTGCAGCGCTTCATGATGCCTGGCAATACGATATCAAGATACTCGTTGAAGAGGGAATTGAAGGCCGAGAAATCGAATGCGCAGTCATCGGAAATGCCCATGTCGAGGCCTCGGAATTGGGCGAGATTATCCCCCATCATGACTTCTATTCATATGAGGCAAAATATCTCGATCCCGATGGTGCTGAATTGATCCTGGGAACAGAGGTTGAGCCGGAACTCAAGAAGCAGATCCAAGAAATGGCCAAAACGGCGTTTCGATCGCTCTGCCTCGAAGGGATGGCCCGGGCCGATTTTCTCGTCTGCAAAAAGACGGGCACACCCTATATTAATGAGCTCAATACAATTCCCGGTTTTACCACGATCAGTATGTATCCCAAGCTCTGGGAAATCAGCGGTCTTCCCTATTCTGAGCTGATTGACCGTCTGATCGATTTATCACTCAAACGCCACGAAATCGTATCCGCCCTCAAAACCGATTTTCATAAGGCATAAGAGTGGTGTATAGCGTTGCTTAGTAATCATCTTCAATCTCAAGGGTATTACGGACAATTATTGAGTCGAGTTGATATATTTGTTGATACTTTTTTACCGAAAGAGCTCATCAAGAAAGAAGATATTTTTACGAATGGGTTATAATGCTAGTGTTCGCAAGAACGTATACACATGAATACACTCTTTTCTACACTTAAGCACCTGAGGAAAGCATCGACATTGGCATGATCACGGTAGGAGGCATCATTTGTGCATTCCCATACACCCTTATCTGTTATCAAGCACGCAAGGAGTGTGTCAGCGTCGAAATGTTCTATTGTTTCCGATTCAACAGTTCCTAGCATATTAAATAAACCTCCATCAAATAACTCATCCAGTACTACAGTAGCCCCTACTATCAATACAGTGACACCACATATTAGAGGCAGGCTTGGGCCTGGGCCGATGGGGGATGGACCGGATAGACCGTAGCCTGTATCTAAGTGGGCGATTGCTACGTCTCCAGTATATTCTTTTAAATTATTAGAAAGATCCTGTTTCATCTTTCCAAATTTCAGTTCTCGAAGAACATCTTTTGTATAAAATTCGGTGGGCATTTTTTCGCACACAACAGGTAGGCATTTCTTTCCAAACATTGCTGACATCTCTTGCATCTGATCAGATAAACTCAATCCATCAAGCTGGGGTGATTGCTTCTCAGTGGTGAACACTGTTTTTGACTGATCGTGCACGGTAGTTATGGCCTTAGTTATGATCGTCATATATTACCTCCAATTAAACATTACCTATATCCCCACTATCAGCGGATTTATATATTTGATTTACTGTCGGTTGGTGCAAGATTAAGTTGCTGTGAATATATTATTTGCGTTTCCTAAATATTCGTAAATAGGGAAACACGAATATCTTAATTAATAGCAACTTTCGTGTAGATTGGTCGATAATCCGACCCAGAGGTGAACGTCACAATAAATGAGAACGTTAACAAGGAGGTTTCTATGACTCGAGCATCATTCTGGCCTTTTAGAAATTCGCTTTCCAAAACATTTGAAATGAAATGTGCAGATGTTCAAATCACAGGCACTACTAATCGTGCCTACTCTTCGTCTATTATACTAGTAGATTCCACAAAGAGCGTTTGTGGGCTAGGGAGAACAGCCGATGAAGCAGAGATAAATATGCGAAAAGAAGTGGACGATGTGTGTAATACCTTGCGTGACTTGGTGCTGGGCTTACGTTGTGGTGAAGAGTAGAGAGGTTGAGTGAACTCGCATGCTTCAGCTGAAGTCGTATCCGCCCTCAAAACCGATTTTCACACGGCATAAGAGTGGTGTGTAGCGTTGTTTAGTAGCCATCTTCAATCTCTACACATTCTTCATCTATACACTCGTAAGAGTCGTCACACTCTTCGTCAAGGGAACAGCTATTATCATATGTGGTATTTTCATCCGAGGGTTGCACGATGCTTGCCCGACAGATGTCATCCGAGTTACAACTGAGGCCATAATCACACGTGCCATCTTCATAGCAAACACCCTCCGACTTCCCCGGCCCATACTCCCCATCACCGCCGCAACCAAAAGAGAGAATGATTGCAGAAATAAATATTATTAAAATTGAGACTGTTATCTTCATTCTAGAGAACCCTATCACGTTAAGTTAGGTAACATATTTTCCATGCACTGGCAATCGAAGCATTGCTAAATATACCCAACGATATCAATGGGTTATAGAAGTGCATTAAGCTCGCAACTTTTTAAACGCCGGACCGATAACATATCCAAGCGGGAGAAAATATGGTGCATTATGTCATACAGATCAAGAATGCCAAGTTTACGGCAGAGTCTACTTCGTCCGCATAGAATAGGAATAACTAACGCCTCCCTAATCGGAGATGCACCCAAATCTCGCTTCACATTACCCAAAAAGGGACCACTACAGGCCCAACTTATAAGAACAAGCCCAACACCAAAAAAATTCACAACAAAATTCAGACTAAATCCAAAACTGATATTTATGAACGGCCAGGGCAGAGGTAAAGAGTTGATACCCAATCAAGGAGAAAGACTCGCCTCAAAAGACCCAGGAGTACTAAAAAAAGCGCTGGAAGAACTCCAACCCATAGCGATGGAAATAGCTGAAGAAGAACAGGGTTCAACTTTAGAAAGAGAGCAATGGCTCTCACTAGCCATCCAAACCAGAAACATGTTCCTTGATCCAGATACAAAAACCTCAGTTTTAGCCCTCGATATTTATTGTAGCGTTCTAACAATCTTCAACAGCTTATCTTACGGAGGAGCAGAAACTACAAAGGGCCTACGGCAAATAGTTGAACTTATTAAAATAAGGCCGATAACAGACGACACCGCGGAAATACTAGAAGAAATATTGGTTGCAATCCCAAGCAGTGAAAAAAACAAGCCCGAAAACGAAAGTCTAATCGCCACTATTTCATCAGAGTTGAGCCTTGGAGATACAGAAGACTTAGAACGAGACGATACAAGATTAAACAAGGTCGTTCTTGCTCAAATGTTAGGTATAGAGGCTATCACTCCAGAAATTGATACATTCATAGATCAAGTTAGATTATTTACTGGCATAGAGCTCTTATTGGGACGATCTGAGGAAGACCTCTTAAGATATATATCAGTATCTGCGCAAAAAGATCATCACCCAACCATCGAAGGTTTCCTGGCTACTCCAATAAAAACGGACGTCCGAAAAGCTCGCGAATCCAGAGAGGCAAGTAAGACACCCCCTGTAACTCCGCTATCAAGAGAGAAATTTCCAGAAGCAAAAGCATTCTTTTTATTTCCAGAAGCTGTCAATGAGGATGATATCGCATTACAGAAAATGTCAGATTTAACTACTCCAGAAGAATTGCAAGGACTCGCTCTATGGATAGAAGAAGTATTCACATTTATGGATTCTTCAAAAATTTCTGATAAGCTCCGCATCCTTCAAACCACTAGAGCAAATCTAGAAGCCGCGTTACATGACAGCAAACTTGACGAAGCTATTACCTTAAAAGAACTTATAGTTGATAAGATCAAAGCACTAATGGCACCACGCCCAGGAATAGGTTCTGAATGGTATAGCAACCTGATCGAATCAATTGTTAAAGCTAAAGCATGGCACCTCATGGCAGATCCTACGCTACCTACAACAAGAGCTCTCCAATATGAACGACGCCCTAAATCTAAGACAACTGTGCTTCCGGGCACCCAGCAAATAATTGCAAAGGAGGATATTCCTCTCGCCCCCTCAATTCGAGATTCAGCATATGGCCGAGAAGAATTATTTCCAGAATATGACAAACAGAAAGCTGTATTTGTAGGAAAAGCAGAGACAAAGGGCATACCCAAGCCAGAGGCCGAAAGACTTTTCGACAAAGTTGTCGAAAATGTTCGCTGCGTAGATCCTTACACATTAAGAAGAACGCTGGAAGAAATGAAAACCGCAATCGAAATATTCACAGCGGACACTCCATACGTTTTTGCCCTCCTAAAAGGTGGAGCCAGCGAAGATTACATATATGAAAAACTCATGGAGCTAGGACTAAAAACCCCAGTTGGTATTATTTACAAACGCAGAGGCACCAACGATTTTGCTCCACATGACATCGAATTCATTAAAGAAAGAGATCTTAAAGTAGTGGTTGTTGACGATGCAATGATATCCGGATCCCAAATGAAGGAAACACTTTCGCATCTAACTAATGTCCGCATCCCTCGGAACAATATTTTTATGGGGGCGGTCGCAAAGACTGATGACTCTATTGTTTTCTATCCGGCTATCGCGAGCTATATTGGAACATCGCTACCAGGAAATATTACCAAGATATTTACTTCGGACGAGTTACGTACTCTCGAAACAATACTAAATTTCTCTACACAAGCGCTATCTGAGGTTTTTCAATATTGGACAGTAAGAAATAATAATTTGGGCTTTATATGGTACAAAATGCACGACCTCCTAGCAGATTCCATTTTATATAGCCTTGGCATCGTTACCCTCAACGGTTTTATGCCTCCATATTATTATCCAAGTCTCGTAGTAGACTACCCATCCCTCCTGCAAACACCCCTCCCTCCGGTGGATAAGTAGAAAAAAGTGAGTTCAACATTTGATGTGTCAAAAAACCTTACTTGAATGGGTATATTAGCACCTTTGAGTCATAATTTCTCATTCGGCGTCTCGTGTTAGTCCGTTGTTATTATTAATGTTTTTTCATCTACTACTCACCACATTTATGGCATCTCACTTGCATGTAAAGTAGGAGATGAAGATATGCATGACCCAATCGCTTAGGAGGACGTTATGAAACGGATACTCATATTGGCACTATCCCTCACTCTACTATTCTCTTTTCTCATGGTATTATTAAGCCCCCAATCGATATATGCACAGGATAACCCGTGGTTCACGCCTCGGGGCCCCATAGTAAAAACAGAGACCAAGATCACCACCCCTATATTATTTCCGTATATCTTCGGCCACACCTCTCCAGGTGCAAAGATTACGATTAACGAAAACACGATAAAGGCCGACGGTAAGGGATATTATAAGATAAACACAACCGCTGAATCCACGTCACCAATAAAAATGACAATAGAGGGACCTCACGGGGGGAAAACAGTGCGGCTAGTCGATCACAGCTACTATGGAGTGGAACAAGATGTTAGTGAACGGGTGATCGATCACAAACTCAATTTAGAGGAGGAATTCGAACTTCAGTCAACCATTGAATTTGATCCAACCATAATGGACATCTTCTATGAGAGCTTAATATCTCCTGCACCGTCCCAACTTCCTTTTTTACCCAAGCTCTGTCCATATTTTACGCCACCAAAAACAGATTTCTTTTTTCAAAATGACAATCTTCTTTTCAACCCACCCAAATGGCAGGACGTTGATGACGCATCACAGATTGTCCGAATCGACTATGATGGACAGAACGTATTACAAATCACTCAGGCCGATGTAAAACATGATTACGAAGTTCTTGAAGAAGTGCCTTTTGGTCCCATAAGCGGTATCTACTCGAATTTTCACTTTGGAGTTATGCCCTATAGCCCTGTTATCGAAGGGCTTTACGAACAGTGTCTGGCTGCTGATAAAAGCGAGGAGAATATTGAATGTCAAAAACTAATATTGGCATTTGAGGGTCATACACAAAGGGATTGTGAAGAGGCGGGCAGTAAGAGTGATAAGGATGATTGCGAAAAGGAAAAGGACATGACCCTTGAAGTCCTTGAAGAAATATTTGGCAGCAAAGATCCTAACACCTTTCATAGAATCCACGGATTCTTAATGGGACCCTTTTATACTCGTCAAACAGCCGTTGCACTCCTGGATGGCACAATCAGTGAAGAGTCCCAATGCGAATGGGGTGATACACAGGCACAGATTCCTGGTGGACAGAGTATTAAATACCTAAATCTCGGCATATGGGATTGGGATTACAACATCAATTATCCCAATGATGAGAAACGTGTGATGGTCCTCTTTTGGGAGGGTGACGATAAACCATGGTGGAGTGATGTCATTGCCCTCTTTGATATCAAAAAGGACGATGTTAACTCAGGGGAAAAGAGTTACAATAACGCTAGCGACGCGGCGGATGAAGATTTGATCGTCACCTTTAAGACCGGTGCTACAAGCGTTAATCCAAAGGGCCTTGAGGTCCACCGTGTGAATAAAAGAGTCATTGATTACCAGCGTTTGGAAAGACTAAAGAGACAACTATTTCGCCGACCGATCCCAAGGATACCACAAGACTAATAAATATTGACATATCATAGGGTTATGGCTAGATTGGGCGCCTCACTGGGCCCGCCCGCCATGCGAGCCTTTCGAACTAAACATATTCGGAAGATAAAGTGTGGTTGGTGGGTTCAAATAAACGCCTCAGCCATAAGGCGAGGCGGGCGGGGCCTGTAGCTCAATGGTAGAGCCGTCGGCTCATAACCGATTGGTTGGGGGTTCAAGTCCTCCCGGGCCCACCAAATATCCCGCATGAAGACCAGCTTTTGGTGCTGGTCTTTTTGCTTTTGGGGGTTTTCCCTCCGGGGATCGTATCCACTAAGGATTAGCGTCCATATTCATAACCGCTAATCCAAGTGGCTTCGTCAAGTCCTCCCGGGCCCACACTAGAACCGCTTAGCAACGTAAGGAGCTTAGCGGTTCTTGTGTGCTGGGAGCACAATAAGCGAGCTTGCGAACTCTAATGAAACCGAGCAGTGCCCAATCAAAGATCAGCTTCTTGCTGGTCTTTTTTGTTTTAGGGGGTTCTACTGACATTCCTTTGGCAATTTGTGACCCAGCTCTTGGATCAGCTTCTTGGCCGTCTTTGACGCCACCTTACAATCCTTGGGATTTGCCGTCACGGCAAGCTGACAACCAAGCGTCACCGTGCTGTCGTTCTTAAAGGCATCACAGCATTTCACCAATGCTTCGCAACCCGGCCCCTTTGGCGGCCAGACACTTTTCCCATCCTGTGTAACATTAAGACCACTCGACTGGGCCTGGACAACTCCACCCAGCAAGCAGCCCAAAATAACACCTGATATAATGAGAATCTTCATGGTGCCCTATCCTTTCAAATTTCACGTTGTATCACTGGACGTTGTAGCTCATCTCCGTAAAGTGTTTGGGGTCAAAGAGCATCGTGGCATTACATTGTTTGACGATCAGCTGTTTTGGTTTTCCGATCTTCGAAAGTGGAATCTTGATTGTTAGATCGTGTCCAGAGATTTCAATATTCTTCCCCTTGATTGAATTCACCTTCCAAACCTCTTTCCAGTTGCCACCCTTATACTTGGAGAGCGTAATTGCAAGGTATCCGGGATACATACCGTTCGGAAGCGGGTCCTTCCCAACCTCTTGATCAACACGAAGGGCAAAGTCGACGCCACTTATCTGCTTGAATGTCGGGTTCGGTTCCCCTCCCCCACCGGTATCAAACCAAACGCTCGTTGATAAAACTTCTGGTGCCACAAATTTGAATTCGTGATCAGGGTTATAATTAAAATTAATACTCGTCGGAAGATTCGCATCGGTTGTCAGTCGAAGATAGAGATTGCTGGAATCATTCGTGACTGCAATGCGTGTCACCTGAATCTCGCGAGAATCGAGCGGATCGATCACCGCCTCCTTGTGCGCCTTGGCGGGCACCGTGCTTGCCGTTCCCCAGTTGGGTGCAGCGTGGGCAAATGATGCAATGATCAGTGAGATGGCAACAATTAATGAGATTTGAATGCGCATGTTCCCCCCTAATAGGCTTCGAGTTTATTGGGAAGTGAGTATAGCATACGGCATGGAATCCGAAAGTCCGATTATTTTATGCAGCCGGTGAATATTTCTTTGACAGGGCGCTAGTATCTATATATGCTCTTTCTCGCAGCGGGCTTATCATAGGAAGGAGCTCGCTATGTCTAAAACAACCCCCGTCACAACCAAACCAAGATCCATCCCTGTTGAGGT
>CAYWXY010000068.1:0-12435 GCA_964462555.1 uncultured Pseudomonadota bacterium | reverse complement strand
GAACGCATGACGAACCGTCTTCTCAAGACCCGCATAATCAACGCCACGATCCCGCACAAAACGGGCCAAATTGATACTTCCAAGATTACACGATTCATACGGCAAAAGCGGCTGTTCACCACATGGATTCGTCGCCTCCATCTGCGCGAAAGGCGTCGGATTCCCGGCATTCACCTTATCGATAAAGATCACACCCGGCTCCCCATTCGAATGGGCCGATGTCGTGAGCAATTCCCAAAGATCTTCGGGATGAACCGCTGTCGTCTTTTTGGAGTGCGGGTCGACAAGATTAAATTCCTTCCGCGACTCAAGCGCCTCCATAAATTCATCCGTCACAGCGACTGAGATATTAAAGTTCTGCAAAACATTGTTCGCAGACTTGCATTTTATGAATTCACGAATGTTTGGATGATCGATCCGAAGAACACCCATATTCCCGCCACGACGCCGGCCGCCCTGCTCCACCGTCCCCATCGCCTGATTAAAGAGATGAAGATAAGCAAGCGGTCCCTGAGCCTGCGTCTTACTCCCCGAAACAAAGCTCTTGGCCGAACGAAGTCTTGAAAAAGAAAATCCGGTCCCCCCGCCGGACTTGTGGATTTCCGCAGCGTCTTTGAGCGCCGAAAAGATCCCCTGCATCGAATCTTCAATCGGCAAGACAAAACAGGCCGAGAGTTGACCAAAACGCGTCCCGGCATTCATCAATGTCGGCGAATTCGGAAGAAACTCGAGATTCGCCATCATTTGATAGAAGGCCTCCTCAGTCTCTCCCACCTCGGCCGTCGTCTTCTGATAAAAAATGTCGACCGCCGCGATACATTTGGCCACACGACGAAAAAGTTCTTCGGCATTTTCAAAGGAGTCATCAGCTTGTTTGAGATATCTGTCTTGGAGCAACTTACGGGCGTTAGGTGTGAGATCCATTAGATTTTAAATCCCTCCGGCACTAAGAGTTGTTCGATCCCCTCATAGACGGCAATCAAGTGCCGCACATTTGAGACAAAATCGATTTTAGAAACGTCGACTTTTAGGACGGGCCCGCTATACCATCCATTGCCAACCAGGTTATCAATAAAATTTGCATACCGTTCATTCAAAGAGGTCACCAACCGGCGAAGCCCCTCAGGAATACCATCATCGCTGGCTGCTGTCTTCTCAACGTCGCGCGAACGTTCACCGATGTTTTTGAAAAGATAATCAAGTGGTGCATGAAGAAGAATCATCAGGCTCGGCCGCGTTAAGGGACGAAATTCGCTATCTAACCGTTGATCGATAACATCGAGACCTTCACGGTTCAGATAGGAAATGTCCATATCTCGGTGCAAAACCTCACAGAAGGCATAGCGATCAGCCAGCGCAGACCCATCGACACAAGTCGAACCCTCGAAATGTGGAACGGCCTGAAGCTGCATCCGTCTCAGATCGAGGTACGCATGCTGAATATCGAGTGCCGCCTTCTCAAGACTCTGCTTCGCTGCCATCCAACGTGGACTCTCCACCTCTTCCTTGGCCTGACATTCGATAAAATCGTTGATCGCCGCATAGTAACGACCGAGCGTCCGTTTTGCCGACTCCTTGGCCGTCTCAAGAAGTGGATAAAGCGATTGATTATGAACAATATGATCCTCAAAACCCTCATCAGGAAGTTCAAAAAGGGCATTCATCCCAGTATTGTATGCCAGAAATTTAATGAGAGAACTCTTTCCAACACCGATATTACCAACACAGGTCACCAACGCCTGATTCTTTGAAAAATACTTCATCAGGCGACGCTCAACACTGGTGAGACGCGTGGCAACTTCAAATCGACGAATCGTTACGTCTTCACTCACATCGAGGACACGACAACCTTCGGTCATAATTCTTTTCTCCTGGCGGCCAGCATCCGACGGACCTTTTCGCGAATGGTCCCGGCGGCCACGTGAACATAGTCGGGGTGATCATACATATCGATCTCGGCAGGAAGTATAATGATATCGGCATCCGGCGGCACAATCGCGTATTCCTGATACCTAAGAAGCGTCCGCTTCCAATGTGTCACCAAATCTTCATAACAATCGTGAATTTCTGTTAAATACTCACCGCTGATGGTACGCGCATAGTCGTCGCCCTCTTCCGCACGCTGCATTCGACGTTTTTCCAAAAGTTCGGGTTCCGAACGCAAATAAACGGTTAGATCAGGAAGGCGAATCCGTTCATTCTGAAGCGTTTGATAAAAAAGTGTCTTATAGAGTTTCGCATGAGCGTCGGGCATCTCACCCGACTTGATCATCCGACGAACAAAGACCTCCGGGCCATCCAGAAATGGACGATCTTCCAAAATAAGCGAACCTCGATGATTTTCACGTGTCATCAAATGACGAATTTCACGCTGTTGCATTGTCCGCATATGAAGGAAAGCCGTCTCGGTCGGAAAGATATTCGCAACACGATCTTCATAGAAAAGCTTCAGACAAAGATCCGTCAACGAGCCCTTTTCAACACGTTCAGAAAACGCCTGAACCTCCGCACCATCGAGAATCATCATCAGGTCGGTTTTGTAAGGATCTTCTGTAAGTGCATTCATGAGCGTTGTCTTGCCCGAGAAAAGGTTGCCCATGATTCCGATATGAAAGTTACATGCCATAGATACGCCCCAGGAAAAGTTTAATCTCACCTATCAAAGAAGACCTTAGCGGTCAAATAACTTTTTGTGCTCAATCAACGCAAAACGGTCGGTCATCCCAGCCACATAGTCACAAATGTGCCTCTTTTGGCCATCGGCCTCAAAGCGTTGCCAATACTTCTCTGGAAGGAGGTGAGGATCATTCAAATAGACCCGGAAAAGATCCTGAACCACACGCCCACCATAATCTGACATCTGACGAACCTTTTCATGATGATAGACATTCTTAAGGAGGAACGATTTCACTTCGGTCGTCTTCTTTTTAATTTCATCACTGAAACCGACCAGTCTATTCCCATTTTTTCTAATATCCTTAAGGGTTTGAATCCCACGATCTTTAATTCTTCGTTGGGTTTCGGCCTGAAGATCGTCAATCAGCCGCCCAATCAGAAGACTGATCGTGCGGATCCGCTGGATCCGCTCAGTCGCATCGGGAATTTCCTTTAAGACTGCATCGTATGTCTCTTTCCAGAGAGGAACCTCTCGAAGGGAATCAACGGAGAGCATCCCCCAATGAATACCATCATCGAGATCGTGATTCATATAGGCAATTTCATCTGCAAAATTAACGATCTGTGCCTCGATCGTCGGAAAACCGACATCCTTGAAATCCTCAACCTTATTAGGCTTATCGTAATCGGTCGTATGTTTAATAATCCCCTCCAAAACTTCATACGAGAGATTGAGACCTGGAAAATCGGGGTAACGTTCCTCTAAAAAAGTCACAACACGATAACCCTGTGTATTATGTTCGAAACCGCCCTCATCCTCCATCAACTGATTGAGTGAGGCCTCACCCGTATGGCCGAATGGGGAGTGCCCCAGATCGTGCGCTAGGGCAATCGTGTGCGCCAAGTCTTCATTGACCCGGAGAATCCGCGCAAGCCCCCGAGCCATCTGACTGACCTCAATACTGTGCGTCAGGCGTGTTCGGTAATAATCCCCCTCATGGTTCACAAAGACCTGCGTCTTATATTCAAGCAGACGAAAGGCGGTCGAGTGAACAATCCGCCCAAGGTCGCGATAGAAACAGGCGCGAAGGTCACATTCCTTTTCGGTGTGAATGCGCCCCAAACTCTCCGAAGAAAGTTGGGCATAGGGTGCCAAAAGTTGTTTTTCGAGTTCGTGGTAGGTGATTCGTGCCTTCAATTCTTAGACAGGCCTTTTCGAGATCGTCGTTGATCACGCGGTGATCATAACGGTCCTGATAGGTCATCTCTTCAATGGCGTTTTTGAGTCGAATGGCTTGGACCTCTTCGGAATCGGTTGCCCGAGCGGAGAGTCGGCGTTTCAACTCCTCCTCCGACGGTGGCAAAATAAAGATCGATACCGCCTCATCCTTATATAGCTCTTTCAGATTCAGCCCCCCAATAACATCAAGATCGAGAAGAACGTTCTTCCCCTCATTTAGAAAATCCTCTAACGGGCCCTTTGGTGTTCCATAGAGATGATGATGGACCTCGGCCCACTCGGCAAACATCCCCTCCTTGATTCCCTTTTCAAACGTCTCTCGGTCAACGTTACGGTAATAATCCTTGTCGACATCGCCGGGTCTCGGTGGACGTGTCGTGTACGAAATGGAATGGACGGTATTGGGGTGCGTCTCGAGGAAATGCTTGATAACAGAGGTTTTTCCGCCTCCGGAGGGTGAGGATATAATGATTAAACGACCGCGAGTAGGCATGACCCCGTCTTATCGCGGGGACCTATAAAATGCAATGTCTATTTGGTCGACATTTTCATACAAGAATTCAGAAATAGATCGGTGAGGATATTTGGAAACAGCTCATTTCTAATAAACGTTCTCGATTCCTCTTCGCCATAAACAACATAAACATCAATGGTCTGCATGATTGCTTTATGAAAATAGTCGAGAACACTTTCTCTCAGGGCTTTTTTGTCGAGATTCTTATTCTTGAGTGCAAAGGGAGTTAATGCTTTTGGGCTTTTAAGACGTTCAAGGTTCTGTTTGCTCTCTTCAAGGGTCCTCCCTTCTCTTCTATATTCAAAAACAACCCTCGCATAATTTTCATATATAATACTTATTGCCCTATAGACAACATATCTTCTCTTAAACCCTTCTCTTGCCTTACTATCAATTCGTCCATTCTTTAATTCTTTAACCGCGGATTCATACAAGAAATGATCATAATTGATAGCATCTAAGACGTTCACCCCATAAAATCTCTTATCCATTAGGCCTGAAAATTCTCTGGAAAAAATAGCCCCCAACTTCTCCAACTCTTGGTCCCGTAGCTGCTTAACAATCTCCATAAAGAAGGTCGTCGAAGGCTCTTTCATATATTCGATCTTCTCCCCCTCTAAGTTCCCAGCCGCAATTGATGCCTTAAGACCGAAGTAGTGAGCGGCCACCTCTTCATCGACAAGAGATAGTCCTCCCCCCCGCAAATCTGACCACGCATGAAATGCCTCGTGAACCAAAGCATTTTCTAAGAAATATTTTTTCTGAGGTTTCAGTTTAGTTAGGGTTTCGAGGTAGGACTTCCCAATCATGATCATCGAATATCTAGGCTCATAACTACACCCCCACCGCCTCTTTTGACTAACATTAATTAATAATTTATCATTCTCCAGATTTTTCAAGACATCGCCTGTAAAGCTGTCCATCAAATCTGGGCTCATGGAAATACCGGACAAATTATTTGATACTCTCTCTGAATTAAGTTCTCTTAAATTATATATTGTTAACCAGGCAACACCAAGAAGCATCCATGCCTTTTTGTTATAGGCGCCCACTTTAGGCAACAATACCTTTTCAAGACCCTTGATCATGGGAACAATATTTCTTACACTCTTTGTTGATTTGGTAACAATATTAGCAAGTTCAACCAAGACCTGTTCATCGTTGATTTTTGTAGTTAACTGAGGAGCAGATTTTTTCAAAAGGAATACGATAACATCTCTTCGGTATTCTTCAAAAGTAGACTTGAACCCTGAACGCGACATTTGCTTTAAGCAAGGGGACGTTGAAGCTAAATCCTGAGGCTCAAGCAATACAGAGTCCCCACAGCTACTCACCTTTACAATTTCTCTTTCAAGAGGCGTTCGATCGTTTTCAGGCTTGCTAAGAATAAAATTAATATTAATGGAGCCGTCTGGTTTCCACCCAATGGGCATATCTACCTCCCAGTAGTATACCGACCCCATGCCCATTATTATCGTCAGAAATCAGAAAATGTTGCTATCATAAGCGTAAAAACTGACAAAACATGACAACTATTTGATATTATTGCTATTTAAGAAGGTCTAGGACGGTTTCTTCGACGGCCTGGCGATAAAGAGAGTAGCCGCTCATGAAGTCGTCATACGTGATATCATAATGAATGTCAGGAGATACACCAACGTTTTCGATGTATGATGTCTCTAGGCCGTCGGCCAATGTAATGTTCGCATCACGAACACCCATTGAAATTGTCAATGAAAGCCTGATTTCAGAGTAACCGAGGCGTTTGTATTTCGTAATCGTACCTCCACCACCCGACGTTGTCTGTCCAAAAAAGACGGCACGCCCCGCATCCTTGAAAAAAGCAGGAAAATAATCACCGCACGAAACGGCAAACTCGTTAATCAACATCACAATCGGTTTCGTATACGATATTTTATTCCCCTCTTTGTCATAATAGGGACCATATTCTCCATCTTTAACACATTCCGGAAAGGGCTTTGTTAAACGCTTTCCTTTTTTAATCGACCGACGAATACCATTCGCAATCTTTCCGGCAAGATATTGGTCACTCCGCTTTTCCTTTTTATCCAAAACAATTCCCTCAAGCCAGAGAAGAGTGTCGTGGTTAGCCAACCACTGGTCCTGAATCTCCCGTTGGGGCTCATCAAAAAACATCGACGCCACATTCAGTGTAAAGCAATAATTACCGCCGGTGTTACCTGTAATATCAATAATAAGGGCATCGGTATTCTCTTCAAAATAGGCAACCTCTTCTTCGAGTTCAGCATATGTCTCATCAAAGTTAATGGAGCGACTACTGAATGTGTGGATGCGTAGAAAACCGATTCGATAGTCACCCAATTGAAACTCTCCTGAATAATAGGGCTTCTCTTTGCGAACAATGAAGTGATCACCAAAACTGAAAAAGGGAGAAACATATCCCCGACCATACGACCGAAGTTCGTTGATGCTCTCTTCCTCGCGATTTCGTGCCACCTCGAAAAAATTTGGCTTCGAAGGCTCATCACTCAACATCATCATTGCCTTTGATGCTAAAGTTACTCCCGGCCGGTGAAGACTCGGCATAAGATAACCCTTTGTCAGCCATTCTACAGAAACCTTATGAAGACTGCCGTCGGGCGTTCTCACCTTAACAGACGAATAACCCTCCGGCGTCTCTGGAAAACGCCACTGCGGTCTAAATGTTAAATAGCTCGTGGCCATCCGAATCTCGGTACGCGGATTTCCCTGCCCCACATACTGAAGGAGTTCGTCTCGAATATCCTTTGCATCACGGCCATCAATAGAAACAACTTCATCGCCCACACGAATCGGCGCATCCCCGTCTGCGTAATGATCGAGGAGTTTCGTCACAATAATCTTTCCCTCGATATCATCGACATCAAATGGAAGCCATGAGCGTTGGTTGGATGGGATGGAATAACTGATATGTGAATCATGAAAACTGGAGACAAAACGACCGATGGCACGATAGAAATCGGCGTCCGTAATATCCTTCTTCACATACTCAAGGAGGTCTGTCGCCTTCTCCTCATAAGAAAAACCAAATAGTTTTTCCTTCCAGTGAAGCGGAGCATAATCTTTATCAAAGAGTTGAATGATCAGCTCTGCGTCCGAAACGCGCTGTTCCTTTGTAAAGCCCTTCGACGAATCTAATAGATTACCAACAGGTTGGTAGCCAGACGATACAGCGGGATCGGGCAGTGTAATCATCGTCTCCGATTGAATCTCATCAGAGACATTCTTCTCGGACAACGTTCCAGAACGAACAGAACTGCACCCCGTTATCAACAAAATGGCGACCAGAAAAACGACAACCAAACGCACTGCCCTCATAGAGCCTCCTTCAGATAGTCCGCTACATGGACTCTTCGGCCCCCCGCCCAAAAAGTTGCGGAGTTTTCAAGGATTGGAACACGGATTTGTTCGAAAATCCGAACAAACGAACAAGGGTGCGTAATCCCGATCATTTTCTCATGAAAAAATTTGCAATCCCCCTGAAATAACACGATATTTTTTGCATCCATTAACGGCGGCTTTGGCACCATTATTGCTATACATAGTGCGAACTGCGGCCATCACAGAGGAGGAAACATGAGAAGAGACGGACTAGAAATCATCGATATCGACGAACAGGCCCTACCGGCCAACATGCCACCACGCGCTTAAGGATTTTTGATCACCATGAAAGTGTCTCTCCTTGGACTTACCTTGGAGACCCTGGAACACCGGTCTCCTTGTCTGCCGCTCTATAACCTGAAGTCATATGCCCACCAGGATCCAGAGCTGGCAAAGTCAACAGACATCACGATTCATGAAGAGCTCCTCCGTGCTTCTGACGAGGAGCTCTACGACACTGTCGCTCGGACCGACCCCGATCTTCTGGCACTCTCCTGCTACCTCTGGAGCACGGAAAAGATGCTCGAAATTGCGAGAAAACTTTCGCTTCGAAATCCGAAGCTCAAGGTTATTCTCGGCGGTCCCGACGCCGGTCCGCGTGCCGAGCGACTCCTTAAACGCCACTCATTTCTAACCGGTGTTATTAACGGTGAGGGAGAAGAATCCTTCAGGCTTCTTCTCCGTCGCCTTACCGGACACGATGGTGGAAACTGGTCGTCCACCCCCGGACTCATCTATCGAAAAAAAGGTGACGTCCAATCAAACCCTAGACCAGACCCGATCAACCTCGACCAAGTTCCGCTCACACTGCACTACGAGGATTTCGTTAAGCGTCATGGCCGATGGCTCTACATGGAAAGTTCGCGCGGCTGCAAGTATCGCTGCATCTATTGTAGTTTCTATTCGCAGGGATACAAGTGGCGAACGCGCTCACTTGAAAGCGTTCTTAATGCCATCGATGAAGCCGGAAAAGAGGGTGGCAAATATATCTCTTTCCTGGATGCCGGCTTTAATCAGGACAAAGAACGTTTTCGCAAAGTCCTTAATTATCTGAAAGAACGTCCGGGTCTCACGTTCGATGGCCTCGAGATCAATATCGAGGATATGGAAGAAATTGACATCAAGCTCTTATCAGAAACAACATCGGGAAGACTTGGCATTGGTCTCCAGACAACAAACCCCACGTCGATGCTGGCAATCGGCCGACGTCATAACCCCGAAAAATTTAAGGCCGGTGTTGAAAATTTAAGAAAGTATGACATCCGGTTTAATATCGACCTGATCTGCGGTCTTCCGGGTGACGATTACGATCATTTTAAAAAGAGTATCGATGATGCGTATCAATATCGGCCGAATTCGATTCTGATTTTTCCATTGATGGTTCTCCCCGGAACACGACTTGAAGATCAGGCTGACAAGTGGAATGTGAAATATCTAAAGGATCCTCCTTACACTCTTCTTAGTACAAAGACTTTCTCAGAAGAGGATCTCGCTCGTGGCAATCGTCTCCTCACAGTTAACCACATGATGCGGACCTTTTCGTTCGACTCAGCAGCCTTCCAACTCATCGCGCGTGAATTGGACCGTCGTCCATCCGATATGCTTGAATCATTCATCTCCGGAGAGTGGCGAAATGCAAAAGTCACCGATGACGAACTCGATCGATGGAAAGACGCTGCATATGCCAATGAAACGATTACGGCCGTCAAAGCATTTTTCGTGCATGAATTTATGAGTGCTGGTTATTCAGAGATCCCGATCGCCGTTCAAGACCTTCTGACGTTTCAGTTTGAAACAGGACGAATCAATTCCAACTCTGCTGCATCAACATTCAAGAAGGCAGAAGAGAGCGATCAAAAATGCCGCGGACCCAAATGTTCTCCCTTTACAAAGATCCTTCGCGTCGAAACCGACGTCATGAAACTTGTATCAGAACATTGCCCCCTAGATGATGCGAAAAAGAAATCGTACAACCTCCTCCTTCAACGAACCAAGAAATCGGTCAAAAGGATGATGATTTCTGACTCGATTGCGCAGATACTCAGCCTTGCAAACGGAGACTTAACAACAGAAGAGATTGTTGAACGTGTCGAAATGGCAGATCATCCAATGGAAGAAATCCGGCGAACATTCGATGACCTCTTTGAACGAGAACTCCTCCAAATTTAGCCTTTTCAGCGAAATCTGACCCAATAGTCCATTTCTGTGCAAAGATATTGACGTCTTATAATATTTATTATACGTCTTTGATTTAAAGGGAGACTCCATATGCCGAAGTTTGTACAGGTTCGTCCACCCAATTCAGTCACTGTATCAACCTTATCACCCAGCAAAGCTGTCCCGTTCACAACGGCCATAAATCTCACAACGGGTGTTCCCTTGGATGCATTTACTGAAGTCGGAGCTAGTGGACTCATTCCTGAGCCACAAGTGTGGCGGACACAGCCCCTTGTCACCACAGACTCCTCTGACATCGCCGCCGACTATACCGGTGTCATTCCTGACCTTCTTCCGATCCTCCATGGAACAGCGGCTGTCCAAAAATCAGCAATGACCGTTGGCGAACGTTTAATGAGTGGACTTCGTCGATTCGCGGCAACCTTTGATGCTCGTGTCACACAACTGGCAATGGGACACCAACTCGGAATCTTTACTTTTTTTCCGTGGTCCGGATCCGAAAATTCGGAGGAATTCTCTACTGAAAAAGTAACGGCTCTGGCAAAGCGTGTTCTCGAAACATTGACAAGTCTCAATACGCTTCGCGCACATGGCCTTCAGATTGAGTATCCGGACAACATCCTTCTGGCAATCTATAATGAACTTGCCCGAATAAGAAAACTTACCAAAAAAACAAAACCAGATAACGGAGCAACAGAAAAAGAGCTTCCGCAAGCACAAGACAAAAAAACAGCCACGACTCTTTCACCACGATATTTTCTTCCTGTAGCCGATTCAAAGGCCGCGACACTAGCCGACGACGTCATTTCCCTTTTCACTCCCGAGTCACTGATCTCTGAACAAGTTTCCGCCTTTTTGGACCAGTTCCTGACGGCCATCGTAAACAGTCCACTGACACTGGTTAAGGGTTTCAATACCGAGACTATTGCTGCAAATCCCCGTTTTGAAATGCTTGCACGACATGCGATTCGCATCGCAAAAAATGGGCTCCATGCCCTAATGAGCGACTTTTTAGATCTCATTCCAAAAACGGATGGAGAGTTACCACGAATGGTGATGCCCGCCCTCACGGAGAGTGAGCATCCACTCCTAGCAGAAAAGGCTGACATTCTCCAAGCACTCCAAACAGCCTTCGAAGAACGTAATGTCTTCGCTATCTCGCGCGTTCTCAATTTCGATCCAACGACACAGTTATTTGCCGCTGGTTCACTGGATGAAAGAAAAACCCTGGATGAATTCTATGGTTATGGCACCACACGTTTAACATACCTGGGGCAGTTCCAAACCTTCTCCCAAGGAACAGCCGTGAAGCCCCTCATTCTCTTTGGACCGCCAGGGGTTGGTAAAACACAATTGACCAATGCACACGCGATGCACTTTAACAATCTCCACCTCGTGCGCGTTCCTGCCTCTGCAATCCTTGACCTACATAATATTCTGGAGTTCTTTCGTCAAATGGATGACCGACGATTTGTCCTCTTTGTTGATGATATTGGTTGGGAGCCTGAGCTTGAAGAGGTCTTTTGGAAACCATTTAGACAAGCCTATCAGGGCGGAATGACCATTCCTCCAGAAAATGTGATGTTGGTTATCGCATCCAACCAAAAATATCCCGACAATGTTAGGGACCGCGGCGTCTACCTCCCCTTTGTAGACATCGCCGATCCTAAAGAGGGAATCGAAGTCATCCTCGGCATCATATACGATTATTTTAAACGTAACATGAGTGCTGAGGCACTCCATAATTTTCGTTCGCAACTTAAGGCAAGGACGCACTTTATCGCTCAGGATTTCTATCACGGCGTCATACCCGTAAAACTGAAAAGTTTCTGGAAGGGTGATGGCCAGCGCCATACATTTCAACACTCACCGCGTGGTCTACTTAATTACCTAGAATCCCTGAATTCGTCAGGCCGAATGGTGACGATCACGGAACGAATTGGTGTCTATCAGGCACATCAGCAAGCCCTCGCCTCAGACGGTGAAGATCTTCAAACTATGATGGAGCAATGGACACCCGATAGCACCCCTAACCTCACTCTTGTTCCGCCACCCGAAGACGAAGGCAAATAGCCCCACAATCTATTGAAATTCTCGAATCGACCTGCTATAGGCCTCTAAAATCCTTGATAAGGAGGCATCGATGACAAAATGCTCCAAACGAAATGAAAAGCTGGCTACTGGCGTAGAAGACAATCTAAAGCCGGTGAAGTCGCTTGATCTCTCGACCGTCAAGACGGTCAACGACCTCGTTACACAGATGAGTCAGACCGCCTTTGGTGGACGCGGCCTCGGCGAAGCTGCCGATGTCTTGGAGACAATGGCCAAGGATAAGGATTGTTATAAGGTCCTGACGCTCTCAGGCGCGATGACCGTGGCCAAGATGAGCCTTGTGATCTGCGACATGATCGACCATGGCCTCGTCGATGCCGTTGTTTCTACCGGCGCCCTAATGGCCCATGGCTTTGTTGAGGCAACGGGGCTT
>CAYWXY010000067.1:0-12445 GCA_964462555.1 uncultured Pseudomonadota bacterium | reverse complement strand
ATTGGATCCGATGGTCGAGGTCATTGTGACAGATATTCGCGAGATGAAAAAGATGGGTGCGCGTATTCCGACCATTACCAATGCCAAAGATTGGATCCAATGGGAGCGATCGAGTTGGGATCAGGAAGAGAAGGATCGCGTTGGCCCAATCAAGGATCAGCCGATAACAGTGGGTGAATTAAATGGTGTGGAGTCAGTCCATAGAAAACCGGTGATACCTGGAATGGGGCCGGCTGTTGAAGTGACCCTCTTTGATCCTCGGACAGAATATGTCTACAGCTTGAAATACCTCGGACGCAAACCAGCATACAGAGAGAGCCTGCCAAAATTTAAAGAGATTCTTTCCGGTTTCAAGCTCACAAAAAAATGAAACATTCTGTGCCTGACCCCAATTGTTTCATTTTTAGCTAAAAAATAGATATTACGAATAGATAAAGCTGACCGTGATTTGTGTCTCGGAATTGAGGCTCTGTTTAACCGGGCAGAGTTCATAGGCACGTTCCAGCTTGGTCTTCACATCATCCGAAAGCGTCAATCCCTTTGGAAAAGTAATCTCGAGCGCTATTGAACCGACATGCCGCTTTGGCTGGGCGGCCATCTCCTTCACAATACGAATCTCTGTTCCGGCAAGATTGACATCGGCCCTCTCGGCAAACATTCCCATGATCGTCATGGTGCATGTGCCAAGCGCGGCAGCAACGAGATCGGTCGGCGAAAAGGCCTCGCCTTTTCCATTGTGATCTTTGGGTGCATCGGTTGTAATCGTTGCACCCGATTCCAGATGAGTAGCCTTGCAGTGGAGTCCACCTTCGTAAATAATATTCATTTCAACAGACATCTTTCCTCCTTATGCCCTTGGGCATCCGTCGATTGTTTCACACTTTCCTCTAGATCGTGAAAGTAATGGAAATCAAAAGCAAAATGAATTAGAGTGACTATCATAGTCCAAGGGGTCCTTCAAGGGATCAAAGAAAAATTCAAAAGGGGGGTGCAATGAATCGAACACTCAGCATTCTATTGGTTTTGCTTATTTTGACGGTTTCTGTAGCGGGCTGCAGCGGTGGTGGCGGAGGCTCACGCATTTTATACGCAAAGGCCCTCAACCAGGTTGTGCCGGAAAACCGTCAGGGGTGTCGCCAGATTGGATTCATTTCGTTTGATGGTGGTGGCATTGTGAAGGCAAACGGCAAGGGGAATAAGATTCTTAAGATGACCGATTATCAGATGTCGTACCCCTATTCAAAAGAGTACGACAATTACTACTACATTCATGCGATTAATTCTCCGTTCCAAGAGATGTATGGACGCAAGGTTATGAATTGGAATGTGGGAGATCAGGTGATTGAATCGGCCGGTTTTAGTGGAATGAAATCGAAGCCCATTATTAAGGGAGCCGATGGACGTTTTCCGAGTGCGATGATTACGTCGCCAAAAAATCGTTATCTGATCTATGTGATGACAAAGGGGAGTAAGAAGGGACACAGCTTTAACGCCTTTCTTGCAAACGATGCCAACTCAGATCTCATTATTCGGGATATTAAGAGTGGGGCTGAAAAGGTTGCGCTGAAAGGAACATATAATCGCGCCCTTTTTTGGAGTTTCAAGAGTTTTTCCGAGGATGGAAAGTCGTTCTATACGATCTCTAGGGAAAAAAACGGTTTTCGATTTGTGAAGATCGATATGGGTTCGGGAGAGATTGCCTATTTTGAGGATCTTTTCCCAAAGTTTGATTGGAAGAAGATCCGGTGGAACGATTACTTCCCGAAGCGTTCGCCAATGGGTGCTATTTTTGAGATGGCCCCTGACGAATCAATTCTTCTGGTCTCGAAAAGTGATATGAATCCAATGCAGTTGATTAAATGTGCTCCAAAGGCCTCACATAAACTCGAGGCGATTCAAATCGAGGAGAACAAGGTTGTCTCATACGATGAGGGGAACGGTGAGATTAGTGAAATGCGTTGGGCGCCGGACGGCAAATCCTTTACGTTCCTGATGCATACGGGCGGGGCCTGCTATCCCGATTATATGGATTCGCTCATTGTGAAAGTAAATAGCGATGGTCAAAAACGGGAACTCCTTGCCAAGGAAGAGAAGGCCAAGATGATGGCCCACGGTTGGTCGCCCAATGGAAAGCTTGTTGCCTATGGTGTTTATGCCGGAGACCTGGTCGGCCGAATCAAAACAGTCGATGTAGCCTCAAAGAAAATAGTCGAGGTTGTCAATAGTGAAGAGATCGATGGATCGCTTGATAAAAATAAACCGGTAACACTGATCTTCGTCGACTGGGTGGAATAGGATATGCCGCTAACCTTTACACAGATCGAGGAACAGACAACACGTCGGGTTTGGCTCTTCTTTGTCTTCGTTCTCCTCTTTTATTTTGTAGTTGCGGCGGTGATGGGAAGTGTCGTGAAGCTTCTTATCGTCTTCTTCGTCGGATATCGCGACACTGGGGGATACTGGTTGACCGGCCGACAATTTTTTTATCTCCTCCTTTTTTCCGCTGTTGCCGCCCTGATTCATATCATCTCTTCGCTACGAAATTTGATTCACAAGATTGTTGCGAGTGTCGGGGCAGTCGATATTGACCCAGAGGATCGGTATCATCGTCGATTTCAGCAGATTGTTGATGAGGTTAATGTGGCGACAGGCGGTCGATATCGAATTCGGCCGGTCATCATGTCAACGGTCGCAATGAACGCTTTTTCGGCATCAGACAGTCACGGTGATGCCGTTATCGGTGTCACCGAAGGACTTCTCTCCAAGTTGAGTCGCCAACAGCTTCAAGGTGTAGTCTCTTATGAATGTGCTCATATTGTCTCTCGGGATGCCTATCAGGCAACGATCGGTTGTGCGCTCTTTGGAATCTATGCAGCGATGACGGCAGGACTTAAAAAACCGATGACGACTCCGGTTAGGGTTACACGGAGGCACTTTGGCCGGGCCACAGGTGGGCTCGCTCAGGCGATGATTGTCGTCGCTGTCTTGTATGTTGTCCTGGCCATTATGAAATCGTTTTACAAATTGATCCGGATGTTTCTCTCCCGGAACCGTGTTCTTCGAGCCGACGCCATTTCGGTTCGTCTTACCCGAGATCCAACCAGCCTTTCGGAGGCGCTCTATGCGATTTCCCGTGGATGGCGAGGAACCGGTCTGATCAGTGAAAGTATGGAGGCACTCTTCATCGTCAATCCCGTTCACCGTCGACTCGATGAAAACTCGGGTTTTCTGGGTGGTTTGATGTCGTCACATCCTCCGATTCAAAGGCGCATTGCACAATTGGCACGGTTGGCACACAGCCGAACAACGGAGGTCCAGGAGGTCGTTCATCAGCAGGAACGGCGGCGGGAGAGGATGCGCGAGATTGACGTTCAAGAGGAGGGTTTGGAACGAATGATCCTCGATCTGGACGACCCTGTTGGAATTCTCTCAAAAAATCATTGCCCAAAATGCAAGATGCCACTTATTCAAGAGGATTACGAAGGGACAACGGTTCAGAGATGTCGGAGTTGTCACGGAATTCTATCCGGTGTCGACAAACTTCCCCGAATTTTTTCGCGTGAGGAGAAGGGTTTTGATGAACGAATATTGAGATTGGCTAAGCTGGCCGAGGACGATGGTGTTAAACGTCAGATCAGTGGTTTTCGTATTAAACTTGAGGATTTGCTTCAGTGTCCGGAATGCGGCGAACGGATGGCCAGGGCCTTCTATTCGCCGGCCTATTTTGTCGAGGTGGATCGATGTGGATCCTGTGGGTTGATTTGGTTTGATCGGGATGAGCTTGAGATGTTACAGTGCATGGTTGAGGGAAAAATGAATCAGGAACTCAAGAAACAGGGGAGGTAGGGATGTATATACCAATACTTTTGATGATCGTCGTTCTGGCCATTCCAGTTGTGGCTATCGTGTCATTGATACTGATGTACAACCGATTGGTGTCACTGAAAAATGAGGTGAAAAACGCCTGGTCAGGGATCGATGTGCAACTGAACCGTCGTCACGATCTAATTCCAAATCTTGTGGAGACCGCCAAGGGTTATCTGGAACACGAAAAGGGTGTTCTAGAAAATGTTATCAAGGCGCGTCAACAGGCCGTCGACGTTAAGGGCGTGAAGGAGCAAGGACTGGCGGAAAATCTTCTTACTCAATCACTCAAGAGCCTCTTTGCTGTTGTTGAAAATTACCCGAATCTAAAGGCTAATCAGACGATGCTTTCATTGATGGATGAAATCACAACGACAGAAAACCGGATTTCATTTGCTCGGCATCATTACAATGATACGGTGATGGGTCTAAATATCAAGACGGAACAATTTCCAACCAACTTTTTGGCCAAGGCCTTCCACTTTGAAAAAGCCGAGATGTTTGAGATTGAAGATGCTTCAATCAAAGAGGTTCCAAAGGTCGAGTTTTAACCTTTTGATCGTTGCAATGTTTTAGTCGTGGTGGTAAATCCTTTGAAAAGGCGGGTTTCATTGGAGGTAATGTCCACGCACAACTTGGAAGAGATATATCCCTATTGTCATGCCTGTTTAGTGGGTGAGCGTTGGGATACGCTCAGGAAAACGCTAAAAGAGGACGATCCCGCAGAAAATGTCGCCGTTACGTTTGCCCAGTCGCCAGTAGAGAGCAATATTCCCCCATATCTTCCCGAATTGGCAACGCTCGAATGGGCTGTCCATCGCGTAAAAACAGCCAAGGTGAAATTTCCGAAGAAGGTTAAGAGCTTTGTCGTCAATCCGACGCTCGAGTTGCTCCATCTTTCATGGCATTTTTCTGAATTGATCCAGGGGTCGGAGTTTGATGCCTCCAAAGAGCCATCTCCGGGTGATGAATGGATGTTGATTTGGCGCGAGCCGAATACAAATAACGTTCATATTGAACCGGCATCGAAAGAAGAACTTCTCATCCTCAAAATCGTTATTGAAAAGTTGTCTCCTGACGATGTTGTCGACGGAGGAGAGCTGACGCACGATGATATCGATCGTCTTATTTGGCAGGTTGCGAGGCGGGGTGTCTTGCTCAAGCCGGAATCGCGTCTTCAAAGGGATCCATCGGTTTTTTCAAAAGAATTGACGATCCCGAAGAAATACTTGGTCGCCAAGACATTTACCCTCGAGTGGCATATTGTAGATTCGTTACCGGCGCCTGATGAGGGCATAAAAATATTAGATGAACTTAAGTCCTTCTGTCGGGATCGATATGTCCGTGGGCATGTCTCTTTCTCTGGCGGAGATCTCTTTCCATTTCCGAATTTCAGTAAGCTCTACCAAGAGACCGCGGCGCGTGGTTTTGCAACATCAGTTCTGGCCAATCCAATACCACGAAAGCAGTTGGAGGAAATTACCAAAATTCAGCGGCCCGGCACCTTTCAGGTTAGCCTCGAGGGACTGCGTGAACACAATGATTCAGTGCGGGGTGAGGGAAGTTACGATCGAACGATTGAGTTTTTACATCTTCTGAAAGACTTTAATATTCCGAGCATAGTAATGCTGACGTTAACACGAAATAATATCGAACAGGTGTTGCCCTTGGCCGAGGAATTGAAAGAACATACAGGACACTTTACCTTTAATCGTCTGTCTCAAGCAGGTGAGGGGGAAAGACTTTCTTTGCCAACACCCGAGCAGTACCGTCGTTTCCTTGAGCAATATGTTGAAGCAGCTGACACGAATCCCATCATTGGATTCAGTGATAATCTCATTAATATTGTCCTTCATAATAAGGGGTATAAACCCTTCGATGGTTGTACCGGTTTTGGATGTGGTGCAGCCTTTAATTCAGTGGCGATTTTTCCCGATGGCGAGGTTCATGCTTGCCACAAATTTCCATCATCGATCGGCAATATTCTCCAAGATGGGCTCGCCCATATATATGATAGTGATACCGCCAAAAAGTATCGCAGGGGCGCCAATGCCTGTATTGGATGTAAAATGCGCCATCTCTGTGGCGGCTGCCTTTCAGTCTCTAGTGGTTTAGGTCTGGACCCGTTGACCTACGGAGATCCCTTCTGTTTCCTCCATCAATCTCGATAGACAACGGATGAGCGAAGATGATCTGTGTAACTACATAATTATTCAGGATAAAATGAATAATATGCAATTATGATATATATTGCATATCCAGAGAATCTATGTATGATCACGAAGCATGTGGGCAATAAATCAAGGGGAGGGAAAATGACGATTCTGGGGAGTTCTATTTCACAAACGATAAACCTGGATTGTTCAAGTGATCGAGCGATCGGCGGACAAATAGCGAAGCATCTTGGAGTTACGGTAGAGGAACTCGATCTCATCGACGGTCAATCCGATTTTCAAGTTACGCTCGATTATGTGATTGAAGAGTATCCAGATCGCTTTGTCGAACATAATGTGAAGCTAACATATTTTAAAAACGATCAATTTATTGGTCGCCAACGCGTTCCCCTCTTTTTTATTGATAATGGCGACAAAAAGCTGGGGGGTGGCGATCTGATTATGGAGACGAGACACTTTTGGCTCCCCGACATGCTTATTCAGAGAACATATCTTTCTCCATTAATTGGGGGTGAAGAGTTGGGAAATCCTGTGAGGCCTATTACGGAGGATATGAATCCGTTATTGGAGGGTCTTAGGAAAATGGTTACTACTCAGAAAATTGAAACATTTAAAGATCTAGAGCGTTACTTGGAGAATTCCTCGACAGATATCCAGTGTAGGATTGGTTGGGACTACGGTGACAAGCCTATCTGTGGTTTTAATACTTAAAGACGACTTTTATGCTTTGGTGATCTCTTTTGTTGATAGCGGTGTTAATTGCCGTATCATAATCACTGATTGGGAACGTATGCGTGACAAGACCATCGAGTTTTAGTTTTCCCTCATTTATTAGGTCAATGGCAGCTTGATACGTGCGTTTGCGTTTTCCGCCGATCGTCACATGCGAAAACATGGAACTTCCAACGATATCAATTTCATTAAACCAAATAGGTGAGGCGTCAAATTTTGAAACGCCCGCACAGCCCACCATGACTAGCTTTCCTCGCTTGCGGAGGAAGCGAAGGCTGTTGTCAATCGTCTCTGATGAGGCAACGCAATCAAAGACCTGATCAACGCCCCCCTCGAAGACTGGTTTGCCAATCGTGGGTTTAAGTCGGCGGGTCTTCGTTAGTTCTTCAAATGAATCAAAGAGGTTTCCGCGGATGACATCGTTGGCACCCGAGCGTCGGGCCCACTCTTCCTGAAATGTATGTCGAACAATAGAGATGATCCGGCATTTAGATCCGAGCGCGCGAATGAGCTGAACGAGAAGGATGCCGATAACGCCACCGCCATAAACAAGGAGAGTATCATCATCACTTGGAAGATGTGTAGCGGCTGGTTGCAGTGCCGATGCGATCGGGTCGATTAAAACGGCAACCTCAGTTGGTAGGTCGGGATCAATCGGAAAGAGTTGGCTTTTATGCGCAATCATATGTTCGGAGAAACCACCACCAACCGATGCGTTAAAGCCATTAATCATGCCCGGCTTTAAATTGCCTGAGGTAAAATTTGCGCAGAGGGAATATTCGCCCCGTTGACACGCCGGGCAGGGCGGATCGATATTGCGAGTGACGCAGGGAAGAACTCCCTCAATCGCGACACGTTCACCGGAAGAAACGACCGTTCCAATGGCCTCATGACCCATAACTGTCGGAAAGCTGGCATAGGGTTCCATCGAGAAGCTATCTTTGCCGGTAAGAGCGGCAAGATCACTGCCGCAAATGCCGCAGGCCTCAGTCTTAATCTTGATCCAGTCGCTGGATAGTGGCTGTGGTTCCGGAACGTCCTTGAGATGAAGGCACCCCACGCCCGAGAAATAACGCTTGGGAAAAATTCGGCCCAAAAGGCCGACCGCGAGATACCGCGGTATGCTTAGTTCGAAGACGAGTCCCCTCATGCAAACACCTTGACTTTGATAGGGTGACCTTATATTCAACGCCAATGGGTGTCAAGGAGAGGAAAGAGCGGGAACGTCTCCAACGCAAGGGTCAGATCCTCGATGCGGCCCGGCAGCTTTTCTTGGAGAATGGTTTTCTGAATGTCACGATGAACGAGATCGCCGAAGCGACCGAACTGAGTACCGGTACGCTCTATCTCTATTTTAAGAACAAGGAAGATATTTTTGCGGCATTAGCCGCCGTTGGTGCCGAAAAACTCGATGAGGTGATTGAGAGGGCGCTTTCCCGAAAAGATCCCCTTGATGAAACAAATATCACAAAGTTCATTCGCGATTATCTTGACATTTATAATGACTACGGTTGTTACTTCGATGTCCTGCTCCTCAACTATCGTGGTAAGGGGTCCGTTAATTTGTCCGATGGTTATGCACAGACGATAAAGGAACAAACGGAAAAAACGCTGATGAGGGCGATTCAATTCTTTTCGTCGACTGTCGGTGAGCGGGCAGTTGATGTCGAGCGGGCCAAGCGCCTGACGTTGGCCTTCTGGTCGTCTCTCCTCGGTATGAGCCAACTCGTCAATATCGGCCAAAAGAAACTCCTTCCCAAGGAGTTGGTCGATGAAACGATCGAGACGGCGGCCGGCCTCCTTCATAGTGCATTCATTCCAGAAAACAGACGCTAAGCCAACAACGCTTTCCCAAAACTGAACGCCATTCATAAAAAACATTTCATTCAGCACATTCCCCACTTGCTTCAATTATTTGAAGCAGTTAACAAAACATATGGAACAAGACGGTTGTGGTTTCGATGCTCGTATCGGTTGCGTTTTCGGTGGCGGTTATTGACGAAACCGAGAGACGATAGACGAAACGAGCTTCGTGACCGCTACCGTGTAGTAGTGGAGGTCAAAATGGATTTGTTTGATAAGTGTGGACAGTTTCAGGAGTCGAAGGGGCTTAAGGCGATGGGGCTCTATCCCTTCTTCAAGGTGGTCGAGTCGTCCGAGGGGACATCGGTTATTGCGGACGGACAGAAGGTCGTGATGATCGGTTCCAATAATTATTTGGGATTGACGCATGATCCGCGCGTGAAGGAAGCCGCGGTCAATGCCATCAATAAGTATGGGACCGGTTGCACCGGTTCGCGTTTCCTCAACGGCAACCTCGATCTGCATGAGGAATTGGAGGAGCGGCTGGCGACCTTTGTTGGAAAAGAAGCGGCACTCGTCTTTTCGACTGGTTTTATGACCAACCTTGGGGCCATCTCAGCACTTGCCACCGATGGGGATATTATTTTTTCAGACACCGAAAATCACGCATCGATCATTGAAGGATGTCGTTCGGCCAAGGCCGAGATTGTGAGATGTGGTCACAATCGTCCTGACGATATTATGACCAAGATGCGTGAGGTGAAGAATGGCGCCGGTCGTTTTATTGTGACCGATGGTGTCTTTTCGATGACCGGCGAACTCGTTCGGTTGAACGAATTGGTCAAGGTGAAGAACGAATATCCCGGAACACGTATCTATCTTGACGATGCCCATGGTTTGGGTGTCATGGGCGAAAACGGGCGTGGAACGTCCAATCACTTTGGTCAAACAGATAATGTTGATGTTATTATGGGGACCTTTTCGAAGTCCTTTGCCTCGATCGGTGGTTTTATTGTGGCGCCCGCCGACGTTATCGAATTCGTTCGCCATAAGGCGAGAGCTCTTATCTTTTCAGCGGCATTGCCTCCCGCTTCTGCTGCGACCGTTCTCAAGGTCATCGATATTCTAGAGAATGAAAACGATCATCTTGAAAAACTCTGGAAAAACGTAGCCAGGATGCGCGAAGGGTTTTCGAATATCGGTATCTGCACGATCCCATCGGATACACCGATTATATCTATCTTCGTCGGCGAAGAGGGAAAGGCCTTTGCCGTTGTGAAGGCCCTCTTTGAGAGGGGCGTTTTTGCCACACCGGTCGTCTATCCAGCCGTTCCCTACGGTCAGGCGCTTATCCGAACATCCTATATGGCATCACACTCCAATGCGGAACTGGACTATGTTCTTGAGGTTTTTAAAGAGATCGGAAAAGAATTCAACATTACCGCCGATGATATTGATCCCGAAAAATTAGAGTCCTTCACAAAATCGCATTACGATTTTAAGGTTTAGGGGCGATCAGATGATTACGATAGAAAAGGTTGATGATCGACAAAAACAAAAGGCCTTCATCGATTTTCCGTGGGGACTTTACCGCGATAATCCCACATGGATACCTCCCCTTAAATATGAATTAAAGCAGCGGATCAACATTCAGAAAAACTCGTTTCTAAGACCGGAACGAGGTGAGCTGATTCTGGCCAAGAGGGAAGGGAGGATCGTTGGTCGGATGTCGGTCTCAATGGATGCTGCCAATGCCAAAAAGAGTGAAGGGGCCACCGGAAATTTTGGTTGCTATGAGGCAATCGATGATGTTCACGTGGGCATGGCGCTGATGGAATACGGAACGGCGTGGCTCAGGAAACGCGGTGTTTCAAAGGTTTTAGGTCCGATTCACTTTCGCCTGGAGGATCCCTATCCTGGCTTTTTGGTCGAGGGGTTTGAACACGCCCCCTATTTTATGATGACCTACTCTGCTCCTTACTATGACGATCAGATGATGGCAATGGGTTTCACCCCTTCGATGAATCTCCATGCGTATGAAGTGAGCGCAGAGCGAAAACTTCCGAAAAAATTTATCGAACGAGCTGCAGAGGCCGAAAAGATTCCCGGTATTCACCTCCGAAATATCAATATGAAATGTCTCCATGAGGAGGCCGAGTTGATCGGTGATATCTTTAATGAGGCCCTCCGAAAAAATTGGGGACATGTGCCATTTACAAAGAGGCATATTCATCGGATGGCCAGCGATCTCAAAATGCTTGCCGATCCTCGAATCATCTTTATTTCAGAGGTGGATGGAAGAGCCGTTGGCGCCGTTATTAATCTTCCTAATTATAATGATATTCTTTACGATCTGAATGGAAGCCTTTTTCCCCGAGGATTTACCCGAATTCTTTTTCAGAAGAAGCGAATCAAGAGTCTTCGCGGATATGCGATGGGGGTTCGTGACGAATATCAGGGGTCTGGTGTCGGTTGTCTCATGGTACGCGAGTCGTTTGCATCAGGAATTAAGGTTGGATATGAGCGCGGCGAAGTTACCTGGGTCCTCGGAAGTAATCAATCCATGAACAAACTTTCCGAATGGATGGGCGGCAATCGAAACAAGACCTATCGTCTTTATGAGAAATATCTATAAGCTGAAATTCTAAGGCTTCGTCGCCAGCTTGATTTGCCTCACAAGCCACATTGACGCGAGATTTGGAAGGGCCTGAATCTTCATGTGCCCGCGGGCAATTGTTCCGGTGGCCACCTGAGTGGCAAAACCTTGCTGAAGTAGAAAGCCTTGATCACCTTGGTCGACAATTTCATTTGCGACAATAAAACACTCAACCTTTTGTGTCATATTCCCCGATTTGACGGCGGCATTCCAAAGTTGTTGTAGATTGGGGCCTACCTTTTTCCAGCCTTTCGATTCTTCAAATTCTGAAGCCACCTGTGCATGGAGATTCGATGCTAAAGTAATCACAACGATGAACACGATAATAGATATTTTAAGAGCTTTCATTATTCCTCCCTAAAAAGATTTTGAGGTCTTGACCAAAAATTTCGGTCCTTCACCACCATAGGCGAATTGAAGACGCATCAGGAGAAAGTCGTCTGTCCGAATACGTATGCCCACGCCCCCTGAATACTTGAAATGCTTAAAGGAAAAATCACCGATACTATGGTAGGTCCTGCCGGTGTCAAAGAAAAATTGGCCATCCATATAATGCCAGACCGGAAAACGATATTCGACATTAAAAATGGCGAGGCCTCGATCGGCAAATCGTCCGTAGTCAAAACCGCGAAGGGGCGTGTTCATGTCGAGTTTTAACATGCGATAAAAAGGGCTGCCATCGCCCGATTGAGGTAGATATATCATAGCGCCCCGCAAGACAAAGACATGCCTATCCAACAAGACGTGGAAAAATTGTGCGACATCTAGGCCCACTTCACAATAGTCGTACTTTATCGTATTGAGCCCCTGATAGCGTGAATAAAAGGCTTTCTGATAGCCACCACGTTCGGGGACCACATCCGAGTCACGTGTATCACGCACAAATTCCATTGTGGGGACCACATACATAAGCTGACGTCCATACGCAATAAGTTCAGATCTTGGAAAGACATTGGTTACGTTGGGACCATCTTTTCCGGCACGTGAGTTGTGCCAAAGGCCCTCCAAATGAAGCTTCACCCACATATTGTCCAGGAACTCGGTTCCGATGTAGCCCCCCCATCGTACTTGATCGAGGCCATACTTCGCACTCACGTTTTCGGAGGACTGAATGCCGATACCAAAAAAGTCGGTAACATGATGACGAATAAATTTGACCCGATACTTATATACCACTGGGCGGTCATTCCAATAAAAGGCATCCGGTTTTCGGATT
>CAYWXY010000066.1:0-12647 GCA_964462555.1 uncultured Pseudomonadota bacterium | reverse complement strand
ATTGATCCGTAACCGAGGGTCGTTTCAACTGCCATCTGTGTATACGTTGGTCCGATGGCAACGTTCGGAAGATTTTCAACTAGAAATGCACCATTTTCTCCCATGACGTTGTATTGACCTGTGATCAGGATCATGAAGGCGGTTGCTGTGCATATGAAGAGTGTGTCGACGTAGACCGAAAATGCTTGAACGAGCCCCTGTTTGGCTGGATGGGAGACTTCGGCCGCGGCCGCGGCCTGCGGTGCGGTTCCCTGGCCGGCTTCATTCGAATAGATACCGCGTTTAACACCCCATGAGATAGCGCTGCCGATAGCACCTCCAAACATGGAGTGGGATCCGAAGGCAGAAGAAAAGATCAGTGTGATGATGGCTGGGATCTGTTCGTAATGCATTGTGATGACAACAATGGCCGTAACAATGTAGGCGACAGCCATAAAGGGAACGATGAGTTGTGCTGTTTTTCCGATTCGCTTGATCCCGCCGAAGATAATGAGGCCGAGCAAAATGATAAGGCCAATTCCGGTGATATATTTTGGAATTCCAAAGGCATAGTTCATGCTTGATGCAATACTGTTCGATTGAACGCCTGGAAGAAAAAAACCAACGCCGAAGATTGTTACAATTGCGAAAAGGATCGCATACCACTTCATCTTAAGACCCTTTTCGATGTAGTAAGCGGGGCCGCCGCGATATTCACCCTGTTTTTCTTCTTTGTATATCTGGCCGAGCGTGGCTTCCACATAGGCCGAAGCGGAACCCAGAAAGGCGATTGCCCACATCCAAAAGATGGCACCGGGGCCACCGAGTGCAATGGCTGTGGCCACACCGGCAATGTTGCCTACACCAACACGCCCCGAAAGTGAAACGGCCAGTGCCTGGAACGATGAGATGCCGCGTTCCGAATCTTTTCCTTCACGCATCAGTTTGATCATGTCCTTGATCAGTCGAACCTGAAGGAACCGTGTTCGGAATGAAAAGTATATTCCCACTCCAAGACAGAGGTAGATGAGGGCCTTGCTCCAAACAAGACCGTTAATAGAAGCAACGAGAGAATCAATAGTCATGACTATTTTTTAGGGGAAGACGACTCTAAATACAATAGAGAAGTGGCTTGTTCCGAAAAAACCGAAGGATAGCCTCATAATATCGGGATCTTCAATCGATATGCAGTAAATATGGCATAGATATTCAGGGTTGCTTCATTCGGCTTTAGACAATGTGAGCAACTTGAATGCATTGTCGTAGAATAAATCTTCTTGAGTTTCATCAAGTTCGATATATTCGTTATCGTCGATTTTTATAATAATTAGACCACGCTCTGAAACTATTCTTAAACTTCTATTTTCACCCTTAATATCAATTGTGGCATGGTGATAATGGCCCCCTCCTGTATTAGATGCGGAGTATTTATCAGGATTATTTATAAAATCTGTTATTATTTGTTTGGCATCAGCTAGCATCTCATCTTTTCGCTCTTTGGCCTTACCTATTTCGGCTTTACTCAGTTTTATGCCCCATGATTTGAACTTATTAATGCATAGTTGTCGCGAGCGCCCATAATCACACACCTTTTTCCCAGGGTTAAAAAGACCAGTATCGCTATATGCACTTTCGGATCCATTATAAAATATCATTTTGCTAATTTCACCATCATGATGTTCGATATATGATGCTCCCTTTTCTCCGTCAACTTCAGCGCTACAGTGGGCCTGCGTTTTACTGATCTCTACGCAGTCACTAAGTTTTATGTTTTTTTGTTTTGCCGGGTTAACCATGTTTGCCTCCATTTTTGTGTTAACGTTTTCGACTGATGGGTTATCGGCAGCTGGGGGATTGCTTGTTGTGAATGCAGTAAGATTACCGTTTCCTGATAGAAACGGTTGGTGGGTGAATGCTGATTTTGTGGGATTGGGGAGGTTCCGAGGGCACAAAGTATTTTTTGGGAGAAGCCATTGTGCCCCCGGAATTCTCTATCGAGGGTCTATTTGTTGTTGCACTTAAGTTATCGGCACCAAGACCCAAAGAGTTGTTTAGAGGCACCACAAACCGTTTTCCCCAGTAAACACTTGTTGGATGGTTAACCGTCGCCGTCTTCTTTGACGCGTGGAATGAGGCGCCACTTGCCTTCACGCCAGTCATAGTGTGGGCGGTTTTGTCGGATGATGACGCTGCTTCCGCGGCGATCTTCGGGAAGTGTGGGGGATGTGATCTTTCTTCTGGCGCGCTCCACCATGTGCGTGGCAGCGGTTCGAAGCCAGCGGTCATGAAGTGGGCCGTGTGTTGTTGGTAATTCGGGAAATTCCGATTCAGCCATCAGATTGGTTATTCCACCATGACTTGCATAATAAACGGCGAAGAGGGCATCCAGGTTTCCCGCCTTTGCATCGTTGATGAATGGGCTGACATCTAGTTCGCTAAGGACAGTCATTGCAACACTATCTTCGGCCCGACGTGCCTTTAGCCACAATAGATATATGGCGCGAACGTCGCGGTCGTCTTCGATTATTTTTCTCAGATCGGTTGCTTCGATATGTTGTCTGAGGAGTCTTTGAGCGACCTTCTTTTGATCGCGTCCATAATCTCCGAGGATAATCTCCGCCAGTGCGAGACCGATATTGGGATCCTTATGTTCGGTCCAGAGGTGTGCCAGATGGGCAATGGCCTCGGTGTCACTCTTGGCCAGAAGTTGAAGGTGATGGATGAGATCCGTTTCAACGTCTGTGATAACAACCTCTTTTGTAACCGGTGTTTCTGGAGTTTCGGCAGGCCCCTTCCATGTGACCGGGTGTGAAAGTTCTTCGGGTGGAAAAACGATCGGGTCTCCATCCTCATTGTGGATATATGAGACATAGTGAGAGAGGAGATGAGGAAATTGTCCCTCATTTGTCCCTTCATCATAGGCACCGTTGAGTGTCAGTTGCATCGCACTGGTCGCATGCTCAGAACCGAAGTGAATGCCGACGGCAAAGGCGATGCTGTTCCAAAGACCAAGCCCCGCATCATCGTCGGTAACAATATTTTGAATCCAGTGGCCGAGCCTCAACCATTCTCGAATGTTTCTGTGGCCCGCTTCAGCAGCGCCGCCAAGGGCGATGATATATTCGCCGGCGCGAGAACCTGTTGCCTTTTCAATGAATGGTTTTGAATCGATGTGACGAAGGGCGTCAGCGGCTCGTGGGTTTCCTGCTCGGAACAACGCATTTAAGGCTGCGAGATATTCGATATCACCCCGTCGATTTGCCTGATCGATAAGTGGGTCCAATTCACGAAAGCGTGCGAGAAAATCGTGTGCTTGTTTGTTTCCGTACAATCGCCAGAGTGCCTCCATGGCCAGAAATGCGCGAGGGTTGTATTGTTGTGCATGACGAACGCAGGTACTCCAGTAGCCCTTATATGCCTGAGGGTCGACATTGAGACTAGCCTCCATGGCAGAAAAGTGTCGCGTCATCAAGCGTCGTCGTTCACTCACTTGTTCGCCGGGCTGCGTTGTTGTCGTGGATATTTCGCGTGTACGAAGGAGACCCATATGTTTTTTTCTGCCGAAGAGTGATCGAAAGACGTCGGCGACAAATCGGGCGCCACGTCTAAACATTTCGACAACGAATAATGGAACGCCGCAGGATAAAACGTAGAGTCCTGTTTCTTTTTTATTATTCCCAAGTTTTATTGGCTTGAATGTTGTTTGGGTTCGCATCCCTGAAACAGGTGAGCGCCATCGCGACAAACCAAATTTTACGGTCGGACGAATTTTTGTAAGAGATCGAATTGATTGCGGAGCTCGAACAAATCTTGAGAGTGGTTTTTGAACGATTTTCCATTGAAGGGGCCTGAGGATCGACCATTTGGCCTTGGGCATCCCGGTTTTGCCGGTTCGACTCATTACAAAACTCCTCGCAATGCCCGCATATGGGGTGTCGGTAGGGAAGAGTAAAATGTTGCTATTTTTTTGATAGTCTAATTTTATCCACGTTTTGATGGCTTAGATCAACAAAAACACTATATAATTCAATATGTTAGGGTTGAACATTTTTCTATCGTTATTTTAAGCAACATTTTTGTTGGATGGTCGATAATAAAAATGTCGGAGGTCTCGTATGACTTTTTCATAGGAGACAACGATGCCTGTTTATTTATGTCAGAATCAATTCTTTTTTGGTATTCCCACACATAATCCCACATATTGTATTTTTAACGATGGTTGCTCCAATAGTCAGAAGAAAGGGGTTAGTATATGAAGATATGTGTTGATTCAAACCATCAAGAGACCCAAATGCTTCTTGATGTTCTCGGTGTGTCAGTTAAGGCCAACGCCTGTCGATACGAACATTATAGTGATGCCATTCAGTATGATCCAAAAAAGGTAAGTTATTATGCTTTGATAGCACTGGCGGGATCGGTTGATTCAGCACTTGGTTGGAGGCTAATTATTTCTTATAGGGAGGCATCGAAGGCATTATCTTTGATTAACTCATTCCCCAAAAAAATATTGCCTCTGTTTGATCCGGGACGTTGTCCAGGAAAGACGGCTGCATCTGGTGATATTCTTGGCAACATGATGGGTGCAAAATTAAATGTAATGCGCACTGTTCGTGGCGTGACTATAGAAAATCAGTGTCCCATGCCGTCATCATATTCTGTCAATGAACTGAGTGGAATATATTACACAGACACAATGGTTCCAAATGTCTATCGTATTCATGGCCAAAGCGTTGTAAAGATTATGCAAAGAAGCAAAGACATTGGTTCGGCGGTTATCGTGAATATGCCGAATGGTAATTTGATGACAGCACATCACGTTTGCTTTGATTCAAACAAATCGGGAGATACATTTAAAAGGGATCTTAATGTTACGATTGGAGAGAGGATAATTACATTGGATCCCAAATTCATTATTAGACAAGAACCTGATATTGATTTTGTATTGTTTGATATCCCCGGGATTAATACTGAGTTCGTTTCAAAAACTTCGATTCATCCACCGCTTCCAGGTGACAAGCTCTTTTATGTTGGTTTTCCAACGACACTGGCCAAAGAGGCCTATGTGACTTCGCGTGCATATACAGTGGGTTATACAGTTTATGTAAAATCAGATGCTTTGGTCATGTCTAATGCCCGTGCCGCTTCGGGTAATAGTGGTGGTGCCATCTTTAATGAACATTGGGAATTGGTCGGGATATTGAGTTTTATTGAAGGGGGAAAAAATACACTTTTTCTAAGTGAAGCTGACTCTTCGTATAGTTTCTTTCCTTCGGATTATTTTAATATTGGGGCCCTGGGAAAGAGTGAACTATTATCTAAGATACTTATGCTGCGGAATATATCATTGGATGATTGGTTGCCACTCTACCATACTCTGAAAAAGGATGTCCCAGAACTAAACGCTTATCCCCGAAATGAGAGGGAAACGGAGTTCTTAATTGATTTTGTTCAACAGTGCTCGTTTAACAGGGTTTCTTTGGAGAAATGGCCAACTGTTTATCATTCCGTGCGCCGGTTTACGCTGTCAATAGATGCCGATTATTTTTTACCTTCACATAGGACATCAGGTGATGTCTGGTCAAAGATACAAGGTGAGTTCCAGCGCGTCATCAATGCACTGTAGGACTGTTTCCTATTTTTTCAAAAAAATTCTGATTTTCTTGGAAAGAATCTTTAAATGAGGGCAATAATTAATATTACAGACCAAAACAATATCTTAGTGATATCAAGTAGTTACATAGAACGCCAGCCGCAGAGATATGTAAAAATAGTCGCATAATAATTGTTTCCTAAAAAGTCGTTTTTTTAGCAACTTCGGGGTCCATTTGAACCGATAACTAAAAAGTAACGGGGGAGAGATCAGCTTATGAATAATATATATGATTATTTGGATTATCGAGAATTCCTGAAGGATCGTATCGATCACCTTCGGGAGGAGAATTCAAATTTCTCCTATCGATATTTCAACCGCAAGGCCGGCTTCAAATCATCCTGTCAGCTCAAACTGGTGACCGAGGGGAAACGGAACCTCGGAAAGAGTGGTATCTTTAATGTGTGCAAGGGACTGGGTATGTCACGCAAGGAGGCCGAGTATTTTGAATCGCTCGTTTTCTTCAATCAATCCAAGTCGCACGATGAAAAGGACCACTACTACAAGGAACTGATTGAGGCCTTGCCACCGAATCATGCCAAGGTGATCGAATCGAAATGCTACAAGGCATTCGGTCATTGGTATTATCTCACGATCCTTGAGATGATTCGTTTGGGGTGCTTCGAAGAGGATACGACATGGATCTCGAAGCGACTTCGCCCGCGTGTTTCGGTTCCACGTGTGAAGAAAGCCCTGGCCGACTTGGAGACATTGGGGTTGATCCAGCGGAATGAGAAGGGGAAGCTGGTTCGTGTCGACAAAATGCTTTCGACGCCGGATGAAATTACGTCGATTGCGATTACGAATCTTCACGAACAGCTGACAGATCTGTCGAACGTTGCCCTCCGCAAGGATGGCATTGATGAAAGAGAATATTCGGCACTGATTATTGCCGTTTCAAAACAGAAATTTAATAGGTTGAAAAAGAAAATTGTAGAGTTTCGTCGGGAGGTCCACGCACTACTTGAGGCAACGGATGATGAAGACTTGTCAAATGTTGTCTGTATGGATATGAAGCTCTTCAAATTAACAAACGGGGGACTAAAATGAGGAAATGTCGGGTCTTAATAGTTTTATTTGCCTTGCTTGCCGTTGCTGCTTGTAGTGGCAAGGGTATCGAGGTCGGTAATCCACCACCGAAACCGCTAGAGGGCTTCAGCCTTGAGATGAATACTGCGGGTTATGGCAAGTTCGTTCTCACGATGGGTGAGGATGGCGAAGGTCTTTTGGAGTGGTATGGTCTTGATGATGAACTTCTTGATAGTAAGACGGTCTATATGAGTTCAGAGGCTTCGATGGAGAGTGAGTTGACAGAGACTCTTTCAGACGGAGAGGAGACGATTGAAATTACAATCCGCGTTGAATTTGATTCCAGTGCAGAGCCGATTGAAGAAAGCATTGCGCTGAGTATCAATGGCATTAATGTCAATATTAGCGAGATTACTCTGGATCGTGACATTACAGATTCTGGAGATGACTCAGAAGATAAGGGGAGCACTCCAAAGGCTGCTGTTTCTTTCAAGAGTATTTCTACAGGGAGTAGTCACACCTGTGCAATTGATGAAAACAATACGCCATGGTGTTGGGGGAACAACAGTGTTAGCCAGTCCACTCCGCCAGACGCTTCCGGAAATATTTTTGAAGACGTTTTATTTCCCGCAAAGAATGATGACACTTCGGCTGCTGGAGGGGTTTCAACCGGCGACAATTATACTTGCATCATTCGAACTGGATCTCAGGTTTACTGCTGGGGAGGCTTTTATGATAGCGGAATTGTCATCCCAGGTTTTAGTTCGTTGACAGACATTGCCTCCGATAAAATGACGTGTGTCAATGACGGTGGCGTGGCGAAATGTTTTGTTCCCGAAGGTGAAATTACAACTATTCAGGGGGTTCATGGTGTCAAACGTATTGATACCCATGGCGCAACCACATGCGCAATAACACATGATTCCTCGGAAAATATATCAAAAGTAGCCTGTTGGGGAATCAACTATCAGGTTTACTATCCAGGCCATGAGTCAATCGGTATCGCTGACTCGATCGCTGTTGGAAATAATTTTGTATGTGTGAGCGATGAAAATAATATTGTGTCGTGTTCGGGAGATAATGATAAAGGGCAGTTGGGAAACGGTACTGTCGAGGTTAATCAGGCAGCACCGAAGCCGATTGCTTCTTCCGTTAAATTGTCTTCAATAAAAGCTGGGCATGCACATGTTTGTGGTTCCGATGTGAACGGCCAGCTTTGGTGCTGGGGCGACAATACTGAGAACCAGCTTGGTCTGCCTCACGCGGGCACCTATTCCACACCGAAAATGATCGAATCGGTACCTGCCGAGCTCAAAACACTGGATGCAGGGAATTATCACACCTGTGCGATAACCGCTGACGATGCTGTCATTTGTTGGGGGCTGAATTCTGATGGACAGCTTGGTGATGGTACGACAAAGAGTCGCGCCAAACCAAAGAAGATTTCTAGCCGCAGCGATTCTTAAACTACATTTTCTGAAATAAAATTCTTTCAAGCTAGTGATATTCTGAACCCATTTCATTATTGGAATCTGGGTTCAGGCTTTCCTTATCCATATGATATTATTGAGATATTCCGTTTCCTATATGAAACGGAAAGTAGCACCTATTCGAAACGTTGGGTGGTCACTCGGCCGATAACTATATTGAGTCTGGCGAACATATTTAAAATGGAGGTTGTCGATGAAACGTCTACTTATCTTTCTAATGGTTGTTGGGTGCACAGCGGCTTGTTCTCATGCTTTTGCCTATATGAAATTTAATACAGATATCATTTCAAAGGACAAGGCCATACAAGAGATCCATATGGCCAAAAAGCTGATCGACCTGAAACCTCCTAGGTGTTCCATTCTGGTAGCCGACTATTTTGATGCGTTAGATCAAGGCAATGATGATGTGGTGCCTCCATGTCGCTGTTTCAAGGCGTGCGGTCAATTGTTTGAGGAGGAACTCTGTCTCGATCTGACCGATGCGTGCACAAGAGAAAAACAGGATGGTCTGATGGATATGGATCACGATTCTACTAATGGCGATTGTTATGAGGATGACGGCGGTGAGGATGGAATCGACGGGCAGAGTGGTTATGACCTAATCCATGGAGGGGGAGAAGGTGATTACAAAACATCAAAAGAGAAGGCGGGTGAGGTGGCTATGGATTCATTGGATGACGCGGAAGTTGAACGTGAAGAATTTGAGCCTGAAGAACTTGGCCGTAATACATCGGTAAGAGGAGTCTCTATCGAAGAGGATGATCGCGGCGATGACCTAGAAGAAGAAATCGATGATTTTTTTAAGGGTTTGCTGGGTGAATAAATAATAACATCAATCTATGTAAATGGAGGTAACAAGATGAAATATTTAATAACAGCGATATTAATCATTGGATTCGTGTTTGCTTGCGGCAATGCTTATTCAGACGATCGGTGTAAAACAAAGATAGTCAATTATGTTACCGGCGATAGCAGGATAACACCGTGTAACTGTATTAATGAGTGTTATGATTTTTATGGCAATACGTTTGCCAAAGTCTATTGTGAGGATCTTGAGGACGAATGCATGGCTCCTCTATCGTTTGATAGCAATGGGGACGGGCGAGACGAAGATGCTGAAGAGTTCTGGAGTAATCCAAGCAATCTTGGGGAAGCTCTACAGGATAAATCAAAAACAATCATTCTTGATGCCATGGAGAAATGTGGTGACACATTAGATGTCTTTTGGAGTGGTAAATTAAGGAGGCTGCCATTTGAGTGTTTGGAAGAGTGTTTTATTTTGGCTAATACTACTGAAGAGGAAATTGCCTGTGAGGAGCTCTATGCTAAGTATGAAACTCTCCAGGCTGAATCGGACAAGATTGATGGTCAGGGTGGTTATGACCTAATCCATGGAGGGGGAGAAGGTGATTACAAAACATCAAAAGAGAAGGCGGGTGAGGTGGCTATGGATTCATTGGATGACGCGGAAGTTGAACGTGAAGAATTTGAGCCTGAAGATCTTGGCCGTAATACATCGGTAAGAGGAGTCTCTATCGAAGAGGATGATGAGGATGAAGAAACTGATGAAGATATGAACGAGTTTTTTAAAGAATATTTTGGAGGAGGGGACGATGATAGAGAGCTTGGAAATGAGGATGATTATATCGAGGAATATTTTGATAACTAGTGGTGCTTAGAAGTGTTTTATAGGGCTTGCTGAGGCCTCTCTGGAGACAGATCTAGGGAGGCTTTTTTTATAGGACAATCTGTTTCCTTCTGGAAACACAAAGTGGGGCAATTTCGCAACACATCTGGATCTCCAGCCGATAATGATATGTAACTATTGGCAATAACTCTTTATCGGGCGAGGTCTTTATGAATAATGTTTTTGAGTATCTCAATTATCGTGAATTTTTGAAGGATCGAATCACACATATGCGTCAGGAGAATCCCAATTTTTCCTTTCGCTACTTTAACCGAAAGGCGGGCTTTAAATCGTCGGGACAACTGAAGCTTGTGGCAGATGGTAATAGAAACCTCGGTAAAAAGGGTATCTATAACGTCTGTAGAGGCCTTGGAATGACCGGAAAAGAGGCAGAGTTCTTCGAGTCCCTCGTCTTCTTCAATCAAGCCAAGACGCACGACGAGAAGGATCACTACTATAAGGAGTTGAGTAAAATAATTAATATTCCCCCAAGGGCGGATGTGGTCGATGATAAGGAATATTCGGCTCGAGTGCTTTCTGTTTCTAAAGAAAATTATGAACGACTTGAGCAGAAAATGATCGAATTTCGAAAAGAGATTCACGCGATGGTGGGGGATGCCGGAGATGCTGATGATACGGGCGTTACGGCCTGTGTGAATATGCAACTTTTAAAGTTACCGAATGACGAATCATAAAAAAACCCCTAGGCTGCAATGCAGTCTAGGGGTTTTCTATATTTAAACTAAAACTATTTTCCGCCCAGTTTTTTCTTTTTCACATAGGCCCAAATCAATTTTGTCATTGAGCTTGGAGCAATTGGCTTTGATCCGAAGATCTTTTCAGCGCTATCTTTGCAGCCCTTAAAACTGATTGTGTATCCGCCAAAGGCTTTCTTCTTGCCAGCTTTTTTCTTAGCTGTTTTTTTCTTCACTACTTTTTTCTTTGCGACTTTTCTTTTGGCCGTTTTTTTCTTTTTGACGACCTTTTTCTTCTTCTTGACTGCCATGTCCCTCTCCTTTTTTGAATTGGTTAAGCCTTACGAGGGCTAATATGAGGGAATTGTTGGGAATTGTCTAGTAAAAAGGTGTTTCCTATGCGAAACAGAAATGGGGGGTGATCCGAAACGTTAAGGGTTCGCGTGCCGATAACTATAGTGAACGGAACGAAAGAAGTAAAAGGAGGCAACACTTAACGACGATATAATAAGACCTCTCCCCTAGATAGGATTGACCCATCTTATCGACAGACTCCCCGAGGTCTTTACCCATAAAAGCCGTCTGCCTTTGGTAGACGGCTTTTGATTTATGGTGTTGCCATGTTTCCTACGTGAAACGTTATTTTACGAATGAGGAGAACTTTAGGGGTCGTCGTTTCCGATAATAGTTGTAACAGAGGGGCTAATATTTTTTGGAGGTCGTATGAGACATTGGATCGTTGGTATCATTGCTATCATCTCTTTTGCGTGCGGTGCATGTGGGGGGGGTGAAGGTCAGCAGGTGAGCGTATCAGCAACAGGTTCCTTTTTGATTGTGATGAGTAACTGTTCGTTTGCCGATGTTAATGAGACGTTGACTATTTCAGAAGATGGACAGATATCGATTGTCCCGCAACCGGTGTCAGAGGCGGCTCTTGGCAATTTGGCCAAAGGTTTTGGCGGTACTGGAGGATTTTCTTCTGGTGACTCCTCGAGTGAAGATGACTATGTTGCAGCAACTCAGCAAGATGAAGATGAAACCATCAGTGGTCCAATATCGGCATCAATCATGGTGGATGGTTCCTCGCTCAGTTGTAATGGTTATTATGGTAGCGATGTGGTCGCTATTGGTTGCGATGTTGGTGATAATACCTGTTATATGCAGGGGAACAAGAATGGCACAACAGATGCGTCAGAGTTTTCGTCAGATATAGACGAAGGTGCTGATCTGCCAGATGTTGATCCCCCTGCAGGTGATGATGGTGAAGATGATCCCGAATGGTTGGGGGGATATAAAGGGACCTATTGCTGGGACACGGGCAGTGGCGGCGTGATCTTTAAGGCCTTTCAGATTAGTACCGATATAGAGCTTTATATTGCCGATCCAAATGTCATTTTTGATGCTCATAAGATCGATTTTATAGAGATAACTGATTTTTCAAAACCGTTTCCGAACCTGCTCTCTTTTGAGTTGGCATCAGCCTCTAATCCTAGCGGTTTTATAGATGTTTCAGTCGATTTCAATGGCAGCTCAATCGTTGTTCAGGATTCAGCCGGTGATGAGGCGACATTTACAAAGATTTCTGATGAATTGGTGACTCAGTGTCCTTCCAGTGTATAGATCAGTTGTTTTTTAGCGCCGGGAGTTGGATTGGTTTTATCTCTTATACTCTCCGAGGAAGATGATCGATAGTTTGATGCCGCGGTCGCTGGCAAGTTTTCTGACTTCCTCAGCAGTATGTTCCGATCCCTCGTCTATTCCGTCTGTTAGGACGACTAGGTGTTGTCCCTTTCTCATGCCGGGGAATTTGTGAGCCAACGGATCGGGATTGTCTTTTGTTCCAGCAATAGTGTCGTGTATGCTATCCCAGAGGTGTGTGCCTCCGTCGACACGTCCAAGGCCTCTTTTGACACCTTTGCTGTCAAAATTGAAGAGACGTCCTTTGCCGACACGGTTTGCTCGAAAATAGGCCCTAACCTGGTTCCAAAGTTTTCCCCTCATCGAGCCACTGGAATCGATGAGATAGACAACATCACCTTTGACCGATTTCAATGCATGATCGATAACCTTCACGGCAGATGTTGCAACGGCCCGTCGATCTGTTCGCTTTGCGCTTC
>CAYWXY010000065.1:0-12837 GCA_964462555.1 uncultured Pseudomonadota bacterium | reverse complement strand
TTTGTCCAGATTACGGATGCCCTCGGTTTTATCCATGCCGCAGGTCTGATCCATTTTGATATTAAAGGTGATAATATCCTTATGACGTCGTCCGGGGAGCAGTCGCTTGCCAAAATTGTTGATTTTGGGTTGGCGGCACCATCATTTGAGACTCCCGAAAATATTGCCGGAACGGTTCGCTATATCAGTCCTGAGATGATTACCAAGACGCAGGGGATCGATTATCGTGCCGACCTCTATTCCTTGGGCATTGTTTTGTATCGCATGTTGGCACGTGACTATCCGCCTCAGGGAAACACGATGAAGGATGTTTTGCAGTGGCATGTCAATCACGATGCGATTGAAGTAGAGCCGCTTAGAAAACGAAATGTGCCGGAATATTTGATCGAGGTCATCGAAAAACTGACACGTCCGATTCCAACGGAACGTTTTTCTTCGGCATCGGTGATCATTAAGTTCATCGAACTTCATACGGGCAAAACCTATACAACGACGCAGAAGAAATTGGTGGCAACGTTGATGGAAGAGGGTCCATTAGTTGCTCGGGATCCGATTATATTTAAAATCCGATCGGTTCTTCATCGATTGAGTGAAAAAAAGCCCCTGACAGAAGATGATCACCAAACTCTGATCCTTTCGGGGCCCTCGGGTTCCGGTAAGTCTCGGATTTTAAAAGAGGCCAAGTATATTACGCAGCTCACGGAACTGGATACCTATATTGTTCGCGGAGAGAATGAAGGTCAGGATATTGAGCTTTTTAAGAAGGCCGTCGGGTTGGAAGGTGTGCAGGAGTCGGATCTGGAGGATGAACTCTTAAAAAAACAACCATTTTGCATGATGGTCGACAATCTTGATCGATGCAACCGCCAGGTGAAGGAGATCATTACTGGCTTTGCCAATACGCTCTATTCGTCCCGATTTTTGGGTGATCCAAATCTGGTCTACTTGATTGCGACAATGTCGGTAGAGGGGCCGGAAGATCAACTTCCCGTTGCACTACATCTCGATGTGGACATTGAATACCTGAAGCCTTTTACTACGGAAGACATTACGCAGTATATTCGTCTTTCGTTGGGAGAGTCCGATCCGCCGGTTAATCAGGTAAAGGATATTTTGAATTTTTCGGGTGGAATTCCAGAGTTGGTCAAAGAGGCGATTGCTGCTCTTGATTCTCCAACGGCCAGATTGAGTGGTGATGCACACCAGCTCTTCATTGGACGGATTGAAAAATTAAATGATGGTGCCAAACAGCTGCTTGGTTATTTTGCTCTTGCTGGAAAACCACTGACTCAACAGCAGTTGATAGTTTTTGCCGGATTGACGGTTGAGACAGCCCTCTCTGAGCTAATTAAGGACGGACTTGTGTCAGTTGATCGTGACACAGATCGATATCAGATTGCGACGGGAGCTGTGTCTCTTGCCGGAATCAAGGTGTTGAGTGATGAACAGAAAAAGACGATTGGGTCAAAGCTTCTACAACATTTTGAAAAAGAAGAGTCTCAGGATGTCGATGCGATTGTTAGGTATGCATTGATTGGTGCTGATCCAGGGAAAGTGGCGGATTACCTGATTCGTGCGGGCGAAGCCAAGGAGGAGCGTCATGAGCTGGACGATGCCTTTCAATATTATCGTCAGACCATTGATAATCTGTCCGATGATGATGAGCGCCTTCCGACGATGCATCGAAAACTGGCCAGACAATTTATCTTAAATGCGAATTACGATGATGCCTTGAAACATTTGGAAGAGGCTGCGAGGGTAACCGAAGAGACGATCGAAGATCTAACGAGCAAGAGTTGGGCTAGCCGTCTGCAACATCAGCCGGAAGAAGCGCTGAAATACATACTCAAGGCCATTGAGTTGACAGACAAGGATAATAAAAATTCCACTTACATACGACTTCGTAATGAAGAGGCCCAATGTTATATTCAAATGGGAAAAGTCGAAGAGGCTACCCAGAAATTTGAAGAAACACATCGGATTGTACAGGAAGAGTATTCGGATGAAGATAAGCGCAAGATTGCTAACAACAATCTGGGGCTCGCGTTCGCTCAACAGGGGAAGTATGAAGAGGCCATTGCCTTTTATCGCGAGAAATATGAATTCTTTTCGGAGGACAAACATCTGGCTGCTTCGATTTTAAGTCAGCTCGGTTATGTTTATCAGCAGACGGGTCTCCTTGATGAAGGGTTGGAGGCCTGTAAAAAGAGCTGGGAGCTTTATAATAGTATTGGGGATACGCACAGCTCGATGGCCATATTGGGTAACATGATTTCGATTTGTCAAAGCAAGGCGTTGTTTACTGATGCTCTGGAGTATGTGAAAGAGAGTATCCGTTTGGCGTCTCATGCGGGTTCGGAAAAGGATCTGGCGGGTAACTTTCTAACGCTAGGAACACTCTATATTAATTTGGGTCTGGAGGATGTTGCGCGACGTTATCTGAACGAGGCGGCGACGGTTTTTCAGAGACTTGGCGATCATCATATGGAGGCCTGGGCACAGATTTCTTTTGCGTATCTCTATAAAAATTTGGGACGATACAAAGAGGGGTTGGCTTATTTGGAAAATGTGGTGCGTTTGGGCGAAGAGATGGAACGTTCCGATTTGATTCTGTGGGGAAGTTATGGTGCGGCCGACATGTTGCTTGACTTGGGACGTGTTGAAGATGCGGAAGCATATCTTCAGAAGATCAGTATGCAGTGGCCCGAGGGAGAAAATGTTAGTGAGACGGATATCAAGTTAGAGTTGCTTCGGAGTAAATTGTCCGTGATTAAGGAGATTCAACCATCAGAGGCTATTGGTAAACGATTGGTTGAATTGGTTGGGCATGCGGAGAAGCAAGATTTGAGAGAGCTGGTAGGGGAAATTTATCATAACTTGGGAGAGTATTATCAGAAGTTGGGTGATCAGATGGAGTCGGCCAAGTATGTGGCAAAGGCGAAGGAGATCATTGATGATATTTCGGGTACTCTTTCTGAGGAATATCGTGAGTCATTTTTAAGACAGCAATTCAGGCAGAAGGTTTTTGAAGATAGCGTTCGGTTGAAAGATTATATTTCCCAGATTGATATTAAAGTTGATAATGAGATCGAACAACTTCCTGATACCGGAAAGGCGTCTATTCCAGCGAAAAAGAAGGTAAAGGAAGGGACTGTTAACTTGCCGCAAGGTGCGGAGGGGGCAACTGGGGATACAGCAGTTTTTTCCGGAGAATATCAGATTCCGACAGAAGCACAGTTGGTTGGCCAGTCGGAGGCCGTATTAAAAATTAAGGAATTAGTGGATCAAGTCAAGGATTCACACATGCCTATTTTGATTACAGGTGAGGTGGGGACAGGGCGTGAGCATGTGGCACGCATCATTTTTTCTTCGGGCATTTATCATGAACGTCTCTGGAAAAAGGTTGATGTCTCTAGCGTGACTGAAGAGTTTCTTGAACATACTCTCTGGGGTGGAGAGCAGGAGGGTGCCTTTGAGACGACCCATGATGGCATTCTTTTTCTTGCGGATGTTGATAAGATGTCGGCGAATTTGCAGAAAAAATTGCTAAAGGTTTTAGAGGATAAGAAATTCGTGAGTCTTCTGGATAAGAAGGGGCGTTCTCTGGATGTTCGTTTGATTGTGAGTACGACATGGAAGATGGATGACTTGGTTAAAGAAGGTAAGATGAATAAAAATCTGGTAAAATACTTTACCGAAGTGGTGATTGACATTCCTCCTCTTCGCGAGCGAAAGGCCGATATTCCGTTACTTACCGATCATTTTCTCTCCAAAATTGCTATCGAAAATAAAGTGGATAATTATTCAATTACACCCAAAGCTCTTAAAATGTTGATGCAGCATGCTTGGCCCAAGAATATTATTGAGTTGGAACAGGTTCTTAGGAGTGTGTGTGTTCTTGCCAAGGATGGTAATATTACAGATGAACACATTAGTGTCTATATTTAGTTATAAGTTATAAGCTGTAAGTCATAAGGATTAAGTATTTCAATATTTCTTCTCGGGAAAACCATTGACAAAAATAATTTCGCTAAGTAGCATCCACTCGCTTTTTGGAGCGGGTAATCCGCAAGGCTTTTCTTACTAGTTGAAAAGGGAGGATATATGGTTCTTTCGCTGACTGCTACGATGGAAGAGTTTGGTCACGAGCAAGTCGTTTTTTTCCAGAACAAAGATGTTGGTCTAAGGGCAATCGTCGCTATTCATGACACGACATTGGGACCGGCCTTGGGCGGTACTCGGATGTGGAACTATGCGAATGATGAAGAGGCTCTTCGCGATGTCTTGCGTCTCTCTCGCGGTATGACCTATAAAGCTGCTGCTGCCGGTTTAAACTTGGGTGGCGGGAAAGCCGTGATTATTGGGGATCCTAAGAAGGATAAGACCCAAATGCTTTTCAAAATTTATGGTCGTTTTTTAAATACTCTGGGTGGTCGTTATATCACAGCGGAAGATGTTAATACTGATGTCAATGATATGGAATATGCCTTTTCAGAGACCGATTATGTCGTGGGTATCGAAACAAGTCATGGTGGTAGTGGTGATCCGTCGCCATTTACGGCTCTTGGAACATTCCAGGGAATCAAGGCCTGTTTAAATAAATCATGTGGAAATGAAGATCTGAAGGGAAAAAAGGTTGCGGTTCAAGGTGTTGGACATGTTGGTCACCACCTCATTCCGATGCTGGTCAATAATGGTGCGCAAGTTTTTGTCGCGGATATTGATAAAGAAAAGTTAGAGCAGATTAAAGCTGAATTCAATATTGAGATTGTTGACCCGGGTGAAATTGTAACAATGGATTGTGATATTTTTTCACCATGTGCGATGGGTGCGATTATTAACGATGATACTGTTGAAAAACTGAAATGTAAAATTGTTGCTGGTGCCGCGAATAATCAGTTGGATCGTCTTGATCATGGTGATATTCTTAGGAAACGTGGTATTCTCTATGCGCCAGATTACATTATCAATGCAGGTGGATTGATTAACGTTTCTCTCGAGCTCGAAGGTTACAGTCGTGAGAGGGCCGAACGTTTGACGCGCGGTATTTATTATAATTTGGCTCATGTCTTTAAGATTTCGGATGAGATGAATACGAGCACGGCAAAGGCCGCTGATTTCATGGTTGAACGCCGTCTTGAAGCGATCGGAAAAGCGAACACAATGTACTCCAAGAACAAGAAATCGGTTCTGGAGACGATTCATCACCGACATTCGTTTAGCCGATAGATCCATATATTACGCCAATCGTAGCGATAGGGGGAGCCGAGTGTTCCCCCTATCTTTTTGAAATTAAAGACTTTTTCTATTTACTTCGTGCGGACAAGCCAAAAAAACGAATAAATCCTTGATGTTAAATGCTCATTATGTATACTCGCCGCAACTTCGAGACGAATGATATGGGCTCACTGGCCCATTTTTTTTTGGAGATCGAATTTTTATGGAAGTAATGACACTTGTTGCAAAAGTCGATGAGATCGTGACGCCGACGGTGGAGTCACTTGGATGTGAGTTGGTTGAGATAGAGTATTTGAATGAGGGCAACAGTTGGGTTCTGAGACTTTATATTGATGCCCCTCCTCAGGGTGTTACCGTTGGTGATTGTGAAAGAGTTTCTCGTGCGGTCAGTGCGTTGTTAGACGTTGAGGATATTATCCCCCAACATTACAACCTGGAGGTTTCTTCTCCAGGAACACCGCGTCCAATTCGGAAAGAACGGGATTTTGTTCGTTTTACAGGAACCCCGGCCAAGATTCGAACGATTGCAAAGATTGATGGACGGCGGAATTTTAGTGGAGTTATTCAGGGAGTTCAAGAGGGTTGTGTTCAGTTGGAAAGAGAAGGGGAAGTTGTTGAAATTCCTATTACAGAAATATTTAAGGCTCGGTTAGTTGAAACGCCTATTCGTGGAGGAAAATAAGATGTCAAAAATGTTCGAAAATCTAGATCGGATGATTGAACAGGTCGGCCGAGAAAAGGGTATTCCAAAGGATGTCCTGATCGAAGCAATTGAGCAGGCCTTTTTAACGGCGGCCCGTAAAAAGTGGGGGCACCTTGGAGACTTGGAAGCTCACTACAATGAGGAATCCGGTGAAATTGAGCTGTTTCAGTTCAAGACCGTTGTGGAAACTATTGAAGATGAGAATACCGAGATGCTCATGGCGGAGGGAAAGGAACTCGATCCTGAGGCGGAAGTGGGTGACAGCATCGGAGTGAAGATGGACCCTTCTGTTTTTGGCCGAATTGCGGCGCAGACGGCGAAGCAGGTTATCATTCAGAAGATTCGTGATGCTGAGCGGAATATTGTCTACGAAGAGTTCAAGGACCGCACGGGAGAATTGGTGACCGGTATTGTTCGTCGTTTTGAGAAGGGCGATGCAGTTATCGACCTTGGACGAACTGAAGCGGTGATGCCAAAAAGTGAAATGATCCCCACTGAAAAAATTAATATTGGCGAACGCGTCCAGGGTTTTTTTCTGGAAGTAAATAAACCGGGCAAAGGTCATCAGTTAATTATTTCCAGAAGAGACCCTCGGTTTATTGTGCGTCTTTTCGAAATGGAAGTTCCTGAAATCGCTGATGGTGTCGTGAATATTAAGAGTGTTGCTAGAGAGGCTGGTTATCGTTGCAAAATTGCTGTTACTTCCAGAGATTCCGATGTTGATCCCATCGGTGCCTGTGTGGGCATGAAGGGGTCTCGTGTTCAGAGTGTTGTGCATGAGCTGAAGGGTGAGAAGATTGATATCGTCGTGTGGGACGATGATCCCGCGCGTTTTGTTTGCAATGCAATTGCACCGGCAGAGGTTGTTAAAGTTATTGTTAAAGAGCGCGAAAAGATAATGGAAGTTGTTGTTCCGGATGATCAATTGTCGCTTGCTATTGGTAAGCGAGGACAAAACGTACGATTGGCCGCGGAGTTATGTGGTTGGAGTATTGATATCCTGAGCGAGACTAAAATTGAGGAGCTGTCCAGGCGTCATCAGCTGGCATTGGTGAGATTGTTGGAAATTGAGAAAGACATGGCCTTTGTGCTCTATACTCATGGGTATCGTGGCATTGAGGAGATTGAGGGAACGTTGTTAGAGGAGTTTCTAAAGGTTCCAAGTCTCTCTCAAGAGAATTTGACAGCGTTGCATCAAAAATCGCACACCCTTGTGGCCGAAGGAAAGACGACAGCGGACGTTGTAGCCGAGATTGCAGCCGTGGAGGATGCGGAGAAGGCAGAGGCCGAAGCGAAGGCTGCCGCTGAGGCAGAAGTGGTAGCGGCAGCGGAGGCAAAAGCTGCGGCTGAGGCTGCTGAAGAGGATGCGGAAGACACGGTTGAGTTGGAGAGGCCGGAAGCGGAGTCCAAAGAAGCTGCTCCAGAGGCCGAAGAAACGATCGAAGAGGCTGTTCAGCCCGAAAAAGATGAAGATGACAGTGGCGACGATGCCACCATTGAAGAGACATATAAACCGGAGTAAGAGTGATTTAGAGGTAGGGTATTTATGGTTCAGCGTGAAATCAAGGTTGAGGAAAATGCGCCAAAGGAAAAGAATGTTGTTGAGCAACGGATTCGCCCGACGGTCATTCGGCGTAGAAAGGCTAAACAACCTCCCAAGGAAAAGGTCAAACCGGAAGCTCAGGAAGTAGCTGCGCCAGAAACGGTTGATGCTGAACAGAAAGTGGATGCAACTGTAGATGTTGAAGAGTCGATTGCTGAGACAACGGTACCGACGGATGAAGAGGTCGTTGAGGTTAAGAAGGTTGTCAGAAGACGACCCATTGAGATTGTTGATGAGAAGAAGAAGTCACTTAGGATTATTGCTCAGCCTGAAGAGGTCGAGGAACCCGAACCTGCACCAGAGAGGGGAACTTCAGCCGTAATTGCCCCGCCACCGCCTGCTAAGGATTTAGAGGCGTTACTAAGGCGTCCATCGAAAAGGAGAAAAAGCAGGGCAGAGTTGCAGCTTGAAGACATCCAAAAGCAGGGCGGCCTTAAGCAGTATGCTCGAGTAGTGACCGGTGAGCAGGATCAGACAATGGATCCCCAGCGTCAGAGATCTCGTGTTTTTGAGCCGGGTGTTCGTCACCAGAGAAAGCGTAAGGCGCCAAAGAAGGGCTTCAAGAAGACGCTGATTACAGAGCCGAAGGCGATCAAAAAAGTTATTAAGATGAGTGAGGGAATTTCTGTTTCGGAATTGTCACAGTCGATGGGTGTGAAGGCATCGGATATTATCAAAAAATTGATGGATCTCGGAACGATGGCGACGATGAATGCCACGATTGATTTTGAAACGACATCCCTCATTGTTGCAGAGTATGGTTATGAAATTGAGCATGTGGGCTTTAAAGAAGAAGAGGTTCTAAAAACTCCTGTTAAGGGTAAAAAAGTAGGCGATGAAGAATCGCGTTGGCCTGTTGTAACGGTGATGGGACATGTGGATCACGGAAAGACATCGGTTCTGGATGTTATTCGTGAAACCGATGTTGCGTCGGGTGAGGCGGGTGGTATTACTCAGCATATTGGTGCCTATACAGTGGCGCACGATGATAAGCAGATCACGTTTGTGGATACCCCGGGCCATGAGGCTTTTACTCATATGCGGGCACGTGGTGCGCAGGTAACCGATCTCGTTATTCTTGTTATAGCGGCGGATGATGGTGTGATGCCGCAGACGAAAGAGGCGATTGATCATGCAAAGGCAGCAGAGGTTCCAATTATTGTTGCCCTCAATAAAATTGACAAACCGAATGCAGATCCTGACAAGGTAAAGCGTGGGTTATCGGAAGCCGGTCTTCAACCTGAGGATTGGGGCGGTGACACCATTTGCGTTCCGACATCGGCAAAGACGAAAGAGGGAATTGATCAGCTTCTTGAAATGGTATTGCTTCAGGCGGAAATTCTTGAGCTGAAGGCGGTTCGTAGTGGGTGTGCCGAAGGTATTGTGATCGAATCTCGAATGGATAAGCGTCGGGGTCCCATTGTCACTGGTATTGTGAAAAAGGGTGTGTTGAAACAGGGTGATTCTCTCGTGAGTGGCGCCGCATGGGGCCGTGCTCGTGTCCTGAACAATAGTCGAGGGGAGCCGGTTGAAGCGGTTTATCCATCAGACCCTGTTGAGATATTAGGCCTTTCAGAAGTTCCTGAGGCTGGGGAAAGTTTTATCGTTGTTGATGATGAGAAGAATGCCAAGTTGGTAAGCGAAAAGCGTACCCAAAAACAGAGAGAGGATATGCTTGCCAGACGGAGTCGTGTGACATTGGAAGATCTAAAGACTCAGATTGAACATGGCGAGACGAAAGAGCTCAATATTATCATCAAGACAGATGTGAAGGGTGTTTCGGATGCGGTGAGTGATTCTCTCCCAGGTCTGAGCACGAATGATGTGAAGATTCGTGTTATCCATGCCGGGGTTGGTGGTATCACAGAGAGTGATATCATGTTGGCTACGGCCTCCAATGCAGTCGTCATGGGCTTTAACGTTGTGGCCGATCCTGCGGCAAGAGAATTGGCTGAGCAAGAGAAGATTGAGATCAAGAGATACTCGGTCATTTATGAAATGCTCGACGATATTAAAAAGGCCATCGTGGGTATGCTCAAACCGAAGGAAATCGAAAAGGTTCTGGGGCGTGCAGAGGTTCGAGATACCTTTAAGGTTCCGAAGATTGGGGTTATTGCTGGATGCATGGTGACATCGGGTAAGGTGACGCGTTCTGCCAGCGTCCGTTTGCTTAGGGATAACGTCATCATTCATGACGGAAAGATTTTCTCCCTTAAACGCTTCAAGGATGATGCCAAAGAGGTGAACAGCGGGTTGGAGTGTGGTATTGGGATTGAAAGATATGGTGATATTAAGGTTGGTGATGAGATAGAAGCCTACATCATTGAAAAAATAGCGACGACGTGGGAAGAGAGTAAAGAGGCATCCAAGAAGCTGGAAGAGGCGAAAAAAGAGGAAGCTGATGCTGAAGCAGAAGCGGAAGAATCTGATTCTGATAAGGAATAATTTATGATCGTCGGTCTGTGTAAGGTCGATATGGTTTTAAATGGTCATCGTTCGCTTAAAGAGAAGAGGCAGATCGTTCGGAAAATTAAGGATTCCGTTTTCTCGCGTTTTAAAATTCCCGTTTCAGAGGTTGGACATCAAGAACTCTGGCAGCGTGCTGAGCTGGGATTTGCTATTGTCGGCAATTCGAAACAGAAGTTAAATTCGATTATAGATAAAATTCTGGATCGTATCTATGAAGTTGGCTCTTCTCATCTTATTAATCAAAGGACAGAATATATCTATTTTAATGATGAGCACTACGGAGAGCGCCATATAGATTGATGTTCTCCGTAAATAAGTGAGGTCGTTGTGAGAAAATTGCCTTTTAAAAGGTCTGCCCGTATTGCGGGTGAAATATACCAGTTGATTGCTGAAGTCTGTCGTAACCGCTTGTCGGATCCACGTGTTCAGGGGATTCAGATTACAGACGTTCAGATGACGGACGATTTGCAGATTGTAAAGGTTTATTACTATGTTGATGGGATTTCAGGTATTCGCAAGAGGGCAAGGGAAGGTCTAGAGAAGGCGTCAGGAGTGTTTAAGCGGGTGATGGCCGAACAGCTTGACCTCAGGTTGGTTCCGGAACTTCGTTTCTATTTTGATGAAACGATTGAACAGGGTGAAAAAATGGACAAGATCCTCAATGATCTGCGCCAAAATGGTCAGATGGGAGAGGATGATGGTGATGTGGGGGAATTATGAGTGAAGTTTGCGACAAAATAATTGATGTCCTAAAGTCCAATCAGACATTTTTTCTTGCGTCTCATGCACACCCGGATGGAGACGGTATTGGCTCGACGTTGGCATTGGGCCTTGTTTTGAAGAAGATGGGTAAAGACGTTGTGATGTACAATCAGGATGGTGTGCCAAGTGTTGTTGATTTTTTTGTCGGTGCAGATCAGTTGGTAACGGAAGTTTCTGATGATGCTTCGTTTGATGTCTCGATCATGTTGGACTGTGGACAGCCGGAACGTGCGGGAAAACATTTTCCATCGAAGGAACGACGTGGCCAATTGCTTTGCATTGATCACCATGTCACGGGTGGTGAAGAGGCGGATGTGGCCTACCTGGATGATACGGCATCATCGACCGGCGAACTTGTTTATAATATTTTCAGACGGATGGGGGTGGAGGTGGATGCTGACATCGCGACCCTGATTTTGACGTCGATCATTGTTGATACAGGCTTTTTTCGATATTCCAATACGACAAAGCACGCACTTACGATGGCTGCTGAGTTAGTTGAGAAGGGAGCTTCGACTTGGGTGATTAGTAAGAATATGGAGGAGCGTGTTCATCCAAATCAGTATCGTTTGATGAATTTGGCGATTGATACAATGGAATATTTGTTAGGTGGTCAGATGGCAATGATGGTTTTGACGGATCAGATGTTTCAAGATTCGGGTGCCGAGGTTGATATGGCCGAAGAGTTCATTAATGTGCCACGCTCTGTGAAGGGTGTTCGTGTAGCCGTTTTGCTTCGCGAGAAGGCTAAACATGAATATAAAATTTCGTTTCGATCCAAAGATACGGTTGATGTTTCCAAGTTGGTTCGTCAATTTGACGGTGGTGGTCATGAACATGCAGCCGGCTGCACGATCCGAGGGCCCCTTGGGTTGGTGAAGCAGACTGTTGAGAAGGCTGTTGCTCAGGCAATTAAGGAGTCATAGATAATGGATGGTGTTGTTGTTGTGGATAAGCCGAAGGGGATGACGTCGCACGATGTGGTGCGGCGGGTGAAATATCTCTATCAGGCGAAAAAGGCAGGCCATACCGGAACGCTCGATCCCCTTGCAACGGGTATTCTTCCTGTTTGTCTAAATCGTGCAACAAAAGAGGTGAGTCGTCTCATGGAGGGGAAAAAATCTTATGAGGTCGATATCCTCTTCGGCGTGCGGTCGACGACATTTGATCTGGAGGGTGAGATTGTTGAGAGAAAGAGTCTTCCGGATGATTTTGAGCGCCGTCTGAATGATGCCGTTCCCTCTTTTACCGGCTCCATTGAACAGAAGCCGCCATACTATTCGGCAAAAAAATATCAAGGTCGTCCACTTTATCGGTGGGCGCGTGAAGGCCGGATGATTGATTTGCCACCGCAACAGGTAGAAATCTTTGAGTTTTCTATTGTATCGATTGATGGTGCGCGTGTCTCTGCCCGAATCACCTGTTCGAAGGGGACCTATATTCGCTCTATCTGCGACGATATTGGAAAAATTATTGGTTGTGGGGCGGTTATGGAGGAGCTCAGGCGGACATTGACGGGCGGTTTTACTATTGAGAATGCTGTAGGATTACAACAGCTTGAAGGTTTTTCGCCCGATGAGCGGGATCGTTTCCTTCTTCCATTGACGAAAGTGTTTATGAGGGACGAGGGAGCCGAAAGTGCCGTAAGGTGCTGAACTATTTGATAAAAAAAGGCTTTACAAATATTTTGAGTTTTGTTAAGGAGCGCGGACTATGTTGACACCCGAAAGAAAAGCAGAAGTTTCGAAGAGCTTCAAACTGCACGATGGAGATACCGGTTCATCTGAGGTTCAGATTGCTCTCCTCACGGAGCGCATCAATCAACTCAATGAACATTTCTCCGTTCACAAGAAGGATCACAGCTCCAGACGTGGGCTGTTAAAGTTGGTGGGCCGTCGCAGGAAACTGCTCGACTACCTCAAGAAGTCCGATATTGAGAAGTATCGTCAGATTCTAGGTTCTTTGGGACTACGCAAATAGGTTGTGGTGAGGAGTATTGGGAGAGACTGATAATTTATGTGACCACGGTGTGGTGGCATTAATTATCAGTTTAGCCCTATCT
>CAYWXY010000064.1:4915-12913 GCA_964462555.1 uncultured Pseudomonadota bacterium | reverse complement strand
GAAACTCGCGAGCGAGGTGATGGGGCGGATTCGAAGCGTGGCATGGGAGACATCTGCTGGGCTCGCTGCGGACCGTGGTTCATTCCCGAATTATAAATTGAGTATCTATGCGGAGGAGGGCGTTCGTCGGCATGCGACTGTAACAACGATTGCACCAACCGGTTCGATCAGTATGATTGCCGGGACATCGTCGGGGATCGAGCCGCTCTTTGCCATCACATATAAGAACACCAGCCAGAGTGGGGACTATTATGTCGTCAATCCACTCTTCGAGAATATCGCACGGACCGAAGGTTTTTATTCGGATGAGCTGATGAAGCAGATTGATGAACGGCGTGGAAGTGTTCAAGGGCTCAGCGAGGTTCCGGAACAGGTTCAGAAGATTTTTGTGACGGCTGCTGATATTACACCCGAATGGCATATCCGAATTCAGGCCGAGTTCCAGAAATATGTCGATAATGCCGTCTCCAAGACGGTGAATCTCCCAAACGGCGCGACGGTTGCGGATGTTTCATCGCTTTATAAAGAGGCCTGGCGTCTGGGTTGTAAGGGAGTTACGATCTACCGCGACGGCAGCCGCGAAGACCAACCCCTCACCGCCGAAAACAACTGTCCCTCTGGTACGTGTTCGTTGTGATTTTGTTTTGAAAATCTTTCAATAGGGAATGCGATAATGAGCGAGCCTTCTGAAAAATGTATATCTAATATGTAGTTTGCTTCCGTCATCCGGAATATCTTTGACCAAAGTTTCAAACTCGGACAATATTTTATCATATTTTGATTTTGTTAAGATGGAAGGGTCACCAGGGCATTCAGGAGGTGGATATTTTACACGAAGTGCAAATTGATAAGCAATATTATTTAATACATGGTAATGATAACTAGAGCTGAAGTTCTTTGCTGTTGTTATCAATTCTAGGATTTCGGGAAAATTTTTATTTTTAATCTCTTTTGATAAAAATGGATTACCGTTTAGATTTCTTTCTAAAATCATTTCCAATCTTTCCTTGAGCCGTTCTTTTGTTATTCCATCAAGGAGATCATGGTTCGTTTCCAATATTTCTTTGGCCACTGTGATATTCCTAATTAGCGCCTGAATATTATTGCTTCCATGTAAGAGTTCTGAGCCTTGCTCGACTATTAATGCTGAAACAAATGAGTTTCTGACATTATTTCGGATTTTCCATGATAGACCCCATTTCAGAGCATCTAATATTCGTGGCCAGCCTTTTGCGTTTGCTGTTTGTGAATTATCTACGATTCCTTCATGGGAACCATCTAATTGTCCATTTATGGCATCAATTAAAAGTGTTTCCGCTCTCTTTAGTGTATAACTACGACTCCTATCATCTAGTGGATATTCATTATATAGCTTTTCTGCCTGCCGAAGCAACTTTTCAAGATTGGTAAATGTTACCTTTGTTTTTTCTAGTCTACGCTGCAATCTGAACATATGAGCTTCTGCAAAGCCTCTTCTGAGGTGATCCGGATCATAATTTGCCATATCTGCATATTCATCCAGATACCTTTTCATCAGTGAAAAGCTTAGAATCGGTTTATTGCTTCTATTTATCTGATTCGGCCGCAAGAGAAGTATCATAATTTTTCTGGCCTCCGCAAAACCAAATTTGCCAATCAATTTGGTGGGGACTAAGATTTGATAGCAATTGTCAGAAATGAGATATGTGTCCTTACCCAATCTGCTGCTGAGTAGACGATGAGAGCCCGGTTCTCCTTTATTATGTGTCACATTAATACTTATATATTGTGTCTGTGTGGCTCCGGCTCTTTTATCGATATCCCTTGAGATCGACGCCAATACATTGCAGTCGCCGATTTTTATCGGAGGGTGGATACCTCCATCATAAATTGTCGGAAGCATCATTTCCTGATTAACTTTAAAACTTTCATATGCATCCCCTTTATTCCCAATATGAGCATAGTGCGCACGCATATACTTTTGTTTGAGTTCTGCATAACGCTTAAACTGTTTTGTTTTTATTAATTCTCGGAGGGCATCTACTAATCGGTCTTTGTTCGGATTTGAAATGGGTGATTTGAGTATTTTGGATAACTCTGTAGCAATGTTTGCACGCAACCCTTCAATCTGTCGTTCAGATAGTGCGCTTGTTTTGGTGGCATCTACAAACTGCCTCATGTTGAGTTCGCGGCGAAGATACAGAAACAAATTTTTTCCAAGTATGTTTGTATCAATTTCATATAATCCATCATGGTCGGAATCTGTAACCAAGCTTTCAATATCTTCCTCGCTCAAAAAAATTCTTTTTTTCTCTAAGGTCTCTTTTAAGCCTTGCAATAGCTTTTCTTTGTTTTGGGTTCCTCCCTCTAAAATGCCGTTCTCACCATCTTCCTGTCCCATCCTAAAGAGCTTTCCGGTATTCCTCTGCATAGTATATTCTTCATAAGGGATATCTCTGTTATGGATATTCAAAAAGACCTCATAGCTTCTCTTATTTGTTGATGGAATTCCAAGCAGCAGAGATCCTCCATCAACCTGAATTCCGATTTCTTCATGAAGATGGTTAGAAAATTCACCCAAGACGATGCGTTCGGGGAATTTGCTGCACTTAAATCTTCCTAGGCCGGATACAAATGCACTTGAAAGTGTACACACTCCTGAATCATCCCTAACCAATGTGTATTCAATGCCATTGTGCTCGAACTCAACTTGCGATTCATCTGCTGTAAGGGAAACTTCACGGACCTCGCCGACTGACTCTAAATCGTTGGCCCGTGTTGTTTTGAAGATATTTTTCACAGACATAAATGCTCCTTCTGACAGTGATTGCTTATAATCTTCGAGTCGCTATGAGCGGATATATTATTATCGGAAAACTGAGCCTGAAAGTTGTGAAATTGTATTGAATAGTGATAAAATTGCTTCATTGAGTTGTAAGTACTTTGTTTTGGCTTAAGAAAACGTCGATGTGATCAATAAAACAGTAATATCATGAAGTTATAGATAATAAGGGTGAAGAAAGAATAGGTGACTGTTTCCGTTGCTGAGGTGCTTTAATTTGATGACGAAGTGTTGTGGCTAACCTATTGATATGACAGATAAAAACGTCCACATAGCGCCGTTTCCTTTAGAAAACGAGAATCCCACTGAAAAACAACTTTTTGTGATCGACCAGTGTAGCTGATTAGCTCTTTAAGACATTAGCCAGCATCAGAGTGCCATGCTCGGTAAAAACTTTTGGTAAGTATTTGGAATATTTGATGTTTTTAAGGTTGTCGCATTTTGCGACAACCTCGCTTTTTTCGTCGGGAGTGAGACAAAACATAAAATCGGAAGGAAAACGATTGATGTTACGCTTGATCTGTTCATTCAGTCTACTCGTTGTTACCCCGTACAGATTTGCTAGATCTGCATCAATCATGACCCGCTGATCTCTGATAATATAGATCTTTGATTCGATGTTATCCTGTTTGACAAGAATAGTCACAGTGCCTCCCATCTAGGAGATGTCTAGCAAGGAGTGTGCCAGTTGTTGGCGTTGGATTCTATGAGGATTCATGGGTTTTGCGTATCTTCCATCATTACGCATTGATCGAATTTTAGACAATGTGTCTTGATGTGAGACAACAACGTTACTGCTCCTCCGGTACCTGTTCGTTGTAACTTGATTAAATGATAAGCATTTTTAAGGTGGTCGCATTTTGCGACCACCTTATTTTTTTACTGGGTCTGAGATCAAACATTCTGGGGGGAGGACGATGGGGATTTTATTGGTCTTTCCAGTTAGATAATCATATTGATCTTGTCGGATGTAACCATTTTTGTTCAGGAACTCGAGTTTGCGGATGAAGATTTCATTTTGGGACATTAGCTGTTTATAGAGTTTGGGACGTGTATAAATACAGGCCGTGGTTTCAGAGATGTCTTCATTTGGATTAATGGCCGCGTAATGACTTACAAATCCATATTCATTAGCATCTTTGTTGGCATTCTCGTCAAAGCCGGATTCCACAATTCCATAATTGGTAGGTAAAATTGCATACCAGCCCTTCCAGCCTTTCGTATTTTCAGCACCCTGAACCGCCTCGATCCAGTCATAGATTTCATAGGGAGTTTCAATTGAATGCTCGCTCATGTATTTCCTGGTCCTTAAATGAGCGACTTCGTGGTAGCCGATGACTCCGCAGTAATCTCTGTTGAATCGCGTTAAGCCAAGGGTCCCTACAGCGGTGCCATGCCGCCAATCCTGAAGTGGCCCCAAATCAAAACAATAGATAGCAGATTGTAGCAGTGGGGAGAGACTTTCATAAAGTATCTGCATTTTTTTAATAAGTTCGTCGGAATCTTTGGGTGCATTAACGATATCGACAACTCTTTCATTTCTATTATTGTCGAGCTGAAGAATCTTTTTAATGAAACCTCTTGATAGAACCAGCTGGGGAGAATATTGGAATAATATTTTGTATCGTATCGCATGGAGGAGTTGGACGTTTTGGCCCGAGACGCTTAGTTCAATGACTTCGCTGTTTTCGTGAATCAATCCAATTCGAGAATCGCCCGGTGGACCTGAAGTGTAGTGGGTGAATTGCTGGCCGATATATTCTTTAAACCAGTTGCTTAGTTCCATTGGTAATTTTCTAGCCCGCTGAAAATCGACCATATATTCTCCGATGGCATACCCCTTATCCTAATTATCGGTAAAATCTGATGAATGTTGTTTGATGCTCTGAATAAGCGTTTACGGGCGTAAACGCCGATTTAGTTCGTTTCGCAACAATCTCTAAAATATGACGATAATAACCGTGAAGGTGGGGGATGCGCATATGCCGGACCATATTAATAAAAATTATCGTTCGCACGATTGGTGTCAAATCATCGGGAGACGCTGTGCTATTATTGATACGGAGATAGCTTCGTTTGTGGGCCAAGATGCGGACGGTTATTGTCTCGATCTTTCAGGGGTGAGGCTCGATGAGCTCTGCAATATCCATTTTTCATGCCATAGTCTTTATCGCGAGTGTCGGTCGGATCCTCCAATACTTACTCCTCGTAAAGAACTGTCAGGCAAAACGGGTGAGGGGGCGCCGTATCATGATCTCCCGGCCTTTAAGGAGGTGGCGTATGAATTATTGCGACTATTGCCAAAGCCGACTCGAGGAAAGAAAGATGTTACCATTCTTTATCCAGCATCGGGGTCTCATCTTGCACCACTGGAGCTGGCATTTCATATACTTAACGATTCTAACTACAGGCGTGTTCATTTGATCTTTTCTGAGATTCGTGAGGAATATGTTTTACAGATCAAGAAGGAGTTAAAAAAATTATATCTGGAGGAGGACTTGACACATGTACCGTATCATTCGGTTCGGAATGTGGGGAGTGGCTATAGGGAACATTCGTTTCGTTTCGATCATATGACTCGTGAAAATGAGATGAAGAGAGTTGAGCTGACTGTTGTCATTGGGAAGGTGGAGGGGGAAAAATATCCTCCATACTTTCGTCAAAGTGATTATGCTCGGGCAGATATTGTTGTTCTTTTTGATACCAATGATGAAACAGGGATACTCAGGGATTTAAATCGTTCAAGGAAGGAAAGCCTAAGAGAAGATCAGGGTAAAATTTTCATGATGGAGAATCTACCTGAGTATAGTCAGTGGGCGATCGAAAATAGCAGTGAAATCTACAAGTATTTTTCACAGGAATATGGTTGTGAAGTGAAAAAAGGCCAGAAACCGAGGGTTCCTGGCCTTCGTCCCATTCTCTTTCGGGTCTGGTAATCTATTTTATAATACGAATCGAATAATCTTCTGAAACAAGGTCGATCGGAATTGTCTTGAGGATATCGTCTTCACCCTTGGGTGCGACATCAAGGCCCATGAAGGCAGGTGTTAATTTGTATTTTCCGTCGACCGTTACGTAATGGATGCCGCTAATATTAAGAACGGTAGCGGTCAATATGTTACCCTCGAAGGCCTTTGGGTATTTATCCTTAATTTTTTGGGGGATACCTTTATAATAAATAATGTCAATGGTTGAGCCGATACTCAGTTCTCCATTCTTGGTTGGAATTTTGAATGCTTCGCGAAGCTGGGAGGCAGCGACATCATCGACTTCAATTTTGGAGCGAGCCAATTTTCCACTGGTTGTTGTTCTTGTGTCGATAACTGTTTCTGATCGGACGGTGTAGCTGCCGTCGGGGTTTTCTTTGACTTCCGTATCGTCGTAGGAGTTGTCTTGTGTCCGAACGTTGGGTTTCCCTTCGTATTGATCACTATAAGCAATTTGTTGTAGATCCACGAGGTCAATCATAACCATCAGTGAATTCCTAAAGCTAGCTAGGGGACTCTCTGCAATCTTCCAAGTGAGACCCTTTGCCTTCTCCATTCCCTTTGTTGAGATGGCTGTCAGTCGGTGGGCACTGACCGTAAATTTATTGGCACCCTGGGGTAGACCACCCTTGAAGAGTGGAAAAAATTTTCGGGTTAGTAACTTTGTGCAGGCCTGTTTGTCGTTGTAGGTGACTTCATAAGCCATGGGTTGAAGCTGATCTGGTGAATCATCCCCATTGACGTCGGGGCCCGTTAATCGTCCACCGATCATCATGAAGCTCGAGCCGCCCAAGCCGTTGACATTGTACTCACACTGGATTGGTTTGTTGCCCATCTTATCCCTCCTATGATAGGCCCGCTACATGCTGTTTCTTCAGCTGTTTCCTTCTCGCACATTCCACGAATAAGTTGCTAGAAAAATATAATATTAATAAATGCGGCTTCTCTTATAACCACTTGATTTTATTGTAAAATTATATTATAAATGTGTGAAAATTATTGAACCACTAATAGGGGATCCAAGATGCGATGTTGTAAAATCACATTCTTTAGTTTGCTGGCTATTATCGTTTTATTTGTTTCAGGTTGTTCCGGATGCTCTGAAGGATCTTCTGGGACAGATTCGGGGGTAAATGTGGATTCAAATGTAGATTCAAATAGTCCCGACTACAAGCAGTTGATGAGGGATTTTGTTCAGAACATCAGTTCATATGCCAAGGGTCTGCAACCGAGTTTTATTGTCATTCCCCAAAATGGACACGGTCTTTTAACAACGGACGGTAAGCCCACGGGCAACGTTGATGCTGCATATGTTGCAGCGATAGATGGTGTCGGCCGAGAAGATTTATTTTATGGATATGATGAGGACGATGCCCCGACACCCGACATTTCAAAAAATTATATGATCGGTTTCACAGATATTGCTGAGGAAAACGATCTGAAAGTTTTGGTGACCGATTATTGTTCTACAAAGAAGCACGTTGATGAATCATATCAGCAAAACGCGAGTAGGGGATATATCTCTTTTGCAGCCAATAAAAGAGATCTGAATGATATCCCTTCGTACCCTGTAACTCCTTACAATGTTAATACGTCAGATGTAAAATCCCTGTCTGCAGCCAAAAACTTTTTATATCTTCTCGATTCGGACTTGTATGCGACGAAGGTAGACTTCATTAATGCTCTTGCTGCGACAAATTATGATCTTCTCATTATTGATCCCTATTATCAGGGTTCTGATGCGTTAACTGTTGCTGAGCTGGCGTCCCTAAAGACCAAGGCTAATGGCGGGAAGCGTTTGGTGATAGCCTATATGAGTGTCGGAGAGGCTGAAACGTATCGTGCGTATTGGCAGCCGACTTGGGATAAAAAACCGCCATCATGGCTAAGTGAAGAAAATGAGAGCTGGCCAGGCAATTATAAGGTCGAATATTGGAATGCGGACTGGCAGGCTATTATCTATGGTAATGATTCCTCATATCTGAAGAGCATTGTGGATGTAGGCTTTGACGGCGTATATCTCGATATCATCGATGCATATGAATATTTCGAAGCAAAGTGAATCATGGATTAATAATTCACTTTATATTCTTCTACAACCAGTGGAACCTTAAGATCTTCCCCATAACCTTCGATTCGAATGACGCCTCGGCTGTCGATCGGGATTAAGACGATCTGATATGGGGCGGT
>CAYWXY010000064.1:0-4897 GCA_964462555.1 uncultured Pseudomonadota bacterium | reverse complement strand
GCCGGCCATTCCGGAACCTCTCATGGTGCCCCGATCTGCGTTTAATTTCTCAATAGTCTTATCAGTCGCTTCTGATGCTGTCCAGTTACCCCCGTGAGTAACAAAAAGCATTTCCATCGTGTTCTTGAATCCCGCAATGCTGGCACTGAGACCGGCTGTGTAAGCCTTGGTCTTCATTTCATCCATGGCTTTCTGGTTCGGGCAACATGGCCCACATCCATTCATCGATATTACCAAGGCGAGAAGAATAATGGGAATTGTTTTCATAAATCGAGTATACTTCATTGTTCATTATGTGAAAATATAAAAAAGTGTTCATTCTACGAGGCGGGATTGACACGTGAAGATATATCATCTATCGTGCAGTTCGGATAATCTTACAAGAAAGAGGTTGTGATGGGTAAACGCAAGATTTTGACAGCCAAGGGCGGATCACTTGATCTCCGGAAGTGGGTCACTGCCCTGAAAATGGCCTTTCCTCTTTTTGTCTTGCGGCGCCGAACAAATAAGAGCGTAGGTGCTTATTTTGATTTGATTACAGATGATGGGCGAGCCTTCTATGGTGATAATTTCCATTTCGGGATTTTTTTAAACGGAACCAAGACGCTTGAGGATGCACTTAATAACCATACCGATATTGTGTCGAAGATGGCCTGTATCAAGGAAGGAGACAGGGTTCTTGATATTGGGTGCGGTATTGGGGCGCCGGCTGTGCGAATTGCCAATCAAACAGGAAGTCATATTACTGGAATTAACATCAGTCGGGAACAGATTCGTCACGCCATGGAGTTGGTTGAGGTTGAAGGTCTTGCAGATCAAATTGATGTTCAACATGGAAATGCGTTGGAGCTTGATTTTGAGGACGCATCATTTGATTCTGCGCTTTGTATTGAGGTTGCAGGTGATATTTGTGTAAAGGATGTGCAGAAGGTTTGTTTGGTCGAAGAACTCTATCGTATTTTGAAGCCGGGCGGTCATATCGGTTTTTCCGATTTGGTTTTTACTGGCAATCCCACGTCTGAAGAAGAGAAGAGTATGCGAACGATTCTTTATCATGAGGGGAAGGAATTGCTGACTGATTGGCCCTCACTTTTTCGTCGATGCGGGTTTGTTGTGAAGGAAGAAAGAGATTACATAAAAGAGACGATGGAAACCTGGACACATTCTGCCGATGTCTACGAAGAGAGGTTGCATGAGGTAGAAAAGCGCTACGGTAAGCGAATTGCGGCCTCATCTCTAAACCATCTCCGCCGAATTCCAGAAATTATGGAAAAGTATGGCTCCTTCATGGTTATGTCGATTGAGAAACCTATTCAGAGCTAAGTCCTCTGTTGATTTATGCAAATATTCATGATTAAGTTCAGCCAATTGTCCAACTGGAAAATGGGGGGATGAATGAAACTTAGGCTGGGTTTAGTCGTTTTAATTCTTTTAGTTTCATCAACACTTTTTGCCTCGAGTGAAGTCTCAACGGATATTTATGGTGTGCCGGCCGAGACTTTGGTAGAAGAGGTCGTTGAAGCCATCGATTACCTCGACAATGGTACGCTCTACAATCAAAGCATTCATCATCGTCGTCCAGCAAAGGGTATCCATGATACTCTCACGAAGAAGCAACATAAGAGCTTTACCGATGCTCTGTCATACAGTGTGACCTCCGATTTTCTGTCAAAGTATGTTTTTGAGGGGGTAGCATCGAGTCGTGGATGGGTCTGGCAGCCGTCGGCGGCAATTGAGGCCTACGGTGTTGGTTTCAATGTCTGGGGAAACTTTGTCATGGACAATATCCCGGACCAGGGAAAGTTCAATGAGATCGACCTGACACTCTATTATAATTACAATTATAAGGGCCTTACGATTCAGCCCAATTTTCTCACATGCATCTATCCAACCAGCAATAAGGTCTCCCTCGACTATTCGGCCTATACCGATCTAAAGCCGCAACTGCATGTGGCCTACACACTGGGCCCGGTTGATATCTACACCGATATGATGCTCTATGCCCATCCGAATCCAGGCGCTGTTGATATAGACATAGGTCTCGGCTTTCAGCATCATCTGGCAAAGAGGGTGGGGGTAACGACGTCGGCGCAGGTCAGCTTTGGCAACTCAAAATACAATAACAGTCAGTTTGGGATTAATAAGAATCGGTTTCATCATTTTACATACCAGTTGGGGCTTTCGGTCAACCCTGTGAAAGGGCTGGTTATCGAACCAAACATCAATGTGGCCGCCTTCTTTTCACAGGAGTTTCGTAATGCGGTGATGTTTCCTGTTTTGGTCTGGGGCGGCGTCGATTTATCATATAATTTCTAGGGGGGATTATGTTGAGACGATCTGTTATTATTGTCTTCATTGTTTCTTTTATAGCATCACTTTTTTTGGCGAAACCTCTATTGGCAGGAACAGTCCGTCAAAAGTTTCAGGCGGCACCGCCGCCACCGGCCGGCATGGCCCTCGTCTACATCTATCGTGTGAAGGCTTCATTCGGTCGAACGCCAAAGATCATGGTCGATGGTGACGATGTTACGAAACTTCCCAATAATTGCTATTCCTATTTTTATGCTGCGCCCGGTTCCCATTCGATTCGAACAAAGTGGGGCTTTATGGCAGAGATTCCCGAGATCGAGGGTGTGATCAATGTTTCTCCGGGTGGTACCTACTATGTTAAGTTGCAGGGACGCAAAATGGCCTGGGGGCTTAGCGCGACAAAGGTCAATATTGACCTTAAAGTGGTTCCAGAATCAGAGGTTCTATATTATGTCAAGAAAGCCAAGAAGTTCTACACTCCGATGGTCGAAACAGTTGGGTCGGGAGCCGCGGCGGCAGGACTGACAGAAAAGAGTGCGAAACAGGTCGCAAAGTCGAAATTTGAGGCCGCTCCGCCACCACCACCTGGGTTTGCTCTCGTCTATATCTACCGGCCCGATTGTCCACCCAGACTTCGAGGTGCACGGATTTTTATTGATGGTCAAAAAGTCGCAAAGCTAACAAATAAGGCCTACACCTGGTTCTATGTTAGCGAAGGAAGTCATGCCCTAAACACGGCTTGGGGGAGTATCTATAAGGGTGCCGAGGAAGTGAATAAAAATCTAAATATTGTTGCTGGCGAGTCGTACTATTTTCGGATGTCGGGCACAACGGTGACAAACTATTCGTACGATTCGCACACCAGTGCGCTCGATCCGGTTACGGCCAACTTGGCTGAAAAGGAGTTGCCGCGTATCAAAAAGTACGTTCCAGCCGAGGTACAGCAGGTTCAATAACGAATATTTTTAGTAATGAGGAGGGGTGAATATGAAAAAAAAGAATTGTTGGGAGGTTTTGAAGTGTGGAAGACAGCCCGGTGGGAGCAAGGTAGAGGAGTTGGGGGTGTGTCCTGCTGCGACATTAGCTGTTGCGGATGGATTTTGTGGGGGTACTAATGGCGGCCGAGCCTGCATGTTTATATCTGGAACGCTGTGTACCGGAAAAATTCAGGGGACACACAAGGAAAAGGAAAAACATTGTATGGAGTGTGAATTTTATAAGCAATTGTGGAACGAAGAGGGCGCTAAGGCGTCTATTTTCGAGTTCAATGACTATGTTTCATCCAAGAAGTAGTGTCTAAAGATGATTCAGATATGTTCCAGCCGAGTTACAGTAGGTTCAATAACTGATTTTTGCGAAGACTGGGAGATGGTCAGAAATAGGGCTAATCTGAAGGATCATTCCTCTTATAATCTTTAAATTTTTCGAACAGAAGATGTAGTCGAGGCGTCTGTTTGGAGCGTCTCCAGGATACGTAAATGATTCGCTTTCTGGCCTCGCTGTTGGGACGACTTCTTGGAGTTGAGGCGCGAGGGCTATAAACTCACTCATCGTCATGTCGCCGCTGGCGTCCTTCCAGGGGCCATCCGGCTTGTCTGGAAAATCTTTTTTAACGGTTGCTTGCGGAGGAAGGGCGTTGAAGTCGCCGCCGACAATGATTTTGTCATCGGCCAATAGATTGTTGATGTGGCTGGCAAGGATTTCTGCCTGCTTCAGACGATTCTTAAACGCAAATGCCTCCAAGTGAACATTAAAGATCTTGAATGTATTTTTTCCAACAGAAATCTCTGCGCTCTGTATTGCTCGGTCAAGATAGAAGGCGGTATAGAAAAAGGGCTTATCTTTGCGTTGTGGTAGTGGAATGCGTTCGTTGGAGATGATTGGAAACTTAGATAAGATGCACTGGCCACTCTTCATCCGCCCATAGTGCTGTGATGGCGGCCAATAGTCGTAGGGGATGTAGTTCTTGATCCATGTTGTTACGCAGGCATATGAGGGATAACCGGATCGTTTTGCAATGTATTCGGCCTGGTTGATGTAGTGAGTGCGCTTTGAGGCCAGGTCAACCTCCTGAAGAAGGACAATATCTGCATTGGAAATGATGAGAAGATCAGAGATCTTGTCGAGATATCCTTCAATGGTCTCTTTGCTGCGTAGATCGCCCTTGTCGTCGGCAACTCCACGCCCATAAGCAATGTTGTACGAAATGATTTTGAGATTATTGGTCTTAGATGACGAACCTTTGGAGTTGAAGATGAATGATTCGTGATCACTAGATCCCAGATGCCCCCAGTAGAGAAAGCCGCCGAGTGAGACAATCAATAGAATGGTTACCGTGAGAAGTATTTTTTTCATTCTGACCCTTCGTCACCGCTTTCCGTTAATAGAAGTTCTCCCTTTTGTTTCGCACACGGGGCGTGTGAAAAGGGTAAACTCGATAATATATCGTTTCGCTGATCAGCATTCCGATGGCCAACATTGCTGGAATAGCAAGTGAATCTAGGTTCCCATTGTAGACGGAGTAGCCGTAGATCGTTACAGAGAATAGGATCAGGACCAGTTCCAGAATAAGACTCAATCGGGGGGC
>CAYWXY010000063.1:6019-12929 GCA_964462555.1 uncultured Pseudomonadota bacterium | reverse complement strand
CATCCCGGAGTTTTGATGATGTGGAGCGTGCAGCCAAATCCGAGCGTTTGGCCAGGCAGCTTTACTTCTTGACGCAGAGCAATTATGAGATTGGTGTCGGCGATGAAGAGGAATATGTGGAGGCCCTGCAGCTTGTCCTTATGACAAGAGGGAAATATTTCGAGGCCGTCTTTAATTATAATTCGTCATTGGCTGTGTTAGATGAAAAGGCGGGAATTATTCCTGAGGTTGGAGATCCCTTGGATAACAAGGATCGTCAAATTGACATGAGTCTCCCTCGTGACCATTACTATACGGAGTCAGCGCAACCATACAAATGGGATAGTAGCGTCCGAGATGAAGAAGAATAGTCCAGGAGGTTTGAAGATGAAAAAGGTGTTATTATCAATCGTAACTTTACTTGTCGTTTCGGCTATTGCTGGGGCGGCATTGGCATTGGCACCAGAAAATTCGCCGACGCGCGCCATCCAGGATCTGGATAAGCGGTTGGATGAATATAAAACGGGTTCGAATCTGTCGGAAGAGGACGAGCAGTTTAATAAGGATCTCAAGCAGGATATTTTGCATGGAACCTTCGATGTGATGGAGCTTTCTCGTCTGGCCCTCAGTCAACACTGGTTTCCCAGGACGTATCGCCAACGAACTGAGTTCGTGGACTTGATGCAGTCGCTTCTCGAAAATAAGGCGATTCTCTCCAAGGAACAGGGACGGAAAAAGGCCAAAACGAATCGTGTCTATACGGTTCAATATGCCTCGGAGAAGTTTCTTAACAAGGCAAAGACGAGAGCGATCGTTCGCACAATTGTTTATGTGAAATCTGAAGATATCTCCGTTAAACTCGAATATAAGTTGAGGAAAAAGGGCGACGAATGGAATATATACGACGTCATTTTGGACGGTGCATCACTAGTTGATAATTATAAGTATCAGTTTGATCGCATCATTGTGAAGAATGGTTATCCGGAGTTGATATCTCGAATGGAAAAGAAGCTCGGTGAGATCAAGACTGAAAAAGAAGAGGAAGAGTCAAAGTCCTAAGAAGAGTATATGTCTCAATATAAACGAGTCATTGTATTATTGGCCGATGGTTCACGGCCGGACGTGATGAAAGAGTTGTTGGACCGAGGCGAGTTGCCGGCGATCCAAAAGCACCTTTCAGAGGGAGGGTCTCATCTGGAGGCCGTTACCGCCTTTCCTTCGACAACGGGTCCTGCCTATATGCCCTTTCTGACCGGCTGTTTGCCGGCGACGTGCAATGTTCCAGGTATTCGGTGGGTAGACAAGGTTCGTTTTGCAAAGAGTCGGTTTCATTTGGGTCGTTTCCGGAGCTATGTCGGTCCGGAGACTTATCTGATGGGTGGCGATATGCGCCGTGATCTTGCGACACTCTTTGAGCTTCTTCCACGTTCCTATAATATTTTTAATTCGGTCAACAAGGGTGTGCGTTTTCAGCATAACATGACGCGGCTTTCTCGGTTTTGGTATTGGTATTATGGTCATCTGACAGATCGATGGAATTTCATCGATAAAACATCGATTCAAAAATTTACTCGAGTGCTTCGCAAACCCTTTGAGATGATTTTCATTATTCTTCCAGGGGTTGATGTGTTTTCACACATGTCTCATTATCGAAATCCGGAGACCATCGAGGCTTATCGGCAGGTTGATCGGGCGGTTCAGATCGCCTATGACGAGCTCTCAGGGCAGGGGCTTTGGGATGATACATTGTTTTGGCTTGTCAGTGATCACGGATTATCAGAGACCAAACATCATTTCTGTCTGAATGAATTTTTAGAAGGTCGGGGGATTCGGACGTTCTACTATCCCAAGATTTTCAAGAAGGGGTGCGTGGCGGCTAATATGATGTCCGGGAATGGAATGTCGCATCTCTATTTTAAACATGACCACGGGTGGCAATATCCGATGTATCTTTCAGATATTGAAGCCAAATATCCAGGAATGATTGACGATCTCTTGAGGGAAGATGCGATCGATATTTTGGCGACTCGTGTTGATCCACATACAATTTCTGCTCAGACTCGGCGGGGAGCGGCCAAGATGGTGTTGGAGGGTGAAAAATTAAAATATATCGTTGAGGGGAGTGACCCCTTTGGGTATGACGCCATGCCAGAGTCTATTCATGCTGATGAGATGCTAAAGCGCACGATTCACACTGATTACCCAGATGCGCCCTTTCAGTTGACGCATCTTTTTGCGTCGACGCGGACTGGTGATGTCGTGGTGAGCGCGACGAGTGGCCATGATCTTCGTCTAGAATATGAAGATCCAGAGCATAAGGGATCGCATGGTTCATTACATCGTGAACATATGTTGGTGCCTCTTTTGACGAATGCGAAATTGAATGCTCGGGGGGTTCGAACGATCGACGTTTTCCCGACAACGCTTTCCTTGATGGGACATCCTATTCCGGCGAATATTGATGGAAATGTTATCGAAAAAATTACAAATTCCAAATAACAAACCACGAACAAATTTCAATTCCGAAATTACAATGTTCGAAACTTTCTAGTCATTGTGAGGAATGGAATGACGAAACAATCCCGTGAACTGCCTCGTTGAGTGTGTTCACTGGATTGCTTCGCTATCACTCGCAATGACTGGTGTGTTTGGAATTGATATATTTTAATTCTGAAACTTCAGTGGCAATTCTAATCCATTCTCATGTAGTAGTGTTTCGTTTTGCAGGATTTCTTCACGCGATCCGTCTGCAACGATTTGACCACTATTGATAATCATACAGCGGGAACAGGTGTCCCACGCCAGATCGAGATCGTGTGTTGCAATGATCGTCGTGTAGTTCCAGGCATTAATCATATAGATCATTTCTCGTCGACGTTTTGGGTCAAGGTTGGCCGTCGGTTCGTCGAGGAGAAGAATGTCAGGGCGACATGCCATGACGGCTGCCATGGCAGCGCGTTTGCGTTCGCCGAGAGAGAGGTGATGTCCCGATTTGGTTTCGAAACCGGTGAGATCTACATCCGCCAAACTCTTTTTAACGAGTCCCTTGATTTCGTGTTTGGGAAGTCCAAAGTGGAGAGGGCCGAAGGCGACGTCGTCAAAGATCGTCGGACAAAAAAGTTGCTCGTTCGGGTCTTGGAAGACAACACCAACCTTTCGGCGGATGGTATTTAAGGTTTCTTTGTTGAGTGTGAGGCCTGATACGACGACATTTGCTTTGCTGCTGAGGATGCCGTTAAAATGCAGAAGGAGCGTGGATTTGCCAGCGCCGTTGGGTCCGACAAGGGCCACTTTTTCACCCTTGGGAACATCAAAAGAGATGTCTTTGAGCGCTGCTGTTCCATCGGTGTAGGTGAAGCTGAGATTTTGAACCGCAAGAGAAGTTTGTTTATCCATAGTGATATCCTATCCACTTGATGAGGGCCGTAACAACGATGAGGGTGATTGAAAAAATCCAATCGCGTGTCGTTGCCCGCATAATCGTGAGTGTTTGGTAGTCTCCTTCAAATCCACGTGCACACATGGACTGGTAAATGCGTTCGCCGCGCTCAAAGCTGCGAACAAAGAGGCTGGAGAGCATCCAACCGAAACCCTTCATCGTAAGCCAGCGGTTCTTCCCAAAACTTCGGGATTGGCGACCAATATTGATATGTTCGGCCTCGTCGATGAAGAGAAAGATATAACGATACATAAATCCCAGGATCGATGTAAAGATCGATGGGAGGTGAAGCTTTTGCATTCCGGCTATGAGGTCGCGAAAGCGGGTCGTTGTCGTTAGGAGAGTCATGATCCAGACGGCAAGTGTGGCCTTGATGACGACTGCGGCAAATTGTGTAAGACCGTTTTCGGATAGCGTGAGGGGAATGATGAAATGAAATTTGGTAACGGCCGGACCCGGAACTGTGAATGGAAGGCTGATGGCAATAAGGCAGACGAGGGGGAGAATGACCAGCATCCTCCGGAGAACCGCGCCAATCGGGATTCTAGAGATGATGATCAGAGTGGCGATCAGTGGCGCAAAGAGTGCGTAGTCGATGAAGCGAGAGTTGGGAGTGATCACAACTGAGAGTAGCATGATGAACGAGACGATGATCTTGAGGCGAGGGTCGATCCGATGAATGGGGCTTTCGATCGTCCAGTAGTGATCTAAAAAATGGTGACGCATAGTTGTTTTTTATTTCCTTTTAATCAGTCTTCCAATTCCAAGTATGATAAGAAAGACAAAAAGTGTGCCGAGGGCCGCAGTGATGGTCGATGATAAACATTTGTTTCTGATCCATGGCATTATGTAATCGGGCATTGGTGATGTTATGGTTTCTTGTCCTTCGCTAGCCGAGAGAAACCCGAGATGTTCGGCTGCCCACTCCAAGCCGTCTGGATGGGATGAGGCGATGAGCGAAGCGATGGCGGCGAAGATGATGCAGAGAATGAGCGTTATTATGATTGGCTTTTTTTTCAATGTGGTTGCCTCTTATAGAGTAGATCGGGTCTCACCTTTTTGAGTGCGGCAAGAACGAAAATTGTAATAAGGGCTTCTCCAATGCCGATGATGATATGAATGCCGACCATCGCCGGTAAAACGAGACGGATTGGTGCGGTTTTGGAGAGTGCGAGTTCGATGGCGCATGCGATGGAGGCCAGGACAACTGAGGCCCATGCTGCCACTCCGTAGCAGATGTAGCTTTTGATTGTGCTCTCTGGTGTTTCTCTCAAGATCTTGGCGAGAATGCGATAGATCGTGTAGCCGCCAAGTGTTCCAACGATTGAGATATTAAAAATATTGGCGCCGAGGGCGGTGAGACCGCCATCCTGAAAGATGAGACATTGGATGATCAAGACAATGGCTAGGATGAATGAGCCGGCGACGGGTCCAAGGACGATGGCTGCCAGAACGCCTCCGAGAAGGTGACCTGACGTTCCCCCGGCAACCGGGAAATTGAGCATCTGTGCGGCAAAAATAAAGGCACCCAAGACGCCCATGGTTGGGATTAGCTTGTCTTGTAATCGTTTCTTGAGGCGCTTGATTGCGAAGATGAGGTATGAAATTGAGACGCAGGCCGATGTTCCCCATACTGGTGTGCTTAGAAATCCGTCTGGAATATGCATAGAGAGCCTCAACTTCATTCAGTACCAGGTATTTGTTCGGAAAATAGAACGCGTCGTTGGTACCTGGAAAGTGACCGTGATGTGCCATAGAGCCGAAATGATTACAAGTTTTTTATTGGAATCGACCGGTCGATTTGATACGGCTTTATCTGACTCTCACGTCATCTGAAAGGAGCCTTCCATGACCAAGAAATTCGAACATTTGATGCTTTTGGGACAGCCGGCCAGCGGAAAGTCTGAAGTGATCGATTATGTTAAGAATGTTTCGGACAATGAACGCTTGGAACGATTTCACCTAGGTAAGATTGAGGAGGTCGATGATTTTCTCTGGATCTGGGAAAAGTTCGTCGAGGATGACATTTGGGAGAAGGCTGGTTTCCCGAGAAAATATTCGAAGGAATATATGCCGGGGAATGCTGGGATGACTCCCGAAGGAGCGCCTCTTTTGACTTTTTGTATAGAGAAATTCAATGACACAATCACGAATAACTATCTGAATGATAATACGTTCTATAATGATCACACGCTATTTATCGAATATGCAGGGGGAGATGAACGATCATATAATGATTCGCTGAATCGTTTTGACCCAAAAATTTTAGAGAAGACGGCAATTCTCTTCGTTCTGGTGACTCCGGACGAGAGTTGGCGGCGGAATGTGGCGCGGTATGAAGAGAAACAGAAGCATTCGATCCTGGCCCATATGGTTCCGAAAGAGACCTTCGATCATTATTACCGGAAGCACGATTGGCTGGAGCTGACAGACAACAAAGAGAGTGGGTATCTAACGGTGAATGGCGTAAAGGTTCCCTTTGTAACAATGAACAACGAACCCGAGCTACCACCAGGGCCCGAAATCGCCAAGCGCTACGAAAATGCACTTAATAGTTTGTTCAGTTTGTATGATAAATAAGGAGCAACGTCATTGCGAGGTCTGATAGGCCGAAGCAATCCCGCGGGATTGTTCGTGAGGTTGCTTCGTCCTGACGAGATTGCGACAAAGGTTTACAGATCACCCCGGACTCGCAATGACAACGAGGGTTTCATGGGAGGGTAAATGATGAAGACTTTTGATTATCTGATATTGATTGGGCGGCCGGCGTGTGGGAAGTCGGAATTTATCGATTTTATGAAGAAGAGTTCCGTTTCTGAGCGGGCCGAACGCTTCCATATTGGAGAACTTGAGGAGCTTGACGATTTTCTTTGGCTTTGGGAGAAATTTGAAGAGGATGACATTTGGGAGAAGATGGGTAAGCCGCGCCTCTATTCCGGTGTTCGTGAGCATGCCTATATTGTTACCAGTGATGAGCTTTTGGAGTTCATGTTTCACAAATTCAATCAGAAGATCGAGAAAGATTATCTCAATAATCCGCATTTTTATGATTCGGGGACGCTCTTTGTCGAGTTTTCGAGGGGAAAAGATCCCGATGGTGGATACACAAAGGCCTTAAATCTGTTCTCAAAGGAGATTCTGGAGTTGGCGGCGGTCCTTTATATAGACGTCAGCTATGAAGAGTCTCAGCGACGCAATATTCAGCGCTACGAGGAGAAGCTGAAACATTCCGTATTGGCTCACAAGGTTCCAGAGGAAGACATGATACGTTTTTCGGCGACGAATGATTGGGCTGAGCTAACGGATAATCGTGAGTCTGGGCTCGTGACGTTGAATGGTGTCGATGTTCCTTTTATGACGATGAAGAATGAACCAGAATTGTCGGTAGGACCTGAGATCGCGGAACGGTATGAAAACGCGTTGAATCAGTTGTTTAAGTTGTATTCTAAATAAATAGCAAAGTCATTGCGAGCCTGGGGTAATCTGCAGTTT
>CAYWXY010000063.1:0-5919 GCA_964462555.1 uncultured Pseudomonadota bacterium | reverse complement strand
AAGGCGTGGCAATCTCACGAGAAGGTTCGCGGGATTGCTTCGCTATCACTCGCAATGACATAGACTTTTTGTAGTAACTTGACTTTTTCTAATGATCAATATTCCGGGACGTGGTCCCAAAGATGTTTCTTATAGAATGTTACGCCACCCGGAACCACCTCTTTAACCTCTTTACCCAATGTCCGCAGAATCTTCTGAATCTTATTAAATGACTCTTCATTTGCTGGGCCAAAACCGGTTGAATCATACATTTTGCCCAGTGCTGTCATATCCTTTGGGTCCTTTTCGATTTTTTGGAAGGCCTCCACCATTTTTGTCTTGATCTCCTGCGGCAGATTCTTCCGGAAAACGACCGGGGTATTGGGTATTGTGTCGGTCAATGTTACAATTTTAACCTTCTTAATCAGATTCGGGAGTTTCTCGACCAATTTTGCCCGGGCATCGCGAATGCGGCCGTACGGATCATGTTCGTGATAGTAAATAGCGCCGGCTCCGATATCTCCGGTATAGACGCGCTTGATAACATCATTATAGCTTTCCGTGAACGATGTGCTCGAAGGTTTGACTTTTTTCTCGGTCATCAACGAAAGCGGCATAATATAACCGGCCATGGAGTAGGGGTCGGTATAGGCGAAGCTCTTGCCATTCAGCTTTGCAACGCTATCGATTCCAGAGTCATCAAGGGAAATAATGGCGGAACGATAATCCATCTTTCCGTCGCTTCCCTTTAGCTGAAAAATAGCCTCTGCGCCGGCCATATCCCGCGCCAAGAGGTACCCGAGGGAATTGATGAAGGCGATATCAAACCGCTTGGAAGCCAAACCATCAATAATGGTAACGAAATCGGTGGCTACAAAGGCTTCCACGTTGAGACCGCTACTGGTTGTCAGCCCATCGGCAATAATCTTGGCATTTTCTTCCATCATACCCTTTTCGCCCGACGGCATGAAGACCAATTTGATCGGGTTATCGGTCATTCCCAGATCCTTATTGCGATCCTTATGACATGATATAGCTGAAAGAACGACGGCCCCGATAATGATTATAATAACAAATAGTGACCATTTCTTCATGATGCCCTCCTTATAATGTTATTCGGTCTCCGTGGCAGCTTTAAGAACATTTCCAGTACTCGGCCTTGATGCAGGCTTTGTCTTTGGGGCCTTCGTCCCACACGGTGCGCATTTTTTCTCAATGAGAGAGCGCCAGCTTAGAAAGACGATGGCTCCGAGTATCAATAATACACCGATCAGTTGGGCATAACTTGGATATCTTTGGTCGAAAAAGATTGCCAGTATATATGTAGCAATGGTTCCCGCGAGAATACTGGAGCAACGATTTGCCGGCACACAGAACGTATGCTCTCTTTTGTCGAGGTAGATCAGGTTGCCAAAGAGGCCAATGCAATATGAGAAGAAACCAATGAGAAAGGCCTGCGGAAGATATCCCTTGAACGGAAAGGCCACAAAACCGGTCCAAATTTTTCCTGGAATAGTTTCGGGCGCCATTGTTGATCCAACGATTCCGATAATCAAGAGAACAAAGAGGAGAAGGGGATTGGCAACCATTTGCTCTTCAACAAAGTACCGCTTTTTCTCGAGAGGGTCGCCACTCTTTGCATAACTTCCCATAAAGATAAATCGGAAGAAATAGGAGAAGAGATAGATTGAAATATCGACAGCGGCAATAACGGTGATCGCCATACTGGCCTTATCGATAAAGGCGGCCAGTAGTGCACCAAAACTCAGGCCCGCAGCAACCCATGATGGCCAGTAGATCTTGCGCTTCCGCCGTTTGACGATTGTGTCGACGATCGGGGCCAAGGCCAAGACGCCGCCGCGCATCAAAAGCATCGCAAATACAATGCTGATGCCGCTGAATGTGTAGGCTAGTGTCGTTGTGACAATGATTCCTGCCGTGCAGATGCCGGACACAAAAGTAAACCATCTGGGACACGGTAATGAGAGTCCCCCAATTTTGCGATGGGAGGCATATTTCCACCACTTGGAGATTGTAAAAAAGGTATACATCGAAACAAAACTACCGACTGCAACCATTGGTTGGATCTCAAAACCGGAGAAACCAACACCGTCCATTCCGGAAAAGAGACCCTTCGTGAGCATCTTTGTCATGATTGAGAAGGGTATATAGAATGTGAAATAACCCAGACAAAAGAAGGCAATACCTAGTGTTGCAAATTTATCGCTCCACGACTTTGAGTGTTCCATCAATCCCCCTTTTCGTTGTTTTGGGGTCCGGTTCCGATTGTTTCATCATTAGGGTAAAACAATGGGTGTCTGACCCCGGATCTGTAAAATTTACTAATCAATTCAGGGTCTTATGTAAAGGGTATTCTTGTTATCCGTAAACCCACTGAAATCAGCTATTTGCGGTTGATTGGCGTCTAAAAATTGAGTGAATTTTTTTAAGTAAAATCGGTCAGATATGATTTTTTTTGTCATTTTCCGCGCAACTTTTTCTGAGATCACACGATAATACTCATGGAGGATAAAAAACAGTGCCCGAACTGGGGTTCTGGCAACAAAAGGAGATAATTATGAGTACAATCGGTGATATTTGCACGAAGCTATTCACGAAACCAGAAGACGTTTCTCAATGTGTGCAGAAGAATAAAAGTTTTATCCAGGGTTTAGAGGAGGCAGGTGCCTGCATGGACGTGGATGGTGCTTTTCCACTTCAAACTGCCACTGAATCGTCAGCTGATTGCTACATACGCCAAATGGGACCGCAGTTGAAAGCGGCGGTTAGTGGTGGCACTCCTGTCAAGGCCGATCCAAAAGCCAAAGGCGTTATCACGTTTAAGATTGATGGCGACGATACTGACGATGGCGATACAGAAGAAGCCAAAGGTGGTGGCAAGGGTGGTAAAGGCGGAAAGCTGAAACCCAACAAGATTCGGCATATGATTACAGCTTCGTATGGTGGCTTTGGAAATGCAACATATAATGATCAATATAATCCCACATCACCATTCAAACACCATAACCTATCCCTTAAATATGGTATTTTTATTCCGATGAAGCAGTTTGGTAAGAGATTTAGCCTAGATGCCGTGGTTGGAACTGGTGTCTCATTTGACATGGCCCCCGAGATCTCAATCGGAACGCAGGCTGAACCCGATCATAAGAGTTCATTGATGTTCGGTGTGCCGCTAGAGGTGGGTCTTGCCGGAAATGTGAAGCTGGATGAAGGTTTTCATATCATTCCGTCACTTACCGCTTCCACACGAATTTTCACAGTCGGTGATACGGTCACCGGTTCTCATGCCAAACCCGATACATGGTTTTTCGAGAAGGTCGATGTCAAATTGAATGCTGCATTAGACTTTGTTCTTTTTGAGAACTGGATCATTGGTGGTGCCTACACGAGTCACTGGTTTAGCGATGATGTTACATTTGGTGGTGGTGCCAAGACGACAATCCAGGCTGCACCGGGTAAAACACGAATCAATACAGGTTGGATTAGAACTGGAGTAACTTTCTAGGAGGTAATTGAACTTTCACTTGCCTCTTTACTGGGGGTAACCAAAACGAGGAGTTATTATTATGGAAAAACTTTTCAAAAGCTTAATCATGGTGGTCGTTGCCACGTTGGCACTCACCTGGAGCTCGGGCATTGTTTATGCCGCCGATTTGGCTCCAGAAGAGGGATGCGGTGCTGAAGTAAACGTTGTCAAAGAGGGCGATATGCTCTTCTATTGTAACGTCGACGACTATCGCGACAACGAGCATTATCACAATACTATTCGGCGATATGAGAATTACTTCAATCGTCCGGCCGGTTCGGCCCAGCTTTGTCGTCAGAGAATCGATTTCGATGGTGACATTCAGGGTGGACTGATCGAGCTTAACGATCCACTCAAGTTCAAGAACTCCGGTTCTTCAGCGATGTGGTTTGTTCTCGGTCCCGACGATGGGGATCAGATTGGTTTTTCCGTTATGCAAGGAACGTATGATCCCGGTGCACAGACTGTCGAAGCCGGTGAAGATGGCGTGGTCAGCGAGTATGATAAGGAATTTGCCGATCAGAAGTGTGCTGTGACGATTAGTCGTCCATATACGATGATTCAGAATATTATTCTCAGCGGAAACGCTGGCGAATGGGGAAGTACAGCCATTAATGGTCTTTGTATTAATACAACTAATGTCTATATCAAGAATGTGACTATTGAAAATTTTACTGGTGCCGGTCTCCTCCTCGGACCGAATGCGACTGACATTACATTTCTGGGTGACGAAAATAGTGTCGATAAAAATAATAATGGTATTCGTGTCATGGGCGAACGCTGGGATCTTGCCCGGAATATCAATATTCCGCTTCTCGATTCCGCCCTCGTTCAGGATGAGGACATGTGTAATGCCGCAAGCGGTAATTGGCTTAAGGACGAAAGTTGTTCTGATGAAGCGTATGCCACACAGGAAGAGTGCGAGGCTGCAGATGAGACATGGACATTGCTTGAAAGCTGTGAGCTTCCCTCCAATAGTTGTGGTGCCTCAGTTAACTATTATAATAACGGCGATAGCGGTATCGGCAAATTGGGTCGCAACCTGATTACGCCGGTCGATGCCTTTATTAATGCAGACCAGCTCAGTATTACACGGAACAGCCAGGGTGTTCAGGTCCTGGGCCAGGTTGTCTCTTGTGACAAGATAATTGATCCGGACTGCAGCTGTACGGAACAGACCGGTGTTCATGTGAAGAAGATCCTGGTCTTTGGTCTCCCGATCAATCTTTCGACGGCCGGAACGAATCCGTTCGTGAAAGAATGCACAACATTAACGAATAAATCGAAAGAAGGCGAATCGAAGGGTAAATTCAGATGTAAGATTGGTGACAATGAAATCGAAGATAAGCTTCTGAAGCATAAACTCTTCCTGATCCCCGTGACAACCGGTGGTGACTTTGGTTCGGCCTCAGAGATCTTTGTTCCTGATCCTAAAGATGGCGAAGCAGCGTGTGCGGGCAGCGGTTTTAGTGATGGTGCTGGCGCAAGTACAGACCATCTAAAAGAGATGATCCTCTATAACAACGAGTCGGCCTGTGATGAGAAGGTTGGCATGTGGGATGTCTTTACCGATTACGAGATGGATACCGATAAAGACGGTCTTCCAGATATCGTCGAGATGATGCTCCGGATCAAGGATGGCAAGGTCTATATAGCTGAAGAGCCAAGTTGTGGGCTTTCTTCGGCGGTGACGAAGTGGACGCATCCTGACTCCGATGACGATGGTATTGAGGATCAGAATGAACTTCATTGTAAAGGCGGCGGTGCTGTTAAGGATTATAAAGAACAGATCGTCGATTATAGCCTCTGCGGTATTCAGGGAACAGTTGATACCGTTATGGGTAAGGTCATGTACGAGATCGGTAATATCGCTGATGTCTTGAGAGATACAGACACTGATGGTATCGTTGACGCACGCGATGATGACTCTGATAATGATGGCAAAAAGGATTGGCAGGAAGATCGTGCGAAGATGTTCAAGGGTGGTCGTGATCGTAAGGCCTTCCTCGAGGTTATTACTGAACCGGTCGTGGGTCAGCGTTTCATGCCCTTTGGTGCCCGGATTCCCTGTTATGATCCCTCTAATGAGGCACTTAAGCAGGATGCCGAGAGTATCTTTAAGTTCAATCCCGACAAGGGTGTCAGCTACGGTATCTATGTTGTTGATTACATCTCCAGTCAGGTTCGCCCACTAAGTATTCAGGTCTTCAATGATCTTTCTGATAAAGAAGAGGGAAAAGACTATACTATAGAGGTTCTCAAGTGTTTGAGCAGCGGTCTTAACGATGGCTTTAGCTTCAGTGGTGAACATGATGGTGGCGATTGTTCAGATGCGAGAGATGAACTAGACTTTGATTGTGGTTACAGCAGCAATAAACCTTGTTTCCCTGGTG
>CAYWXY010000062.1:0-13008 GCA_964462555.1 uncultured Pseudomonadota bacterium | reverse complement strand
GGAGAAGGCCCCACATCATTCACCATCGCCTCACCAACGGGTGAAGGCGTCACAACGGCCAAACACTTTACGCGCACGCGTCGTTGTGTGATCAGCGGATATTTTAGGATTGTTTAATATGACTCTGGAAAAGTGCCATTTTTTGTACGTCATCCCCGCAAAGGCGGGGATCTCAGGACATGAACTGGATTCCCGCATTCGCGGGAATGACTTTCCAGAGGTTGCTTAATTATGACGAAGTCGCCAAAACAAATCGTTGATGCCGTTCGCAATGCCGGAATTATTGGTGCCGGTGGTGGCGGTTTCCCAACGTATGTGAAGCTCGATGCCAAAGTCGACACCATTATCGCCAACGGCAGCGAATGCGAGCCCCTTCTTGAGTCAGACAAGACGCTTATGAAAGAACGCGCCTCTCTGATTGTTGAAGGAATGGAGCTCGCAATGACGGCGACCGGCGCCAAAAAGGGAATCATTGCGGTCAAGGGACACTACCGCGATGTCGTCACAGCCATCTCAGCTGTTCTCCCGGAAGATAGCTCGATTACACTTCACGAACTCGAGAACTACTATCCCGCAGGCGACGAATTTCTTCTCGTCTACGATGTTACCCAACGTGTCATTCCGGAGGGAGGGATCCCCCTTCACGTCGGCGTTGTTGTTAGCAATGTTCTCTCGCTGGCACAGATTGCCCATGCTGTTCATGGCAAACCCGTAACAGAAAGAATCGTCACCATATCGGGCGAAGTACGAGAACCGCAAGTGGTCGAGGTACCCATCGGCACAACGTACGCCGATCTGATTGCAATGGCTGGCGGCTCCACAAGACCCGACATCGTTCTGATTGACGGTGGACCAATGATGGGAAAAATCATTGAGAACCTCCAACAGGGAATCAGCAAAACAACGAGCGGCGTTATCGCCCTCCCCCAAGACCATTTTATAATTGAAATGAATAAGAAACCGCTGAGTCAGATGATTAAGCAATCCAAATCGGCCTGTTGCCAATGTTTTCGCTGTTCAGATCTTTGTCCGCGAAACCTCATCGGTCACAAACTTTATCCACACATGACGATGCGAACGATCGATTACAATCAATCGGACCCAACACAGCACATCACATCGGCTTTTCTCTGCAGCCAATGCGGACTTTGCGAATTGGTTGCATGTGATTTCATGCGCCTCTCGCCCAGAAAAATTTTTGCTGCCTACCGAAAAGAGCTTGCGGCCAAAGGAATCAAGAACCCTCATAGTAGAAAGGGGTTCGACGTCAACTCTCAATACGAAAATGTAAAAGTTTCTATTCCAACGGTAAAAAAGAAGTTGGGACTGACGCGCTACGCCGAAAAACTACCCTTTAATGGATTACAATCGGTCGGGTATGTCCGAATACCGGTGAACCGCCATGCTGGTGCACCTGCCGAACCAGCGGTCCACCTCAAACAAAAAGTAAAGATGTGTGATGTCATTGCGGCATCGCCTTCAGATAAATTAGGAACGGTCTATCATGCATCAATAGCCGGCCAAATAACAGAGATCACCGACTATTGGATTGAGATAACTGCTTAGGAGCAACGCTTGATGAAAGAACCTGCACTGGGAATGTTGGAGTTGAAATCGGTTGCCCGAGGAATCCGTGTCACCGACACCATTGTCAAAAAGGCCCCGGTGCGTTTGCTTTCGACAAATGCGATCTGCCCGGGAAAATATACGATCCTCTTTTGCGGAGAAGTGGGTGATGTTGAAGAATCGATGACGGCCGGCATTACCTCGGCTGGAGATCTCTTGATCAACGACCTCCTCCTTCCGCATGTTCATCGTTCGATTATTCCGGCGATGACCGGGACGACCGTTATCGAGACCTTTGGTGCCGTCGGCATTGTCGAAACCTTCTCGATCGCGTCGTGTATCAAGGCGGCCGATATTGCAGCAAAGGCGACGGCGATCCAGCTGGTCGAACTCCGACTAGCCAATGGATTGGGTGGAAAGGGTTATTTTGTTATGACCGGTGACCTTCCGGATGTCGAGGCATCACTGGAGGCCGCCAGCAGGCATGTGAGGAGTGAAGGATTACTGGCTGGATCTGAAATTATCCAGTCTCCGCACCCTGACTTGATAGATAAAGGTATATACTGGTAATTGATGACGCTTAATTACTCATTGGAGATGCGAAATGAAGCTGGCACGCGTAATAGGAACGATTGTAGCGACGCAAAAAGTCCCTGCAATCAATAACTTAAAGATCCTGGTGATCCAACCGCTCGATGATAACCAACGGCCGGTCGGTGAAGCCATTGCCGCAATCGATACCGCCCAGGCCGGTCCCGATGATCTGGTCTATTGGGTCCTGGCACGTGAATCATCGCTGGCACTCCCCGACCCATTTGCCCCGGTCGACGCAGCCATTACCGGCATCGTTGATCAGGTTAATCAGCAGGATCTCGGGATTGCCGATAAAGAAAAGATCTTTGAAGAGGTGTCATCATGATTCTATGCCGAGTAAAGGGCGACGTCGTCGCAACGGTTAAACATCCCTGCTTCGAGGGTCATCGTGTCATGATCGTCCAGCCCATCGATGAAAAAGGAGATGATATCGGTGCATCCTTTTTGTCGTGTGACAGCGTTCAGGCAGGCCCCGGCGATACCGTTCTCGTTCAACAGGAGGGCAACACCGCCAGACAACTCTTGGGAACCAAGGATGATCCTTTTCATTCGGTCATCGTCGGCATCGTGGACAAGGTAACAACACAAAAATCGTAATTGTTTTACAGGAGGAACTATCGTGAGTGATAAAAAGGAAAAGATTGAAAATCTCGAAGAGGTTGTCGAGAAAATTACAAAACAGGTCGCCGAGAGACTGAAAGATATGGGTATCGCACCCGATTCGGTCGAACAGGTCGTTAGTTGTCTCATCTCAGATGAGGCCTGCACCAACTGCGGACTTTGCGTTTTAAAGAAACCGGATGCCGTTAGCAAGATCGTCGACACCGGCGCCTCGCGTATCGGCGCACAACTCGGCATCACATCGGGTCTGGATAAAGGGTTAGCATCAATGATCGATCATACGATCCTCAAGCCCGATGCCTCGCGTGAAGAACTCACCAAGATCTGTGAAGAGGCCAAACAATGTTCGTTTGCGACCGTTTGTGTCAACTCGGCAAACATTCCGCTGGTGGCCCGACTCCTCAAGGGAACCTCCGTCAAACCAATTGCCGTCGTTGGCTTTCCGCTTGGTGCCGCAACCTCTCAGGCCAAGGCCTTTGAGGCGAAGGAAGCCATTCGGGCCGGTGCCGAAGAGATCGATATGGTCATCAACATTGGCGCACTCAAATCAAAAGACTACAAACTTGTTTATGAAGACATTAAACGTGTGGTCGAAAGTTCGAAACCCCACAAGGTTAAAGTCATCATCGAAACCTCTAATCTCGATTACGATGAAAAAGTGGCGGCGTGTGTTCTTTCCAAAACCGCCGGTGCCGCATTCGTTAAAACATCAACTGGATTTGGAAAGGGAGGCGCGACCGTCGAGGACATCGCACTGATGCGACGTGTGGTGGGCAACGATATGGAGGTCAAGGCCTCCGGTGGCATTCGCACAAAAGAAGATGCGGAGGCCATGGTTAAGGCTGGGGCCAATCGAATCGGCGCCTCTGCAAGCGTGGCAATCGTTACTGGCAAAAAAGCAAAAAAAGGAAACTACTAAAGGAGGATATTATGGCAGAAACCGGTTTTGAAATGCGAACCCTCACATTCATCGACTGTCTCCAACCGCAGCTGGCACAGTTCATCGCAAAGGACAATCGAGTCTACGATCCGGCCGAGGAAGATGCCGCTCTATTTATAGAAATCGCTCCGGCCATGGAAATTCATCGAATGATCGATATGGCGCTTAAGGCCACGAGCGTTCGTCTCGGTTCCGTTGTGACCGAGCGTGTCTTTGGTCTCATGCAGGTCCAACATCCCGATCAGGGCGAGGTCAAAGAGGCCGCGCGTGCGGTCTTGTCGGAGACCGGACTTAACGAAAATGACCGCGCCGAGGTCAAGATCCTGACGAACAAGATTATCCGGAGTGTCGAACAGGATCATGCCATTTACTTTACCGGAACCTCCAAGGGAAACATGATCGTCGCTGGTGAATCCGTGCTGATCATGGAAACCACACCGGCCGCCTATCTTGCCATTGCATGTAACGAGGCCCTCAAGGCGGCAAACGTCAAGCTGATCCAAATCAAACCATTCGGTGCCTCTGGACGTTTGACCATGAGTGGGCCGGAATCCGAAATCGACTCTGCCGCCGAGGCCGCGGAAAAGATATTGGCCACACTTAATGAAATGCAGGCCAATAAATCGGGAACACAATTAGGGTAGACGTTTATGGGAAATCGAAAAACATATCTGATCAACCAGATCGTTCGGGTCTGTCAGAAGCTCGATCAAAAAAACTTTGGAGCCAATCACGACGGAAATGTTTCGGTGCGATACGACGATTTCCTTTTGGCAACACCCACATCGATGAGCAAGGGAGATATCGTCCCCGAGATGATCATCACGCTCGACATGGACGGTAACAAAGTCGAAGGAATCGGCAAACCCTTCTCCGAAATCAAGCTTCATCTGGCCGCCTATCGAGCGCGGCGGGATATGAAGGCCGTTGTTCATGCCCATCCCCCGATTGCGACAGCGCGGGGCCTGGCCGGCGAACCCCTTTGTCCCAGTCTGCCTGAGGCCATTGTTTCGATTGGTGAGAAGATCCCGGTCGTCGATTACGCGATGCCCGGCGCCCCTGAGAATAACGATGGTGTGGCAAAGGCCCTTGCGGCATGTGATGTCTTAATGATGAAGGGGAATGGTGTTCTTTCTGTCGGTACAGATCTGGAACAGGCCTATCTCCGACTCGAACTGGTCGAACATTTGGCCAAGATCGATTTTTACGCGCGCCAGATGGGGGCCGCGTTTGAGTTACCGAGTAACGACCATGCCAAACTGATGGAGAAACATAACGGGCTCTTTGGAAACCGTGGATCAGAAACATTGGCGGAACCGGAGCACACACCTGAAAATGCAGACCCCCTTCAACAATTGATCGCCAATGAAATCAGAAAGGCCCTCAGTTAATGGAGAACGAAATGCGCACACCCGTCATTGCCGGAAATTGGAAGATGAATAATACGATTGCCGCCGCCACAGAACTCGTAAATGGCATTCACTTTGGTCACCGCTGGCCCGGCAATGTCGACGTCATCGTTGCACCGCCGCTAACGGCATTCTCCGACGTTGTTAAAATATTAAAGGACTCCTATATTTCGGTTGCTGCCCAGAATATCCATTGGGAATCCAGTGGTGCATTTACCGGCGAAGTGTCAGCTGAGATGATTAAAGAGGCCGGTGCCGATTACGTCATCATCGGCCATTCCGAACGACGCCAATTCTTTGGTGAGACCGATGAGACGGTGAACATGAAAACCAGGGCCGCCATTGAAAACGATCTCGTTCCAATCGTCTGCTGTGGTGAAACACTTGAGGAACGCGAGGGAAATAAGGTCGATGCTGTTATCGAACGACAAATCACTGAGGGACTCTCGGGTCTTACAGAGAACGAAGTCTTCGACCTGATTATTGCATATGAACCCATCTGGGCGATCGGCACTGGCAAAACGGCCACGCCCGATCAGGCCGAAGAGGTCCACGCCCTGATTCGCAATCTTATCTCCCGCTCGTTTGGTACTGAGGCGGCTGAAAAGGTTCGGATTCTTTATGGTGGGAGCGTTAAACCATCAAATAGCAAGGAGCTGATGTCCCTCCCGAATGTTGATGGTGCACTGGTTGGCGGGGCCAGCCTCAAGGCCTCCGATTTTATCGACATTGTTAAAAGTACCGCTTGATTTATTCGCAAAAGTTGCCGTCGGTTGTGACCGTATCACCCGATTGACATTCGTATTCATGATAGAAGGCCTCTTGAACGGCATCAAAGAAACGCTCGACGACGACCAGCTCATGGACTGACAAACTATTTTCAGTATCCTGATAACATGCACGAAAATCACGATTTACCGGTGCACTGACCGTCCCGACAACATCTTTCACCCAAACCCTGGCGATCCCCTTTGGGATCCGCCATTCCTCTTCATCATTCTTGTAAAGATGTCCACGGCGGGTCAACTTATAATCATATTTCCCATCGTTGTATTTTAGATCAATATAAAGATCTCCGTTGGCCACTTCTGCAAAGGAAATCGTTAGTGGATCATCGGAATAGAAGTCATCGGTCCCGTGACAACCATCATCGAAGACCTTGTCGATATCCCAATCAACCTTAATTGAAAACTCATTAAACGTTGCATCTGGAAGTCGATTTGCTGAAGTCATCAGAACCTCCTATTCACATCCAAATGGATAACGATTATCTTCATTCACCGAGGTGCATTCATAATCACGATAAAACGAAAATTCGACCGCCTTGAAAAATCGTTCGACGACACCGGCCTCGTTTAGAGACAATTCGCGATCGCCCGAAAGATAACACTCATAGAAATCACGATTGATCGGAATAGTGTCAGTCCCCCACGACCTCGTGACCATAGCCCTCGGAGCCTCAGCAGTCGCAACCCACAAATTATACTTTCGCTTGAGGAGACGTCCATCAGGCATCAAATGATAATCGAATCGTCCATCGTCATACTTGGAATCGACATAGATGTTACCATCATCGAAAAAACGAATATTGATAGTGATGGGATCATCGGGAAAAAACCAATCCGAGCCACCGCACCTCTCATCAAAGAGAATATCGACGTCCCAATCAACTTTGACACTGAAATCGTAACACTTTGGATCGGTCCGACACTGGAGCTTGCTGAAAATACCGTGATCTGGATAGATCTCCGACATAAACCCTCCCGCTGCTTAGTCTGAGATAATGTCGGATAACAACCCTGGCGTCAATATAAAAAAGGGGCTGTTGCTCCCCCTCGAACAACAGCCCCAAAAACACAACTTCTATCCCTTATTCACACGCATCACCGATACCATTACCATCTACGTCCGCCTGGCCGGCGTTACTGATAAATGGGCAGTTATCATCACACGCAACCACAACGCCATCGGGACATGGGCTACTCAGGAATTCACCATCGCCGTCCCCATCTTCATCGATGCCATCCCCATCCATATCCGGATCATCTGGTATATCGGCGTTCGAGTAATTCGGATCACCATCGCCATCGATATCGGCGTCACATGCAACACCATAACCATCGGCCACGGCCTGAACCGCACCACCATCTTCATCCGCCTGGAACGTACCACCGTTGGCCACAGCTCGACAGTTATCCGTTTCGTTCACACCCTGTTCCCAAACGACACCATCAAAATCCCAATCAATATTCCAACACTTGAGCAAACTTTGGGCTGGGTTGTAAACATACGGACAATTGTCGTTGACGTTCAATATGGCATCAAAATCCCAGTCGTCGTTGCACGCATCGCCCGGCGGTCTCGAACCAGTGTTCTGCGTCATGTAGAGACGGCCCGGCGCATCCGGTAAAAAGATGCCGTCATCGAGAAAACCACCATAATGGGAGACACCCTGATCTGTATTTACAATCTTCGAACAGTTGTCGTCAGCATCAACGATACCATCGTCATCGTCATCGTTGTCACAGGCGTCGCCATCCAGATCACCATCGGTATCAAGCTGTGTCACATTTGAAACAAACTGACAGTTATCGTCACAGTTACCTGTATTACCACCGGTACAGTTGGCATCACCAATGGTTCCGCTCGTATCACCGTCATCTAAGATCCCATCATTATCATCATCGGCATCGCAATCATCCCCCTGGAGATCGCCGTCATTGTCGGCTTGAGCGGGATTGCTTACCAATGGGCAATTATCACCGTCATCCAGGTCGCCATCGTTATCATCATCGGGATCACAAACATCGCCGCCCCTGTTGACGATCGCACCATTGTTACTGTCTGCATCATTGTCGGCCTGATCAATGTTTGCATTCACACGACAGTTGTCATCACAGTTAACCACGGCAGGACCGATACAATACGTATCACCAATCGTACCGCTGCCATCACCATCATCTAAAATACCGTCGTCGTCATCATCGTCGTCACAGGTATCTCCAACACCATCACCTTCGGAATCAACCTGCGTCGGGTTGGCAACAAATATACAATTGTCCTCGGTATTAATGACACCGTCACCATCTCTATCGGGATCACAAACATCACCCAGCCCATCACCATCCGCATCGGCCTGACCCGGATTTGCGGCAAGAGGACAGTTATCGGAATCATTTTCTAAACCATCACCATCTGCATCATCTTCACAGGCGTCACCAATGCCATCATCATCGGCATCCCCCTGAAATTCGTTTGCAACCAGCGGACAATTGTCATCAGCATTCAAAACACCATCACCATCAATGTCATCATCGGCCACATCGCCGACACCATCACCATCGGTATCAAGCTGATCGGGATTGGAAACAAAAGGCGCATTGTCATCTAAATCGGGAAAACCATCATTGTCATCATCGGTATCACAGGCATTACCCGAACCGTCAGAATCATTGTCAGCCTGATCGGTATTCGGCGCCTGAACACAGTTGTCTTCAGAGTCCATGACACCGTCACCATCGGTATCAGTCGTCGCCTCCTCATTAACTGATATATCCGGATCCGGAGCAACATAGTCAGTCTCGAACTCACCGCTGGCTCCACAACCCATGAAAAATATAATGGTTAGTGACAATAAGAGGATAGAGAAATTCTTTATCCGAAACATGCGAAACCTCCCCCTTCGGGCTATTGTTGCAGTTTTATATGACCCGCCCCATATAATTTAGCATAAATATACTAAAATTATAATAATAGAACAACTATTTTCACATAATTAAGCAGATAAAAAATCCGGGAGTGAGTATTTCACTCCCGGAGCATAAAGATGGTTTATACGTCATCCCTAACTTACAACTTACTACTTACAACTATTGGGCTTCGGGCATCGTCTCCATCTCTGGAAGCGTTGCCTTCATGTAAACGAAATCACCCGCCTGATAGACCGACATCCCAATCGACAGAGCAAGACCTACGACACCCGCTCCTTTTAAAACTGTCCCGCCGGTACCACTGGTGGCCACATTTTTCACAAAGTCGAACCCCGCCCGACCGCCAAAGCCAACAAGTGAACCTCCCCATACAGCTGCCGTGCCCCCAACAAGACCGAGTGGGGCAAGACCTCCAATCACGATCTCATTGGCAATTTCGCCCGTCGCATCTTCAAGAAAGGCATCTTCATCGAATGTTTCATTCAGATAGAGGGTATCTTTATATGCGGTCTTGGCATTCTTTAAGAAAATCTGCGAACCACTCCCAAGTATCGCCTGAATATCTTTCTTGTTTGCACCGGGAAGTTTCATCAGACGGTCGGCCGTACGCTCCATCTCACGAAACGTTGTCTTCGCCTGACCTTTTATCGCTCGACGTTCGATATTCCAGCGGTGATCGCCATCCTGAATCTCCTTCAAACATCGCGTCCCGTCATTCACTGTTTGCGAGACCTCTTGGCGAGCAATTTGATTGACGATTTCTCTCTTCCGCGCCTTTGTTGTTGTCTTACTGTGTAGCTCTTGTATCAATGTCGGCGCTTTTGCCTTCTGGCCATCAACTGGTATACCCATTACGAACCTCCCTCGTTCGGATAGAGTCAGCCCCCTTGGCTATCTATGTTATCGGAATATTGGATGGGTAAAGTTGTGAAGAGGCCCTTATTTCCGTTTCCTAGTAGAAACGGCCTATTAGTGGGGAAGTGTCGAAGTTAATAGTTGGGAAGTGCTTTGATTATGGACCTTTTCACTAACAACTTCCACACTTCGAAACTATGTAACTTTAGAGATCTTGGGCTTCTGGAAACTTCTGCATTTCAGGCAATGTGGCCTTCATGTAAATATAGTCACCAGCTTTATATACGCAAAGTCCCGTGGTAACAGCCGCACCAACGCCAAGTGTCGCACCAAAAAGATTAGCAGCATAACTGGGCGCAGCAAGCATTGCAGGGGCATAGTAACCTCCCCCAACTACTGCCGTACCAAGCATCGCCTCACCGGCTACCGTCAGAATTTCTTCGCCAACACCCTCTGTTGTCTCTTTAAGAAAGTTCTTTTCGTCAAAACTTTCGTGTAAATATAATGTATCTTTGTAGGCCGTTTTTGCGTTTTCGAAAAAAATCTTTGAACCCTGACCAACAATCTCTCGAACATCTTTTCTGTTTCCACCTTCGAGGCGACACATCGCCTCTCCAATGTCATGCATCGCCTCAAATGTCGTCCGCGATTGCGATACAATGTCGGCGCGTTCCGTGTTCCATCCGCTACGATCAGCTGCCCCTTCGAGCCCCTGCGTCCCACGATTGACCGCGTCAGCAACACGCGTCGCCGTCCAATTGTTGATGATCTCGCGCTTACGCTCCTGGGTCGTTGATGAATCCTCTAACTCCTTCTTCCATGCATTAATCTGTGATTGTGAAACAACACTATAATTAACCTTTCCAGCCATAATAAAACCTCCATTTAACCATTAGTAACCTACGGGGTTAACCCCGTAGGTTGAACCCGCTCCTACATTGTTATCGGCTGGAGTGGGTGGTTTGTTGTGAGATCGGCTCAATTTCCGTTTTCCAGGGTAAACAGCAATAATTTCAACCGGTTTTGCCTATCCCACTTCTCAATTATCAAACTTCCCCACTATCAACTACCCTCCTACCCCCTCCCAGCCCATTCAAACCCTTCTCAACCCTTCCTAATCAATTGACAATCGGGGGCGGCTAAACTATTATACGCGTGATTTCAAACGAGAATTCACCTGAAGGTGGTTGGCATAACGTGATGAAAAAGAGCCACAAACTATCTTTCCCAAATCATCAATTTCCAAAAAAATTCACACGACGCATAAAAAACTTTTTGTCTTATAAAACTATAAGTGGTAAAATGATAAAGCGAAGGGGGTGGCAAGAGATGTCATTCCCTTCTTTTGCCTAGAAAGGGGGCTACACATGTCCAAACGTCTATCTCTTCTACTCGTTCTCATCCTAACCATGGGGGTTATCTATTCCTTTGGCTGCTCTGATAAGGGCGGCGGCGGAACTGAACCACCCGAACCACCACCGCCACCACCACCTGCCGTGATGGACAAAGTAGTCTTCGGACAGAAATTTCTTATGGCCGAGGCCCCCCCTGCAGAAGAAGTCACGCCGGAAAGCATAAAGGGCGTCGGTATCAAAGATTACGTCCATTCTGGTCCGGTCATGGTAGGAGCAAAAAAAGAGCAAAAATATGAATGGGCCTTCTTTTCAGGCAATATCAATGGAACCAATATCAAACGCCTCACCCCACTCAGTTGGTCTGCCGTCTGGTTAGGAATGGACCCTCTCGGTAATGTCCACACATGGAACCGGCTAGGTATTTGGGTCACCAATGCCAATGCCCCCGATGCAAGTGCACTCCTGATCGACTCCCAACAACTATTCAGAAAGTTCAGCGATGGTAGTGAAGGCGGTCTCTATTGGTCCGAGCCCCTTCTAAAGGCAGCGCTTGATCGTGTAGACGAGGACGGATCTTCAAAACTCTATTTTGTCACTGAATCTGGTGAAGAAAAGCTGGAATCTCCCATAACCCTATTCATCCTAAAATCGAATGTCATCAAGGCCTCTGACGGAAAGGAGATTACCAGCATTCCACTATGGCTCCGCTACGTCACTGCAGAAACAGAAGGCGACGACGAAGATGAGGCGACGACGACAGAACCAAAGTTCACACATATTGTCCCCGCATTTTCCGAGGCCAAAGCAGTACTTGAACTTGATGAAGAAACAACATCTTTTATTAATGGAGCCGGCGCTCTAAACGACAAGTCATTTCTCCCATACAATCTGACAATTTCCAACCTTGAAAAAACATACATTTATAGTGTTCAATATGATCCCATCGAAGAGAAACACTATGCAGTCTGGAGAAATTCCGACTGGTTACCTACCGAAATGGAGGACATATTCCCACTCGCCGGCCTTTCCTGTAGCGGCGCTAAACTCTTTCAAAAAGTGGCAAAACTTAAACTCCCGGAAGATAATCTAACAATATGCGATAAAGAATATATCAAGTCTGGTACTGACCCTAACCACGATATCGAACTCGACAAGGCCAAAAAGGCCGTCTTCGATTGTCTTAAGGATCAGCTTCTCACGGACCAAAAGATCGGCCTCTATTCGACGGCTGGATTACAAAAAGATATTACACAGTACGTATCGACCAAAAGTGAACTCAAGGGGCTTCTTTCGCTCGAAAAACCAGCGGGTGAACTGACAAAAATCGCCGATTTTGATGCCAGCCTTTTCTATGATTTCAACGAAGAAGAGGTAACTATTGTCTGTGAACAACCCGTTCCGGATGCACCAGAAGCTGACAAGAGGAAGTGTGTGCCAACTATCGCGCCCGATCTTGGTGGAGAGGTTCTAATCGAACTTCCATCGAATCCCAAATTGATCTGTGGTCCGCCGACCTATATCGTCTATGCCTCAAAAATAAAAGAGGACGACGTTTTGTGGGATGCACTATATCTACTCAATCTTGACAGTGGAGAATCCAAACTCATCGACAAATCGACAGACAAGGTCAAAATATTGACAACAGGTGGAAATGAACCGATCAATATGAATAGAGTAAATATCGCCGAAACTGCTGCAGGACCTGTCATCATGTACTACAAACTGAAATCAACGCCCAACTTTGAGGCCCTCTTTGCCTATGATGTGGCTTCTGATAAAATTACACAATTGACCAATTATTATCCGGATACTTGCTCATATTGCATTGGAGATGAAACGGATATTTATACAATCGAACCGGAAGAATTTTCGTGCCAGGATAGTGATGGAAACATGAGATCTTGCAATGGAATCACGTATGACGGTTCACACGCCTTTATTCGATTGCAGGAATCAAC
>CAYWXY010000061.1:0-13083 GCA_964462555.1 uncultured Pseudomonadota bacterium | reverse complement strand
TAACTTTTTCTTACTCATATTTGCCAAAAAAGAGAGTTCTGGTTCCTCCCCTCCATGAAAGCGACCTAAATAAACAAATAGCTCAAGGACCTCTTTCTCTCCTCCTGTATGGAGAATCTCAAGCTGAGACAGAACAGCATCTGAAAACCGTTTATTTTTGCCCGGCAAAGGGTTCAGGATCTCCCCGCCGCCTATGGCCTGTACCGGGGAATAGCTCCTGAGTACGTAACGGTCACCCTTCAACACCGCTGTGGGGGTGTCAAGCCTTATCTGTGCAAAACAGGTCTCCCCTGGATTAAGTTCGTCCCTGTCTAAGAGGACCAGGGTAGCGATAACCTCCGATGTGCCGGTATGGAAACGGACCTTGGCCCTGTTTTTCAACTTACGTGGGGCGCTCGGAAGATGGTCTAAAACCACATCCGCCATATATGTTGGTCTGAGAGAATCCTTGGAGGCCAAGATATTCCCCCTTCGCAGCATCATCTTCTCAATTCCCTGTAAATTGACGGCGGTCCTCAGACCCGCCCGCGCTTCATTAACCTCCTTATTATGGACATGCAACCCTCATATTTTAGATGAAATGCCCTGGGGGTAGATGGTCACCTCATCGCCGGTTCCGATCATCCCGGACACACTGGTCCCGGTAATCACGGTGCCAAAACCTTTCATTGTAAACACACGGTCCACTGGAAGCCGAAAGAGGTGCCCAATATCACGTTCGGGGATCTCTTCTACTAATTTATCGAGGATTTCAATCAAGTCCTTCAGACCCTCTCCAGTCACAGAGGAGACCTCAACAACAGGGGCATCGGCCAGGAAACCATTCGAGAGGTACTCTGAGACATCCTCTCTTACCAGGTCAAGCCAGTCTTCATCAACCATATCGATCTTGGTCAAGACAACAATACCGTGCTTGATTTTCAAGAGTTCACATATTTCCAGGTGCTCTCTGGTCTGGGGCATAACCCCCTCATCAGCGGCAATAACTAACGCAACAAGGTCAATCCCCGTGGCTCCGGCCACCATGTTCTTTACAAATTTTTCATGACCCGGCACATCAACGATTCCAAGCAACTTGCCCCCCGGCAGCCCTAAATGGGCAAACCCAAGCTCAATGGTGATACCCCTTTCCTTCTCTTCTTTAAGGCGATCCGTTTCGATCCCTGTGAGGGCCTTTATGAGAGATGTTTTGCCATGATCAATATGTCCCGCAGTGCCCAAAACGATTTGTTTCATTGTAAAACCTTTTTATGCCCGTGTAAAAAGTCCATTTTACTGGTAACTTCGAATTTAGTACCTATTTATGAAAACACATCATGTTTGCGAAAGATTTGTCTTATAGCTCTCGGTGTTTACCATAACTTTAGGCATTTTAGGCACTTTTCCTGCCTACCCCCGCCTTGCGGGACTTCTGAGCCAAGGTCCCAATCGCCGCCATATACTCAGAGAAGCCCCGTATAAAGATATCATTATGATTGGCGTTGGGGATCTTGAGAAGGGTTTTATCTGAAGACGGGGAAGCGTCATAAAGGGCCTGTCCATCCGAAAATGGGATGATGTGATCCAGCTCCGCGTGTATGATCAGGGTAGGCTTATCAAACCTTTGAATCTTATCCAGGTTTCCAAGACCAATCTCTTCGCTGAAGTTGATGGCCCCGAGGTTGATGCCCAGGAGCTGGAGCAGAGGGCCTGAAAACGCAAAACCGCTTTCAACTATGAGGCCGTCTATGTTGTCTTTATAGTGGGAGGCGAGCTCAAGCACAGATGCGCTCCCTAAAGATCTGCCCATCAGGATAAGGGGTCCCTTATAACCCTTATCCAGGAGCCAACTCTTCACAAAATCAAAGACCAGATGGCAGTCCCTCATCATGGCGGTGATGGTGGGTTGGCCTGTTGAGCGACCATAACCCCGATAATCAACGGGAAGGAAGTTGATCCCGATCCGATTGAAGGCGCTGCCCACCTCATCATAATCTGCCACGATTTCTCCGTTTCCATGAAAAAACAGGATATTGGGTGCCGATTCTTCCGTCATGTGAAACCGGGCGCCTACTACAACGTCCATTTCAACTGGAATCAAAAGATCCTCTCCCCTGTTATCTGATCCCTCATCTCCTCCCCATTCGGGTCTGGGATGAAACAGAAACGTGAGGATCTCAGGCCGATCCAGAGCCGCATAATCGATTTTTGATATATTGACCAAGGTTATATCCCTTACATAATCACCCGGTCATGGGAACGGCCGCACCCTGAATTCACAAGGGCTGCATGACCTGTGAAGTTGATCAGGTAGATAGCCGCATCTTCGGGTGATGTCAGAGCGCCGCCCCCTACCTGGTGTATCTCGTCGGTAATTTTCATCGTTTAACTCAAAAGTTACGTCCCATGTGCATAGAGCAATTTGTTTGAACAATGGAAATACACTCTTGACAGCGAAGGCCTCTTTTGTCAAGAATATACCTAAATTCTCATTTACCGGCAACCGGTATCTTCAAACCATGAATTCCGGTGTTAATTTGACAGGAGGATCTTTTTTTTGGAAAAGCTGAGGCAGGAAGGAAGTGCAGACGAAGGGGATAATATCGGGATCCAGGCTTATGACGTTTCGATCTTAGAGGATCTTTACGCCCTTTCAGGAACAGAGGTGATGGACAGGATTTTAGAGCACCCTGATCCTTCGGGATTGATTAAAGCGCTTCCCAGTGACGATTTTTTCTGGCTGGTAAAAAAGATGGGAGAGGAGTCCATGCAGCTGTTGAAACTTGCCTCCCTGAAACAGTGGCAGCATCTCCTGGACCTCGAATTGTGGGAAAAAGATCGCCTTGATATGACACACTCCTTCCTGTGGCTTCAAAGGTTGCAAAGATCGGACCCCGAACGTCTTGCCAGGTGGTTATTCTCAGATGGCCAGGCTCTGGCCTATCTTTATCTCTTCAGAAATGTACATGTGGAATTAAGGGACGAAGATGAGGCCTACGACCTTGAAAAAGGGTTCATTACCCTTGATGGGCTTTTCTATATCAAAGTCCTTAAAGAAGAGCAGAGAGAGACGGTGGAGGGAATTATAAGAACGATGGCCGGTGAAGATCTTCTCAAATACAACGCGCTCCTTACGGGTCTGGCCGGGGTACTTCCCGCAGATTTAGAGGAGGATATGTACAGGTTAAGAAACGTCCGCATAGCAGAGCATGGCTTTCTTCCTAGGGAGGAAGCGCTTCTGGTTTACGCACCCCTGGATCCAGCGGCCATAAAACAAAAAAATTCTCCCGAGATCCTTAATTCCCTTATTGACGATGACCTCTTAGACCTGGCCCCCTATACACCATTCCACTTCTCTAAAGGCCAAAACCTGTTGACAAAGAGCGCTTCAAGAATTGCTGATGCTGATCTTTTGGACAGGATACGTCTTGAATTCGCCGGGCTCTGCAACCAGGTCCTCTCTGCTGATGGACTCGTGATTGATGACATAAACGTCCTTAAAAAGACATGTCAGAAGGCTTCAGGATATCTTAATCTATGCCTTGAAGAGATGTGCGGCAAAGATATCGGGGCCGCAGAAGAAATCTTGAGAAATAACAGCTTAACGTCTCTGTTCCGGACGGGCTTTGGCCTGGCCCAGAAGTTAAAATGGCAGGCTGAACGCTGGCTGAAGAAGAGCTGGTTTGATCATAATAACATGGGTTACGGTTTTTGGGGCGATGAATGGGGGAATACGCTTGCAGGAATTATGAAGAAGAGACCCGAATATTATTGCGGCCCGGAAGGGGACGGAGAGTACAGGGACTTTGAAAAGACCTCAGACCTGACAGCCGCCGGCAAAATCCTCCAGGGCCTGATTGGACTCGACAGGATATTGGCCAAATTGACAACGACTTTCCCCCTCGACAAAAAAGAAGTTCGCACCCATAATCTGACAATCCACTCTCTTCTTTTCACTCTATGGGCCCGGCAGATTTTGGAACTGACACCCTCCTTTGAGGCTATCACCTTGAAACAGGCGAGGCAGTTATTTGATATTCTAAGGTCAGGGGATGAAAAAGCGCCCTACCAGATGTTGGGGTTTGAAGAGGTTTTTGTGAAAGATTTCATGGTCTCTGCCTCGGGGTTTGAGCCCGAGGATACGGAGAACCTCAAAGATACACTGACTCTGATCTGGCAGGAGTTTTCTAAGGAGTATGACTGGGTGGATGTTGATGCCCTGGACCCGAGGTTCAGTAAATATATTCTTATCCTGCCCTCAGGTTAGAAACTCCCTGATTTAGCGTAAGTTGGGCAGGCCGCATGCGGACAACCCACCGAAGGAAACATGAAGGCCCGGCTAAAGTGACGGAAAGCACCGGTCAGCGCGCCGGCAGCGAACCCACAGGTACCACCCACTCCCGGGCGAACAAGTGCCTCTTCACTCTGCCAGTGGCCATTTCCCAGATCTGCCAGGCTTTGTGGCGACTGGTGATATCGATGCGACTGCCGATGGCGCTTGCAGGCGCAAGCGCATCCAGAGGCCTTTGAATCACCATCAAGTCATCGGGGCCACGAATGGGTGCATCGGGCATCTTCCCCCCGGCCGGATAGCCGCGCACCTCCGCGTGAGGCAGCAGAAAGCGGTGGGTTTCGGCCTTCGATCGAAATTTCTCCGGTGCCCATACCACACGATCAGCGGTGGCCTTGATCACGGCGGTGTCATAGGTACCCAACGGAGCGTCAAACACCGACAGAAAGCTGGACAGCGACAGAAAGACCGCCAGCATTGCGGTTGCGCTGCATATGGCGATCCAACGTGGCCGTGCGATGGCCGTCACTGAAAACGCTGTAGCAGCAGCCACCAGTGGGAAGTGCCACCAAGAGAAGGCTCGCAGCCCCACCTCGCGTGCCAACAACAACGAGATCCATCCTATGGACAGCAGCACCGCGATGGCGCCACAAAGCGACAGCACGAAAGCATAGCGCCCCACGTGGTGGGAACGCGTCGCCATCAGAACCGCCAGCGCAGGCATACCCTCCAGCAGATAACGCCCGCTGCGCTGACTGGGAATGGAGAACACGATGAAGATGGCGAACACCCAGATCCACAGCAGCTGCTCCTCATCGAGCAATGTACGACGGTGCTTCCAGCATTCCACCATCAAACCGAACAGGGGAAAGGCCAGCAACCCGGCGTTAAAGAACCAGCTGCCGCCGAGGCTCCAGACATTGTCCCCGCCCCACAAAAACTCCTTGAACCAGGATCCGATGCCGCTCCCCATTTTGCCGACATTCTCCCCCACTACAAACTCGCGCCAGATCGCCGCGGGTTCAGGGTCGAACACGAACCACAGCGAAAACATGCCCAACGACAGCAATGCCGTCCAGACAATACCCGGTAATGAGTGGCGCATAAATGAGGTCACGCGCCACCCGCGCACATGCAGGTGCCACCATGACAGCCCCACGACGATGGGCAGCAGCTGGGCGAAACTTTTGGTAAGCAGCGCCATGCCTGCCAACACACCCACGATGGTCGGGAAAACGAAGCGCGAATCGAAAGATCGCGGCTTCCACCACAGCATGGTGAAGAAACATGCGAACATCCAGAATGTTTCAGGCGGATTGGTAAGATAAGGCCGCCCGTAACGATAGGTGCTGAAGAAGGCCAGATAGAAGAGCGCCGCCAGCGCCCCCTTGAACAAGTCACGCCCGGACAGCCGCCACCCGAGCAGGCCGCAGAGTAGCGCCGTACCGAAGGTCCACATCACGCAGGGCCAGCGCAACGCCACCACCGACCAGTGACTCCCCCAATCCGTGCTCACCAGCCCCTGCCAGAACAGCAAGGGCGGCTTGGTGTTTCGCATGCCCGGGATGCCCTGCAGGGGCAGCCACTGCTTCGCCATACTGGTCACGCGAGTGATGTGCATGTACACCAATTCGTCGCCGTTGCGAAGAATGTGCAGCAAACCAAGACCCTGAAGATAGGTACATAAAGCGAGAATGAGCCCACTGACGGCCAGCGGTGCCGCCAATCGTGCCCTCTCCGGTTTCCCGGATTCGGGGTCCATGCCCTGAGTGCTTACATGGCGGTAGGTCCACAGGTCATTTAAAATGAAGTTAACCACGCATCCCGTACCGATGCCGAACAGATTGGCCAGCAGATAGGGCATCCACGTTGTCAGCAGATTGGTGATGGTCAGCTGCGCCAGGATGCCTGCCCAGTTGGCAGCGGCATACTGCAGATACAGATGCACAATCGGCAGCTCGCGGGCACGCTCGCGATCTTTCCAGGTCCACCGTCTGTTCCAGTGGAAGTTGTTGGTCATGCTCAGCAGGATGCCAATGGCCATGGAGAGGTTGAGACGAAGCGAGAGGTTTTCGATGGTCGTGAACACATGCGCGTAACACAACCAGATGACCGCCTGATTGATGACGATGCCGCTGACTCCCACCATGCCGAATTTAAGAAAGCGGTGACGCTGGCGCCAACCCCACGAGATTACCGAATGAATTGAATTTAAAGGACTGTTCATAAGATGATAGGAGAAGTAATGTCTATTTTCAACAACTCGCAGGCCTTCTCAAACACTTCCTCCGGATGAATGGCTTTAAGGCAGACATTGTTCCCGTCACACGGAGATTTGCGATGGTTATAGGCGGTAAGGCATGGGGAACAGGGCAATGGCACATGAAGACTTACGGCCTTTTCACTGAGCGGTCCATACAGGTCCGGTGTCTCCGGGCCAAAGAGAATAATGGTCGGGATCGGTGTCAACGAAGCAAAATGCCCCGGCCCCCCGTCGTTGGTGATGAGAAGTGACCCGAAATGAAGAAGGGCGATCAGCTCCATGATGGTTCGGGTATAACCGGTGAGATCAATACAATATTGGCTTTGACACCGTAACGAGATGATTTCCGCCAGGGGCGCGTCTTCTTTCATTCCGATAATGCCCACAACATAACCTTTTGCAACCAGGTTCATGGCAATTCTGCAAAAATTGTCCAAAGGCCATGCCCGTATGGGAAGCAGGCCGCCTCCCGGGTAAAGTAAGACAAGATCTTTTTCAATGGTTTCCGGAAAATCATTTTTCAGCCTGGCCTTCAACTCTTCTTGTTGATCCGCGTTCGGATTCAGGGTTGGGACATAAAAAACCTCATCATCCACATTCCGTTTCACCACGGGGAAACCATTCCCATTTTCCATGGCCATCGCCAAAGTCACAAACTGCCGGGATATGTGGCGGTACAGGTTGTAGAGAACGGGCCGATTGATAAAATCACCCCTGTAAAGACCCTCCTGGGTGTGAGGATGAAACCCTACGCGCAACCTGGCACCGCTTAGAAACGCATAAATGCTGCTGATCCTTGAAAAGAGTTCACAGTCAATAACCACGTCGATTTTCTCTTTTTGCATCTGGAATATGAACCGGATGCTGTCCTTCAGCAATGCCGTCAGCGAATCCCCATGGACCGTCAGGATGTTTCTTTCCGGAACCAGTTTAAGAGTTTCCAGGCATTCCCTGTTCTTTTTAAATACCAGTACAAAAATTTCCGCGCCGGGATGTTTTTTATTCAAAAAAGTAAACATGGGGTGGGCAAGCACAAGGCTCCCCATTTCGGAGAGGAGTATGGTTAGAATTCTTGGCGATGACGGCGCGATTCCTTCCTTGTCTTTCTTTCTGGGAAACAGGGAAAGCAGGCGGCAAAGGGCTTTGCCTACGACCCTGTCTATTTTTCGTTGAAACTCGATTTCCATGATTTTACCAGGCAGTTTTATTTTCAGCACTCCTCATTTTGAAAACATATCCCTGTGGGAGAGACTTTCCAGCCGCGCAGAATCGTGGCAGGGTACCGGATGGGATGAGATGATGAGAATTTGCTTTTTGGCGAGAAACTATAGAAAAAATAAAGTTATTGGTCAAGAGAATAAGGAGCCGCAATATCTATTGCATTGCCGCCATAGCGCTCGCCGCCGTAATTATTTCCCTTTTATTTTTTACAAGGCCATCAAACTTAATACACCGCAAAGACGAAATGGTTATCTGTATCCATAAAGACGGGAGCGGGCAACTGGTCTGTGTAGTTCTCGTAGTGGGTCTTGATCAGAACAAGAATCACCGGATGTTTTCCCGCGTTTTCCTGTATCATTTTCGTTAACGCGTCCACACTCAGGAATTTTCCCGGCTTGCTGTCGTCATGTTCCAATCCATAGATGAGTTCGCCTGGTTCTTCCAGCAGCTTCACGTCATCTCGCTTGAAAAACCAGCAAACCGCACGAAGCACATTGTCATTGGACACCAGTATGGCATCGGGGCTCATCCTGGATAGGTTGCGCTCGAGAAGCTTTCCCGGCATTCTGGGATCCATGGCTCCGTTGGGAACAGCAAAATTCGCGATGAAAAAAAACGTCAGGATAGCGGTACAGTAAAAAACCAGCTTTTTCCTGTAGTCTTTCATCCTGGTGGACCATATCATCAGAAAAGCCCATAAAAAGGCTCCCAGAGAAACCACCAGCCATTTACCCCCTTCGTCCGCATCATAAACCCTGAGCGTCTCATAAGCGCCCCAGTTCATTTGCACTAGCCCGGAGAACAGCAAAAACAGACCCCCGAGACCGAACAGGCTAGCCAGCACCCAGGCGGCAACCGAAAAAGCCCGCTTTTTTCCGGCTTCAAAATATCTAACAAGACCGATGGCAAAAACGATGGCAAGGGGAGGGAAGCATGGCAGGATATAAGGGATAAGCTTGCCGCTGCAGATGGAGAAAAAAAGGAAAGGGAAAAAGAACCAGCACATGGCAAACCGTATGAGCGGTTTTTTCATTTCGAATTTGAGAACCGTTGGGATAGCAGCGGGGCTCTGAGCCACCCATGGCAACGCACCACCCACCAGAATGGGCAGAAAATACCAGAGAGGCTTCGGATGCTGCCCTCGGACCGGATCCAGAAACCTTGACACATGCTCCGTCCAGAAAAAATAGTTCCAGAAATCCCCTTCACGAAAATGAATCATCAGGCCCCAGGGCAAAACTATCACAAGCGCCGTAACCATGGGAATCCATGGTATCCTGAGCAGGTCTTTGAAACGGCCCTCCCAGAGCAGAAACGGTACGACCGCCAGCACCGGTACGGCGAAGGCCAGGAATCCCTTCGTGAGAAAAGCCAGCCCGCAGAAAACTCCCATGAAGGCGAGAAAAAGCGCCTTCCGCCACATATTTTCCGCCATGTGCGCAAAGAAAAAGCAGACCAGCGCCCCGGTCAGGAGCATGGAAAGCAGGCTGTCCAAAAGACTGATGTGGCCGATAGCCAGCACGAGAGGACAGGTCAAAAAGATGGCCGGAGCCAGAACGGAGGCAGGACCCTCGCGTGAAAACCTTCGTACCAGCAGGAAAACCATGAGGGCGGAAATAATTACGGATAAGGCCGATGTAATCCGTAGGGCAAACACATTCTCGCCGAACATGACCATTGAAACAGCATTCGCCCAGTATCCAAAAACCGGTTTTTCAAAATATTTCAATCCGTTCAGGCGGGGAACAACCCAGTCTCCCGAAGTCAGCATTTCCCTTGGTATCTCCCCGTAGCGGGCTTCGTCCGGAATGGTCAGCGGTCGGAAACCGAGGGGAAGGATATACACGAATATGAAGATAACAAAAAGTGTAATGGAAACTCTTTTCATGAGTTGACCCTCTCAGGCTTTCCAGAATAAAAAATGGCGCTTCCCCGGCACGCAATCCAGCCTTCCCTGCCTGGAGACGTTTTCGGGACCATCAGGGGAGGACCTGAGAATCAGATGTATCTATATCACCACTTGCCCGGGTGCCGGCGGTCCTGGGCAGGACCCGCTTCAGTCATTTACGTCCTGACCTCCTGCAGCATAAATACCAGGTAAGAGATGGCAAAACAGATAAATGTGATTGCAATAAGTGCGATAATATGCGGGAAAACAACAACGATGCTCTGCCCCAGGGGGAGGGGATTCTGAAAACGGGCCGAAAGAAGCTCCTCCATGGGGCCCATCAGGACCAGGGAGCGGGTAGTTTTCCTCATGGGATCAATAATAGTCCCGGTGGCGTTAGAGTAAAGGACCATGGGAGAGGCAAGCGACACCATCTCCCTGATACGCTCATGTTTCAGCACGACTTCGGGCTGCACCTCGTTTTTCCTGTCGATCGGGGCAACGGTGTCGGCCACTACCTCGGAGCCTAAGGATATGAAAAAGGAGAGAAAGATCCAGAGTGCCACCGAGGCCAGGGAGGACGTGGCGATACTCTTGAACAGGATAGAGAATAGGATGGACAGCCCGAGCCAGAATGAGATGTAGAATATGCTGATGATGAGGTAGATAAAGAGCCGCCATATCTCTTCCAGTCCCGGGACGACACCTACAAACGCCAGGCCAAAGCCTGATATGACCAGGACGATCGCAACAAGCATAACGGCAATTGTCGTCACACCTGCCAGGAATTTGCCGTTGATCACCGCATCACGATAGATTGGTTGGGATATCACTTTTATCAGGGTCCCCTGTGTCCTCTCACGGTTTATCGCATCAAAACCCAGAATCAGGCCTATAAGGGGGCCGAAAAATGCCACAAACTGTACCATGGAAAACATTGCTCCGGGCGTGCTGAAGAGCATGAGGAAAGGAAATCTGATGGAAGCCAGTCCTTCCAGGTTTTCTCTCATATGGACTGCGGCCATATAGCTCGTGATAAAGCTCACCATGGCGATTAGGGCGAAGAGTATCACGAACCTGTAACTGCTTAAATGGTCTTGGAGCTCTTTTTTGAATACAGCATAAAGGCCTTGCATATTATACCTCCTGGAAGTACTTCATGTAGATCTCTTCCAAGGAATATTCTTTTTCACCCACCCCGAATTTCTCTTCTGCCAGGGAGTCAATGGACCCTTCGGCTATCAGGCTACCGTCTATCATAATCCCGACACGATGAGATATCTTCTGCACCTGGTAAAGGTTATGAGAAGAAAGCAGGACCGTGATCTTTTTTCCCTCATTTAATGACTGAATCAGGCTGATCAACTGGATCGCGCCTTCTGGATCAAGTCCGAGGGTCGGCTCATCAAGGAGGAGGACTTCCGGGTCCTTGATCAGCACCTCTGCAACGCCTAATCGTTGTTTCATCCCCCTTGAGAATGCCGCCGTTTTCTTTTTTGCCTGCTCTCTGAGCCCCACCAGATCTAATAATTCATCAATTTTATCCCGTATCCCTGCATTCTTAAAGCCGTTAAGAGCGGCCACGTATTCAAGGCTTTGCACTGCATCCATATCTCCATAAAAACCCACATTTTCTGGGAGATACCCCACATGGCGCTTGACCTCCTTAGCCATCCTCAGGGGGTTCAGCCCACATACTGTTGCATGGCCTTTTGAGGGGCGGCTCAAACCTAAAAGCATCAATAATGTTGTGGTCTTTCCAGCACCGTTCGGCCCCAGAAACCCGAAGATTTCCCCCTCTTTTACCTTGAGGTTGAGGCCGTTCACTGCCGTCTGACGACCATATCTCTTGGTGAGGTCTGCGGTCTCAATAATTATGCCGGGTCCCATGTTAACGCCTGCCTAACCGTGTGAAAAGGAATACCAACCCTGCCATCACAAAAACGATAAGACCGATCCCTATCCACCCCCATGCAGCCGAAGCAGTAACACCTACCCGCATCTCTATGGTCTTATCCGCTTTGGGTGGGGTTCCGGACTCCACACGGAGACCAACTGAATAATCCCCGACCAGCGCCTGACCAGCCGGCGTTATGGAGACCTCAACCTGTTTCAACTCCTGGGGCGCAAGCATCTCAATGGCAGGGGGATTAAACTTCACCTTCCAGTTTTCAGGTTGAAATGAGAGGAACTTAACATCCACAAGGGGGGCGGAGCCGTTGTTCTTTACATAAAATGAAAGAGTGGCCTGCTCGCCTCTTACAGCACTCAGGGAAAGGAGCCCGTTTGCCGTGCCTGCCTCCAATTTGAAGGTCCCCGTCAGGATAACGGTGAGCGCAACCTGGCCTTCGGCCTTAGGCGAACTGATCTTGACCAATATGGGGTATTGACCCGGTTTTGCCCGGGGGTCGGGCTTGACTTGCACTGCCATGGTCTGACTCTGGCCCGCCTTTAATCTCAGACTGGAGATAAATTTATCCTCATAGGCCGGTTTGAAGTTGACATCCCAGTTCTCAGGCCCCTGGACAGCCAGATTAAAGATTCCATCCTTATCTGATTTGTTTTCAACCTCTACAGAGAATTCAAATTCTGCGTCTGTGGGACCTGTCAAAACAGGGTATGATGTAACAATATTAACGCCTTCCGGCTTTTCCCCCTCCTTTTTTTCCTCGACCTTGATAATGACCTGGCTCATTGACGTTAATTTGCGGTCTCCCGTTTGTCCCCTGATTTCAAAGATGTAATCACCGGGGGCCACATCTTTCTCCGGATGTGCGCGAAGGATCAGGCTTTTATTGGAATCGCTCTTAAGATGGACACCTGTTATACCAAAATCATAGGTCTTTACCCAGGCCTTCCATCCTTTGGGGATCGATGTGACCTTTAGATCGATATCCTCGTTTTTCTTTCCATTATTGGACACGATAAGATCTATATTGACATCATCCCCCTGAGGAACAATAATCCCCGTATACTCCGGGGAAACAGATATTGCACGTGGGGGCAGGTCCTTTTTTTCCTTCTGTCCATATGCAGAAGAATAGAGACAGGTCAACATAATAACAGACGCCATCGAAACTTTTAGTCCATTAAAAATGGAATTATTCCCTTTCAATCTCATCTAATCAAACCTCCTTGATTCATTATTTGAGTATAAAAATTTTTCCCGGTTTGGCAGGATTAACCTCCCCGGAGGAATAGGCTTCGCATTCCACGGAGCAGACATTAATATATCGAAAATTTCGCAACAGTTTGGCAATTTGAAAACATAACAGAAGGCCATCTTGAGATACTTCTTGTCAAAAGGCCAAAGTATTACAAGATTTCCAGTTCAGCCGGGAGGCAGGTAAGTGCAGACTTTGAAAGGGGGTGTTTTTCAAGGGTCTTTATTTGCCTTGGCATGCTTTTCTAAAGTGCCGGCATCATACCCTGCCTTCTTGT
>CAYWXY010000060.1:0-13194 GCA_964462555.1 uncultured Pseudomonadota bacterium | reverse complement strand
CGACGACTGCAAGTATCAACATATACTCTGTCGCCGACTGGCCGCGATTTGATCATCGGATTTGTCTGAAAAGATATTGAAACATGCGACTCTCCTTAATCATTCTCAAATGATTAGACTGCAGATCGCGTGCCATCTTAAAATTGATCCAAATCAACACGTTAAAGCCAGTTGAGGTCGAATTTTGGCTAACATTCGATCATTTGTGACCTCTTTTCGTCATCAACAGGTGGGTGAAAATGACCGCCAAAATGCTCATTTGCCGAGTAGATTGTTACTCAGTGTGAGAATGGACATATCCCTCTGTAATCATGGCGTTTTTCTATATTTTCACCCCAGATCAGTAAAAAAGCGTCAATAATCCGACGATACCCCCTAGAAAATGACACTTAGCGAAATTAAATGCTCAATATTTTCAACTGGTTGCAAGACCGAGACTGGCACGATTTATGCTACATAATAGTATACGAAGGAGTAAATGTATGGCGGGGCATGTTAAAAAAATGGTTGTACTTATGGCCGTCACGATAGTGGCCCTTTTTGCCTCATGTGGTGGTTCGAGTAGTGGACCACCAACCACACCGGCAACAGTTCCGATCAGTCTCGAGAATCTTGTTGGCGCAACCGATATCGCCGTCGATTCATCGTTTCAACTTGAAATCGAGGGTGTCGATTGCGCTACTGTTACCAGTTCTACCTTTTTCATCGTCTTGGCATCGAGTGGTAACGATCCAAGTGCCGCACTCCCAGCCACAATTGAATGCGATCCACCTGATATCATACTTAACCCAGATAGTAACCTGACGGGAGGGACGAGCTATACGGTTTTTGCAACAACCGGAATTGACCCGTATAATGGAGCCTCCGCAACATTCACAACGACAGGAACAAATGGTGTAGCTACCGTTTCTTCCGACTCGTGTTCGTCAACGCTCCATTGTGACAGCGATCAATACTGTTTCTACAATACGTGCGAAGATTATTCGGATATCGGTGTCGATACGTCTGTTGATTGTACGAATGACGATGGAGATGGGGATTCCACCATCTGTGTTGCACAACTTGGCGCACCGGCGGGCTATGACACTGACGATTGGGAATGCCTACCGACGATAAATACATCGGCTGCTTGTAGCTATTATTGCGTCGTCGTCCCGACTTTTTTTGGTTATGATGGATATCCTGCGACTGAATCGGCATGCGACGCCACCGACAATGCCACTTGGATGCTTGACTACAACGCATGTCTGACAGATGAATCACTTGAATGTTCAGGGGACAGTGGATCAGTGTTTGCTGTTGTTGGCCATCTAAAGACCGAACCACCCGACTTCGGCGGCTGGGTGGGAATTTCTGACCAAGAGGGAGACTGGCCGCTGACACTGACTGATGTCACCGCATGTGATACAGTCATCCTCCAAGCATGGATCAATGGCAGGGATGACTGTGAGCAGTATGAATGTATTGGACTGAGCACCTCGGCACAAGGATCCTACCGTCTGATGGATATTTCATCGTTATCAACGACCACTACCGAGACAACGAACGTCGCTGATGCGTATATCTATATGACAACATCAGAAATCATCAGTGCATTGGATTCTATTGGGGCTTCGAGTGGCGACACCATCTACTTCAACTACTGGTGGGACTTTCAGGGCGGAACACCCCAGAGAAGTGGCTCCACACCGTATGACGTGCGGATCATATTCACACAGGGCCTCTGTGATTAGATATGATAGCCACCGTGAGGGAGCAAGTGGATGACGAAGGGAATTAAAATTTGTGTTATTTTTTTAGGGATCGCGCTGGCGGCCCTTTTTGCTTCGTGTGGGGGTGGCTCCAGTGCCATGCCAACCTCTCCGGGGACCGTACCAGTCAGTATCGAAAGCCTTGTTGGCGCAACCGATATCGCCGTTGATGCGTCATTTCAGATTGAGTTTGAGCAGGACGTTGATTGTTCCACGGTCACCAGCTCCACGTTTTATATAGTTTTAGCTTCGAGTGGTTGTGATTCCAGCGCTGCACTCACGGCCACGATTGAATGCGATTCATCGCAGGCCACACTTGATCCGACAAATGATCTAACAGGTGGTACCAGCTATTCCGTCTGTGCCTCTGGAATCATGTATGACGATGGCACCACATACCCAGGGGTTACAGCAACGTTTACGACTGAGGGATCGAATGGCGTTTCAACATTGAGTGTTGAGTCATGTTCATCGTCGCTAGAGTGTTCGAGTGGCGAATATTGTTTTTTTGATGAATGCGAAGATTATGATGATGTAGGCATCGAAACAACTGTCAATTGTGAATCCGGCCCAACCGGAAGCGCTATATGTGATACAACATATGGCGTACCCGCCGGCTACAGCGCAGACGAATATTGGGGGTGCCTCCCTGTGGCCACTGCAAGTGCATCGTGTGAGTTTTATTGTGTCGATATGCCAACTATACTCGGGAGGGATGATTATCCTTCTACCGAGACTGAATGTGACAACACTGATGGTGCGGTCTGGGGTGACGGATATTGTGTACCTACTGAATCAGCAACATGTCTTCTTGGAGAAGGTGAAGATGGTGAATCATCTTTTGCCATCATCAATAATGCCCACACGAGTCCTCCGACCTGGGGTGGTTGGGTTGGTATTCGCGCTGCGGAGGGTGATTGGCCGCTTTCACTGACCGACGACGCCACATGTAACCAGGAAATATTGCAGATTTCTGTTAATGGAATGTCGACATGTGAAGAAAACAAATGTATTGGAATGAGCACCTCACACGACGGTTCGTATAGCCTAATGACGGCCTCATCAACATCAACGGACACAACAGAGGGATCAGATATATTCATCTACCTAACAACTGCCCAACTCATCTCTGAACTTAACTCAATCGGCGCTTCAAGCGGTGACACGATCTATTTCAATTACTGGTGGAATTTCTCGGGCGGCACTCCTCAAAATGGCGGCGCAAGCTCCTGGGATATGCGGATCTTCTTCACAAGTAATTTATGTAATTAGTAGACATCCGGGTCAGACCCCTTTGTCTACTATCTACTATCGACGTAGTCCGAGATTCAGAATTTTCTGAACAAGTGTAGGAAAATCAATACCGGCGGCCTTGGCCGACTCGGAAAAATCTTCATCCCGAGCAATATATGGATTCGGATTTGCCTCGATAAAGACAATTTCGTTATGGGGCGTCAGCCTTAGATCAAGCCGAGCGTAGCCATTGATCTTCAAGATGCGATAGGTTCTTTTACATGTATGGATGATATGTTTGACCAGATCGTCCGGCAAATCTTTAGCCGAATCATTCTTAATTCCCCAACGTTTACGATACCCTTCATCCCATTTGGTCTTGTAGGTTGCAAAGGCCTCATGATCATTTTTCATCTTTCCAAACGACATCTCCCAGATTGGCAAGACGGAAAGTCGTTTGTTCCCCATGATACTGACGTAGAGTTCGCGACCGGGAATAAAACGTTCGACCATCGCATCGTCGTTTAATTTTTCATGAACAAAGGTGATTCGCTCTTTGAGTTCATCCTCAGTCTCTACATACGATGCCTGCGAAATCCCCATTGACGCATCGTCATTGGCCATTTTCACGATGCACGGCAACTTTAGACGCTCTGGAATTCTCGGCTGGCGCTCCCTTCGAATCAAGGCAAAGGGTGGATTCTTAATTCGGTGAAAGGTTAGAAGTTTTTTCGACAAACCCTTATGCCGGCAAAGCATCAGCCCCGCAGAACCGCAGCCCGTATAGGGAATCCCCATCATTTCAAAGAGGCCCACTACGGCCTTATCAAGATACCCTTTTCCGCCAAAATGTTCAGTCAGATTAAAGACGATGTCAGGCTGAAGTTTTTTGATCGTCTCATAGAGAAGGTCGATCTCTTCATAGATCCCAAGCGTGTGAACATCGTGCCCAAGTTTCTTTAGGGCGCGAACCACGTGCGACTCGGTCTTCCACTCCTCTGTCTTAAACTCCTTGCTGAAATCCTGATCTTCGGGAGGCGTTCCCGCCGTATCAAAGAGGACCAGGACTTTGAGTTTTTTCTTTATGGACATTGCTTCAACCTTCCGGTGAAAAGACGATTCATCACCATCGTATTGATATATGTTGTCAACTCTAGGAGCGTCACCTCCTGATCGGTGTAACGCTGAAGTTCTAACTCCAAAGACGCATTGAGGAGTTTTTCAACAATCTCATTGATCAAATATTTATTCTTTCCGGTCCACATTCCCATGCTCTTTACAATTTGTCGACGATGCTTTCTAATAAATTGCTTTGCGCTCTCCTTGGGGCGGCCCGACGTCTCACGAAAAATTTTCTTGAGCTCCGGATCAAAGAAACCAGGAAGGTCCTCCGCAAATTCGCGGCGTTTTCTCTTATAGTAATAATCGAGCGTTTGTTTGAGCTTGCTGGCCGACCAATATTGCTTTTCGCACGAATGAACAGGGTCCTTTCCAACAACATCGCCCATCACTTTGTCGACATACTTAAGTTTGGCAAGGGCAATCCGCCATCCCCTATATTCCTCTTCCCAGTTAATTCCCGGTGTCAACCAAACCGCAAATGTCTCGGCAAAATCCTCGTCGGGGTGATATTGAGCATAGCAATTCTCGAGATGCCTGACATATTTTCGGCTATAGGGCCTCGGTATATAGGTATCGGGATAATCTTCTTTGAATGATCCAAAGAGCTCCCTCCATTTTCGTTTCTTGTATAAACGATAGGCATAGTTATATGCGTGGCCGCACTCGTGACGAAGAAGTCTCATAAATTGCTCTTTGGATCCCCCCTCCACCTCCAGGATCATCTTCTTCTCGAGTTTCTTGAGACGGGAATGCGCCAGAAAGAATGGAATGCCGATGATCGGTTCTTCATCGGGGCAAAGCCACTCATCGGCCAGATAACATTTTGGATGGAAGGTCAGCCCCTTAGCATCCAACTCACTATAGAGCTGATCAATATATAAGGCAATATCGGTCCCCTCGATCGAAAGACCGAGATCACAGATTCGGACCTTTAAGAGGGATTCATCGTCATATTCCGCCCACTTCGGCTCTGTCATGGACACAGTTTCCGGGATCGACACTCCCGAGTCAAGATCAAACTTGCTTACACCCTAAGGGTGTTAATTTTGCACCCTTAAGGTGTAAAAAGGGTTAGAAGGCGCCGAGGTCACCCTTCACGATGTAGTATGGCACATTATCGCCAGGGAGGCCGGCGGCCTGAACCCCTTGAACCGCCTTATACATCGGTGATTTTTCGAAAAAGGTTTGAGCCTCTTTATCGAACGTTTCGGCCCTCTCTTTATCGAACGACAGGTAGATATTGAGATATTCCTTAACAACATCTCCGATATTTGCGTGCATTTTCTCCATGTCGACCGAATATCTCTTCGTCTTATCGTCATACGTAACAATGCCATGTTTACAGAAGAGATAGAACTCCATGATCGCGCCACGACCATGTTCATCTTTTTTACCTAAGTTGAGATTACGGAGGAGGTTACCAAAGTGTGTCCAAGCAGCCATCTCTTTTTGTTCGGCTGTAATGAGACCCGCTTTTTCGTAGAGCGGCAGGTCGAAGAGGCCCAACAGATCGGCCTTTCCCTCTTCCATCGAAGAACCGAGGTGATGTCCATAGAGGTCATCGAGTGAAGATTCATCACCTATCTTACTAACGAAAACCTTATCTGAAGCGGTGATGGCGCGTGAATGGTTGACTTCGTGTGCCTGAACAAATGTGATGATCGATGGAATATCGCCGACAACCTTCTCGAGCTTTGCAATCGACGGTGTATCAAAGACCTGTTTTGCAACCGGCACTCCCTGGTTCTGGATTCGAGCCGCAATGACCGGTCCAAAATAGATCAACTTGGACTTTTGCTGCTCTTTTGGAACATCGGAAATATAATTATTGTAGTTGGGCTGATTAAAACCACCCGGAATGTAACCTGGGTAGTTGAATGCACCACCATTGAAAACGATATCGACAACAGCCACTTCCGGCATTGAGGTATGTTTCATCTCAACGGGAAATTTCTCGCCCTTTGATGAGTCCCATAGGGCCCAGAGACGATCATCTCCATCATGCATCTGGCTCTCAATACCCTGAACAAATGCCTGAAAGCGCGGATTGACATAGCCCAGAATCCCCTGCATCGCCGCCTTCATACCAAAGGGGGTACCAAGAACCGCGTAGTTCTCGACGTTACCAAATGATGTCAGGATCTCTTTATTCTTGAGCGTTGCCCATGTCTTATCAAGTTCGGGATCACCGAAGAGCGGCGCCATACGAATATTATCGGAGCGCTTCCTAAGAAGAAGGCTTAGCCCCGGATCAGAGTCCTTCAAAATAGCAGAGGCCTCCTTTAAATGGTCGGCCATCATGTTAGCAAGAATCTTAATTTCCGGCGATGTGTTCATCGAAACGGGGCGATACCACTTGCCTTTATATGTGAAGGCGTCTTTATCGCCCTCTTTACACGTGACAACCCGACTACCCGGCGTAAAGACCTTCTGCTTAAGTTCACCGCTCGACCACTTATATTCTTTAAAAAGGTGATCCGCATCGGCTTTCGTTAAACCTTCCGGCCACCAGACACCATTGATATCTTTAGGGACAGAAAGGCCATCCACAGCAGAACATTTTTCATCCTTGTCGCTGATACATTTTGAACCACCACTGAACCAGAAGTGTTGGAGGCGCTGAAGATCGCCCGGCTTTTTTTCAATATGTTTAACCAATGACTGCATCTGTCTGGCATAATTCGGATCCATCGCAACTTTATGGTAAAGATCCGAAAGGGCAACGACCTTGATCAACTCCTTCATCGCCTCCTTTTTGGGGCCGGCTGGAATCGATGACAAATCAAATTGAAAGGGAATCATTCGACGTGACGCTAGATCTTTTGTGAGGAGTGGATGGTTAACCTGCTGACTCTCTGGCAATTGAAGATAGGTTAGCGCATCTTGTGCAATTTTTTCTGGATCGACGGTTGGTAAACCCTGCTTTTGACAGTAGGCATTATAGGCCTTAAGTGTCGGATGAACCCAAAGTTCATTCCCATCCAATTTCCCTGGATTCTTCACATCACTCAACCACTGAATGGGCAAATAGAGTTCGTTAAACTTTTGCCTGAGTGTCTTGGAACCATCAACCATCGAATCCTCCTTGAATCGTTTAAAGTTGATCCGCCAGAGGCGGATTAACGTCTTCTAAGCTCACTTCGTTCGCTAAGAATACGTTAAAAAAAGGGGCAGGTGTTTACCCTGCCCCTGGGTGAATTGTGTGGCTAACACGTTATGAGACGCGTGTCAATAATGGAGAAAAAATGCCAATTTTTGTCTGTCTACAATTGTAAAATATAGTTTTTTGAAATGGCTCGGATTGGTTCGGGGAGACGGATTGCTGCATCAATCGTCTACTCTTCTGAACATTTTTCGCCACTTTACGAAATGTCCACCACACAATAACAACGAGTTAGCCCTCCTAGCGGATGGCACAGATTGTGCTTCACTTGTTGTCCCCTCCCTCAACGGGAGGGGATTCAGGGGAGGGTGATCACCCCCTCCCAACCTCCCCCATCAAGGGGGAGGAGCTAACTTCATGGGAGGAAATTGTGAACAAGATGATAATTGCGATGTTATTGACTACCACCTTACTTGCTTCCTGTGGAAAGAATGGAGAGATCACGAAATCAGACGATCCGGGAATACTACCGGAAATCGATGCGCCAATCGATGAGGACGAATCTGAATCCCCGCCCAATATCGAAATCACGAATAATCTAGAATGTCCCGATTGTCCGTCGGCCATCTGTTGTAGCGATGCTCCGGCAACCTGTTGTTCGGACGACACGACAATAGCCTCTGATTGTGCTGATGATCCAACATCTGCGGACCCGACTGATAATCTGCCGGATGACCCGGTTGATCCCCCATTCGATTTTACGTTCGTTCCTACAATCCTTTTCGAACCGATCCACCTCCCCTTCTTTGATTCGACCGATCCCGACGAAAAAGACACCCTATATAATGATAGCGATTATCCAGAGACATGCCTTGATATTTCCGACACTGACACGCATTGGTGGCTGGCATACCTTCTGACCGGGGGAATCCTTTCGCAGATTGAATTCGACGAAATCGATTATATCTCCCAAGAGACAGAGAATGATTATTCAAGCCATAAAGAAATGGCCCTTCCCGGAGAAGAGATTCTCACGTTAGAAATGGATTACACGCTTGGCAAACCCCAACTGTCCGACACCGCCCTCTCCTTCATTCCCGACAACTACTCGCTCACGTATTACTATCTGACGTATGACGATCCGGTGCTTGGCACGGTCACGATCGATGGCTCACTCACGTGTGAGGGGGAAACACATTATTATGCCGAGACCGAAGGCTGGCATCGACATCATAATTGCATATCGACTGATGATCACTTCATTATCTTTATCAAAGGGACGAAATATATTTTGGATTTTGATTTGATCCGTCAATTCAATGGTATTGAATTTTTTCTGGCCGGCCATACCTTTCCGGAAGGAGAGCTGATAATCAACAATGTGAAATATGATATTGAAAAAACACTTCCGATGAGCGTAAGCCTATGTCTTAGATTTTCAGGAACCGAGGATAGTCGAGAGTAGCTTTTCTCTCACCGACGTTACGATCAAAGCTCGAGCCTCTTTCTTTGTTGCCGGGACAACACGCGGCGAAATCTCAACAACCTCAGAAAACCCTCTTTCTCTGCAATTCTGTTCGTCATCGGCCTTCCCGACAACGGCAACGCATGGCTTATTATGATTTGCAGCTGCAGTGACCACTTCTGATGCCACCTTTCCACCGAAGCTCTGTTCATCCATCTGTCCCTCGCCGGTAATCACCAAATCGGCACCACAAATAGCCGGCTCCAACCCCACAAGTTTCGCAACACTGGCCGCCCCTCGCACCAACCATCCACCCAGAAAAGCCTGAATCGCCGCGCCAAGCCCACCGGCCGCACCGGTCATCGGTTCGTCATAGAGACGTATATCAAAATGACTTTCTATGATTTCGATCATTCGTTCGACACTGCCCTCCATCACATCGAGCATGTCACCGGTAACACCTTTTTGCGGACCAAAGACCGGAACCGCACCGTCAAAACCGACAACCGGATTCAAGACGTCGGCAAATCCGACAAACTCTACGTCGCTGATTTCCCGCACTCGATACGTCTCATCGATGTAACATATCTGGGAAAAATTGTTCGGGAAGGCCAAAACATCGCGCCCCTTACTATCCAGAAAACGATAACCCAACGCCATTGCCATCCCGACTCCGCAATCGATTGTCGCACTATCTCCAAGCCCCACAATTATTTTGGAACACCCCTTGTTAATCGCATCCTTGATCAGCTCTCCAACGCCATGCGTGTTGGCACAAAGTGGATTTTGATCTGACAGTGGTACCAACGCATATCCGGCTGCCGAGGCAATTTCGATAATCGCGGTCTGACCATCGTCAATTCTTAGATAACGTGCACTTACTGATTTACCGAGTGGACCTGTTACCGCAGTTACTTCGATCGTTCCCGTTAATGACCGTGAAAGAACATCGACTGTTCCCGCTCCCCCGTCGGCCATCGGAAGAAGATCGATCTTCAGTTCAGGGGAAATCTCAAGAAGGCCATCTCGTATGGCCTCCGCAACCTCGGACCCAGAGAGAAGTCCCTTAAAACCAGCTGGCGCCACTAATATATTGGAGATATTGGACATTTCGCGGAATAGAACATACTTTGTTTTAGATATCAAGGATGGGGATACGTCATATAATGCTTGATTAATCAGCATTTCCGGACTATGGAGTCTTTCCAATTTTAACCATTATCTGTTAATATGCGCCTATGCCAAAGAAGGTGAAGAAAAAAAAGGGCCGGATCCGGCGCCTCGGGAAGATGATTAAGCCACTGATTTTTATTGGAATTATTGGATCGATTATCGGTGTGGGCTATCTCTATCATATCTCCAAGCAGGTCGAGCAGCAGTTCAACCGTTCTCACAAGTGGGATATCCCCTCGCGAATTTATTCCGATGCCACCTACTATTATCCCGGTCTCAATATCAAGCGCGTTCAACTCAAGGACAAATTGTCACGCCTGGCTTACCGAAATACTGGTGAGTCAATCAAGGGACCCGGCGATTATTCAATCAGCAACGAACGTATCGAGATCTATCTTCACGATTTCGATTACCCCCTTCAGGAATTCAAGGGATATCCAGTTCGCGTTGATTTGGAAAATGGTATCATTGTCGGGATTCACCGCCTCGATAGCGAAGAGTCACTCCCCTTCCTAAAACTGGAACCGGAACTGATATCCAAGATCTTTGGTGATGCAATGGAAGACCGCACACTCGTGACACTTAAAGAGGTCCCCCAACATCTTCTCGAATCAATTATCCTGATTGAAGATGAGCGTTTTTTCAAGCACGAGGGTGTTGACCTGATTGCCATTGCTCGTGCCGCACTGAAAGATCTGGCCGCCCTCAAAATCGTTCAAGGTGGATCGACGCTCACACAACAGCTCGTTAAGAATTATTTTCTCAGTAACGAACGATCCTTCAGTCGAAAGATCCGAGAGGCGATGATTGCCATGATCTTGGAGAGCAATCATTCGAAGGCCGAGATTCTTGAAGCTTATGTCAATGAAATCTACCTTGGGCAACGCGGCAGCAGCTCTGTCTCTGGCGTCGGTGAAGCGGCCAAGCTTTACTTTGCAAAGAATGTTGATCAGTTAACAATTGCTGAATCGGCACTTTTGGCTGGAATGATCCGTGCGCCCTATCGGTACAACCCCTTTACGAAAAAAGAAAATGCAAAAGAGCGCCGTGACTTTGTGATCAATAAGCTCTACAGGGGTAATCTCATCACGAAGGCCGAATATGAAGAGGCATTGGCTGAACCGATCATCACGCCCAAACGCGCAACGCGCCTAAACCGAGCACCCTACTTCATTGATTTTGTGAGAATGCAACTGACGGAACTCTATTCCGACGACATCCTTCATAAAGAGGGCCTCAAAATCTTTACGACGCTCGACATGTCACACCAGTTGGTGGCGGAACGCGTAGTAAAAAACGAGATTGCGCGGCTTGAAAAAGATTTTGCGAACATTCTTCCAAAGGATCATGAAGAAGAGCTGGAGGCTGGACTTGTTAGCATTCAACCGCAAACTGGCTATATTCGTGCAATGGTGGGCGGACGGAGTTATGACAAGACGCAATTTAATCACATCACACAGGCGTCGCGTCAACCCGGCTCAACATTCAAACCTTTTGTTTTTCTGACCGCCTTTGATCCGATGCGGAGCACAAATCTATACGCACCCTCTTCGATTATTGATGATACATCCTTCTCTGTCACATCGGGTGGTGAAAATTGGTCGCCCAAGAATTATGACAAGAAGGAACATGGCGAAGTTTCGCTCCGCACAGCCCTAACTAAGAGTTATAATATTGCGACGGCCAAGTTGGCATTAAGCGTTGGATTGGATTCCGTTCTAAAAACCGCGCAAGACGCAGGAATATCGAGCGACTTAATGGCGGTCCCATCGATGGCCCTTGGTTCGTTTGAAGTCACGCCACTCGAGATGGCCGCGGCCTATACTGTCTTCCCGAATGCCGGTATCCGTGCTGAGCCGGTCTCGATCATTCAGCTTGTAACGAAAGATGGTGAAATCCTGGAAAAGAAAAATATCGAGATGAAGCGTATCTTCGATCCACAAGCGGTTTATCTCACGACATCGATCCTCAAGGATGTTGTCGACCGGGGAACCGGCGCCAGTTCACGCGCGCATGGCTTCAGCAATATTGCGGAAGGAAAGACGGGAACAACGAGCAGTTATCGTGACTCGTGGTTTGTTGGTTTTACTCCAAATTATCTGTCGCTCGCATGGGTGGGGTATGATGACAATGCAACAACGAATATGAGCGGCGCCCGTGCCGCACTACCGATCTGGGCAAAGTTTATGAAAGAGGTCGCATCGCCGGTCAACGAAGATTTCCCTGTACCCAAGGGGATCCTTTTGGTAAAGATAGATTCTAAGACGGGGTTGCTTGCATCACCGCGTTGCGGGGAATCAAGATTCGAGCCCTTCATTGAAGGAACGGAGCCCAACCAACTATGTACTCAATATCGTCCCAAAAAAGAGAGTCGACCATTTACAGAACGTTCACTGCAACAATAACTCTCCTCTTACTCTTTTCGATCATGTCGTGTGCCACCTGGGAGGGAACTTCCCAACGGGGACGTGCCGGTGGGAGGCGGAGTGGTGATGTCTCGCGGACGCAGGTTCCCAAAGAGGTTCAACGTCCAAGCGAAACGCAATTTGCGGCGGTAAGTTCACCAGCGCGCTCAGCCTCAATGAATATGGTTGCCAAGGGAAAGAAACAATTGGATAACGGAAATCTTCAAAAGGCCAAGGGAATCCTACAGGAGGCGGTGACTGTCGATAGCACGAATGGTGTCGCTTACTATTATCTGGCTAAAACGCGTTTTCAGCTCAAACAACACGAAGAGGCCCTCGGCATTTTAGACAAGGCAGAATCGCTTCTCGGTTCGTCTGATGAGTGGACGGAGGCGATAGGTCTTCTTCGGTCACGCATACAGGACGACTACATGACTGGCGAACGCGATAACAACATGATCCCAATCATCAACCAACCCGACACGTATTAAACTTCACTCGAAATGGCCTGCTTGGCCGGTCCGCCATGCCTTCTAATAGCGTGAGCTCATGGCTACGGAGCCTCCACGCAAAAGACGCATTTATGAACGCTCGGGATCATTGAGATCCCTCACGTTCAGGTGCCCCACTCATCATCAAAAAGGATTTTATTATATGATCGGTTGATGTTCTCCTCTGTCGACCCCCAACCGATATAATCAATATCCTTTCTGATGACTCATAGGGGCACATCAAACTGTTAGCGTCTTTTGCATGGACTCCCCTACGCCACACGCTCACGACGAACAAAAAACGTAGACCCCCATCCTTGGTCAGGCAATTCCTCGTTCAACGCGCCGAACGAGAAATTTCGAATAGGTACGGGTACATTAAGCGGGCGACTAGCAGGAACGTGAAGATATCAGGGTCTCCAAGACAATCAGCGGAGGGCGACCGATTTCG
>CAYWXY010000059.1:12436-13559 GCA_964462555.1 uncultured Pseudomonadota bacterium | reverse complement strand
CCATTCGTGAAGGTGGACGTACCGTCGGCGCTGGTGTTGTGACCGACATTAATGACTAAGGGTAAGGAACGAATATGGCAACTGCATACGATAAGGGACAAAAGATCAGAATTAGGCTAAAAGCCTTCGATCACAAATTGCTCGATCAGTCGTCGACAGAAATCGTTGATACTGCAAAGCGTACCGGTGCCCGTATTGCGGGTCCAATTCCGCTGCCGACAAAGATTGAAAAATTTTGCATCCTCCGTTCGCCACACGTTGACAAACGGTCGATGGAGCACTTTGAGATTCGGACACATAAGAGACTGATGGATATTTTAGAGCCGACACAGCAAACCATTGATGCACTGATGAAGTTAGACCTTGCATCGGGTGTTGAAGTCGAAATTAAGATGATCTAAGGCCCTTGGGCTTAAAAAGGATGGAATGTTATGCTGGGATGTTTTGGACAAAAAATGGGAATGACCCAGAAATTTATGGAAAACGGAGATGCGACACCGGTCACCGTGATCAAATGTGGGCCGTGCACCGTTATTCAGAAAAAAACCGCTAAGGGTGAAGGATATAGTGCTCTTCAGCTCGGTTTTAAGGAAGAAAAAAAGGTGCAACGTGTGAATCGTCCGCAAAGGGGTCATTTTAAGAAAGCAAAAACGGGCGTTTTCCGTCGTTTGGGTGAGCTACGTTCTGAAAAGATCGATGACATTAATGTTGGGGACGTGATTGATGCGAAGGTCTTTCAGGTTGGCGATGTTCTCAATATTCGTGGCATGGTAAAGGGACGTGGTTTTCAGGGAAATATCAAACGTCATAACCAGTCAGGTGGCGGAGCTTCTCACGGTTCGCATTTCCATCGGGCTCCTGGTTCAATCGGTATGTGTCAGGACCCAGGACGCGTTATCAAGGGAACAAGACTCCCTGGCCATATGGGGACCAATTTTGTAACGACAAAGGGTCTTAAGATCGTAGAAATCGATGTTGAAAATAATCTTCTCTTTGTTAAGGGCGCAATTCCTGGTGCCAATGGCGGTTATCTCCAGATAACCAACCCAGGATTTGATTTTCCAGATCGCGTGGTGAAAGAGGAAGCGCCAAAGGAAGAGTCGGCAAAAGAGACCTCCGCCGA
>CAYWXY010000059.1:0-12426 GCA_964462555.1 uncultured Pseudomonadota bacterium | reverse complement strand
GGCGGAAAGGTAGAAGAAGTGAAGGCCGAAGCGCCAAAGACAGAAGAAACTAAACAAGAGACGGCGGCTCCAGAGGCTCCCAAAGAGGAGAAGAAGGAATCCGCCGAAGGCGGATCCGCCTCTGGCGGAAAGGCCGAAGATAATAAATAGGTGAGGTAGGACGATGGCGAAACAAGATGTAGTCAATGTTGAAATGAAGAATGTGGGTCAAGTCGATTTGCCCGATGACATCTTTGGTGCAGCAGTTAATATTCCTTTGATGCACGAGGCGGTCAAGGCCACGCTCGCTAACAAGCGTGTGGGTTCAGCCTGTACAAAGACGCGTTCCGAGGTCAAGGCCAGTCGCAAGCGCCCATATCGCCAAAAGGGAACAGGACGTGCGCGTCATGGTTCCACAGTGAGCCCGCTCTTCGTGGGTGGTGGTATCACATTTGGTCCAAAACCGAGAGACTACGGTCTTAAGGTGACAAAGAAGAAGAAAAAAGCGGCCCTTCGCGCAGCCCTTTCAACAAAGGTGAGCGAAAAGAAGATGATCGTTGTGGATAAGTGGGTCGAGAAGAAAAAGACAAAAGAGATGGTCGAAGTCTTCAAAAAGATGAAGATTGAAAATGCGTTGATTGTTCTCGACGAGCACACCGAATGGCTCGAGAGAACAACGATGAACATCCCACATATCAGCGTGACCTATTCTCACTGGTTAAACACTTATAACATTTTGGCTCATGACTATCTGATTTGCACAAAGGACGCGGTAGCCAAGATTGAAGAAGGGTTGAGGAAATGAATCCATTTAGCGTGATCAAGAAGCCGTTGCTCACAGAGAAGAGCACTTTGGCCAAGGAACAGAACAAGTATTGCTTTGAGGTCAGCCCAGAGGCAACAAAGATGGATGTCCGCGGGGCGGTTGAAAAGCTCTTCAGCGTTAAGGTGGCCGATGTGCGAACCATGCAGTACGCAGGCAAAAAACGTCGCTTGGGTCGGAATGTTGGACGACGCAGACATTGGAAAAAAGCAATTGTTACTCTTAAAGAGGGCAATAGTATTGAACTCTTCGAGGGCGTATAACAGACAGCTTAATGAATAAGAGGTTTTAAGATGGCTACAAAAAAACATGCACCCACATCAGCAGGTCGGCGATTTAAAGTTGGACTCGATTATTCAGAATTGGACAAGAAGCGTCCCGAAAAGAGTCTCACTCAGATTCTGAAGAAATCAGGCGGTCGGAACAACTTGGGTCGGATGACCTCACGAAATGTTGGTGGTGGACACAAGCGGTATTACCGAATTATTGATTTCAAAAGACGTAAACACAATATTCCGGGCGTTGTGAAGGCGATCGAGTATGATCCGAATCGCTCGGCAAATATTGCGTTGATTCAGTATGGCGATGGCGACAAGGCCTACATTTTGGCGCCGGTCGGACTGAAGCGTGGTGGCACCGTGATTGCCTCAGATCAGGCTGAGATTTCTCCCGGAAATGCGATGCCCCTACGGTCAATTCCTTATGGCACGCAGGTCCACAATATTGAGCTCAAAATGGGCGCCGGTGGAAAATTGGTTAGAAGCGCGGGCCCAGATCATGAGTCGTGAAAAAGGTTACGCCCTGATTCGCCTCCCCTCCGGTGAGACGCGCAGAATTAATGAAAATTGCTGGGCCACCATCGGTCAAGTTGGCAATCAGGATCATGAAAACGTCACTCTTGGTAAGGCCGGAAGTACCCGCCACAGAGGGCGTCGTTCGCACGTTCGTGGTATGTGTATGAATCCGGTCGATCACCCCCATGGTGGTGGTGAGGGTCGCAGTAAGGGCGGAAACCATCCAGTGAGTCCAACGGGTGTTCCTGCCAAGGGATATAAGACACGTAAGAACAAAAGAACTCAACGTTTTATCGTGAAGAGGAGAACGAAGTAATTATGGCCAGATCAATTAAAAAAGGACCGTTTATTGACCAACATCTTCTAGCGAAGGTCGAGGCGACAAATAAATCTCAGAGCAAGAAGGTGTTGCGCACCTGGTCGCGTCGCTCAACCATTATTCCAGATATGGTTGGCATGACGATTGCCGTTCACAATGGCCGGAAGTTTATTCCTGTCTTTGTGACGGAGAGTATGGTGGGACACAAGCTGGGCGAGTTTTCCCATACCAGAACGTTCAGAGGACACACTGGAGAGAAGAAGACGGCAGTAGCTGCTCAGAAGGGATAATGGGTTATGGTTTCCAAGGCGATTTTTAAATATGTTCGAATTTCATCTCAGAAGGTACAGCGCGTGGTCAACCTTGTGAGAGGGGAAAATGTGCAGAAGGCAATTGACTTACTCAATTTCTGCCCTCAGAAGGCATCGGTCGTTGTGAGTAAGGCTATTAAATCAGCGATAGCGAATGCCAACGTCAAGGGTGGCGTCGATGTCGACAACCTGGTTGTCTCCAAGATTACAGTGGGACAGGGGCCGACACTCAAGCGCTGGCGTGCAAAGGCGCGTGGCATGGCCGGCAAGGTTAATAAGCGGACATCGCACATAACAGTTGAACTGAAGGAGATATAACGTGGGACAAAAGACGCATCCAATAGGTTTTAGACTTGGTGTCTCCAAGACCTGGAGATCAAAGTGGTACGCCGGTGGCGCCAATTATTCTAAGTGGATTCATGAGGACAAGTGGATTCGTGAATACATTAAGGATAAGCTGGCGCATGCAGCCGTCGCAAATATTGAAATTGAGCGCTCCGCCGATAAGATCAAGATTATCATTCATAGCGCGCGTCCCGGTCTAGTCATTGGTAAAAAGGGTGCCGGCATTGAGACCCTGCGTTTGGATTTAATCAAAAAATTCAAAGCCGACGTTGTTGTTAATATTCAGGAGATTCGGAAGGCCGAACTGGACGCACAGCTTGTTGCTGAAAATGTCGCCATGCAGCTGGTTCGTCGCGTTGCCTTTCGTCGTGCAATGAAGAAAGCCGTTCAGAGCTCGCTCAAAATGGGCGCCGAGGGGATTCGGATTCAATGTTCCGGTCGTCTGGGTGGTGCCGAAATTGCGCGGAGTGAATGGTATCGTGAAGGTCGCGTTCCCCTTCATACGCTGCGTGCCGATATCGATTACGGCTATGCAAAGGCCAAAACAACGTATGGTATTATTGGTGTTAGAACATGGGTTTACAGAGGAGAGGTATTACCCTCTTAAGAGTTAAGGAGTTTAGCGATGTTGCAACCTGTTAAGATGAAATATCGTAAGAAACAGAAAGGCCGCAATCGTGGTAAGGCGTACCGTGGATGTAATCTTTCGTTTGGTGATTATGGTGTTATGGCAATGACAAATGGATTTATCTCTGCCCGCCAAATTGAAGCAGCACGTGTCGCCATTAGTCGTCACATGAAACGCGGTGGTAAACTTTGGGTCCGTATTTTCCCGGACAAGCCCATTACAAAGAAACCGGCCGAAGTTCGAATGGGTAAGGGAAAAGGATCGACAGAGGCCTGGGTAGCGCCGATCAAGCGCGGAAGGGTTCTCTTTGAAGTCGAGGGTGTCAAGCAGGAGATCGCCAAAGAAGCGCTAACTGTGGCCTCGCACAAATTGCCGGTAAAAACCAAGTTTGTTGAACGTGAGGGATATCGTGAAGCCTAAAGATATTAGAGAAAAGACAGTTGAAGAACTGAATAAACAGTTAGTCGAACTCCGAGAGGATCTCTTTCGACTGAGGTTCAAACATTCGATTGGCCAGCTTGAGCAGTCTGCAAATATTAAACAGGCCAAGCGTAATATTGCCAGGATTCGAACGATCGTCAAAGAGAAAGAAGCAACTCAAACTCAAAATTAGTAGGTGAGACTATGGAAAGTCAGAACAAGACAAAAGTTGGTGAAGTGGTAAGGCACGCGGGTGATAAGACAGCTGTGGTGCTTGTGGAACGGATGGTTAAACACCCCGTGTTTAAGAAGTATATCCGTCGTAGGAAGAAATTCCACATCCACGATGAGAAAAATGAAGTAGGTGCCGGAGACAAGGTGAAAATCGTTGAGTGTCGTCCATATAGTAAGACGAAGAGCTGGCGTTTGCACTCGATCCTTGAAAAGGCTAAATAATTAAACGGAGTAGGACGTTATGATTCAACAAGAGACGATTTTAGATGTAGCAGATAACTCGGGAGCGAAGAAACTGATGTGTATTAAAGTGCTCGGTGGCTCTCGTCGTAAATATGCCTCAGTAGGCGACATTATTGTTGTGTCGATCAAAGAGGCGGTTCCCCGTTCCAAGGTGAAAAAGGGTGACGTAAAGAAGGCGGTTGTGGTCCGGACAAAGAAAGAGATTCGGCGCCAGGATGGTTCTTATATTCGTTTTGATGAGAACTCGGCCGTGTTAATTACAGATACAAGGGAACCTGTTGGAACGCGTATTTTTGGGCCAGTGGCTAGAGAGCTCAGAAATAAGAAGTTTATGAAGATTATTTCTCTAGCGCCGGAGGTATTGTAATGATTCGCGCAGGATTAAAAGCAAAAGAGATTCCCGTCAAAAAGGGCGACTTGGTGATGGTGATTACTGGTAAAGAGCGTGGTAAGCAGGGCAAGATCGTTGAAGTGTTGCCCAAGAAGCAGCGTGTAAGAGTTGAAAAGCTGAACATGGTTAAACGCCATGCGAAGCCCTCACAGCAACACCGCCAGGGTGGTATTATCGAAAAAGAGGCCTCGATCCATTGGTCGAATGTTCAGCTGATCTGTCCAAAGTGCAATAAAGCAAGACGCAGTCGGATAAAGGTCGATAAGTCAGGAAATAAATCAAACGTTTGTGTGAAGTGCGAAGAGCAGTTTAACACAGCAGGTTAAGGTGATTAAAAATGGATTATCAGGAAAAATACAAAAATGAATGGGCCCCAGCATTAAAGGAACAGTGTGGCCTGAAGAATGTGAATCAAGTTCCGCATCTAGAAAAGATCGTTGTCAACACGTCTCTCAAAGAAGGGGCTGTTGATAAGAAGATTCTGGATGCCGCTGCAAAAGATATAGCAGCTATTGTTGGGCAGAAACCTCTTATTACGCGCGCTCGAAAGGCCATAGCCAATTTTAAGCTTCGTGCGGGAATGCCTATTGGATGTCGTGTGACACTGCGCCGGAAGAATATGTATGAATTCTTCTATCGTCTGGTCAATGTTGCTTTGCCGAGAGTGAGAGATTTTAAGGGTGTTTCCGAAAAAGGCTTTGATGGCCGTGGAAACTACACAATGGGTCTCACAGAGCAAACCATTTTTCCAGAGATTAATTATGATAAAGTCGAACGTGTATTTGGTATGAACATTACATTTGTGACGTCCGCTAGAACGAACGAAGAGGGGCGAGCCCTTCTTGAAAAAATGGGCGTCCCGTTCCGTAAACCAGAAAAACAAGCATAACCGGCAAGATAAGGATTCGAATATGGCAAAGAAATCGATGAGAGCCAAGGCAAAGAGAAAACAAAAATTTAACGTGCGGCAGTATAATCGTTGCCCACTTTGCGGACGCCCGCGGGGATTCATGAACCGTTTCACAATGTGTCGTCTTTGTTTCCGTGACATGGCGCTGAACGGTGAATTGCCAGGTGTTCGTAAATCGAGTTGGTAAACGAGAAAACTCCATTAATGTGAGGAACAAGATATGAGTATGAATGACCCTATTGCTGATTTATTGACAAGAATTCGAAATGCATATCGTGCAGAACATGAAGATGTGCAGATTCCCTATTCAATCATGAAGGAAAAGATCGTTAAGGTTATGGTTGATGAAGGGTATGTCGAGGGTTTTGAAGTTGCTGGCGAAGGGACGAAAAAAGTCCTGATAGTTAGGATCAAGTATGTCGACGGAACGTCAGTGATTAACGGCATCAAGCGCGTCAGTAAGCCGTCATGCCGTCGATATGTTGGTTATAATGAGATTCTCCCAGTTACAAATGGAATGGGAATCTCCATTTTGTCGACACCGGCGGGTATTATGTCAGACACTAGTGCTCGCAAAAAACATGTTGGTGGCGAAGTTGTTTGTAACATTTGGTAAGAGAGGATAGATATGTCACGTATTGGAAAAATGCCAATTGATATTCCTGAGAAGATTAAGGTGCGTCTCGAAAACAAAACCGTTTATGTCGATGGTGGAAAAGGAAAGCTGGAATGGAAGTATCCCGAGACGATCGACGTTGAACTTCAGGAGAAACAAATCATTGTGAAGCGTCGCGATGAGCAGAAGCCAAGCTTGGCTCTTCATGGGATGACACGTGCGATTATCAACAATATGATTGTCGGGTTGTCCGAGGGTTTTTCGAAGACACTTGATATTGTTGGTGTTGGATATCGAGCAGAGGCCAAGGGTAAAGAATTGGTTTTGCAGCTTGGATATTCACATCCTATCAATTTTCCGCTTCCCGAGGGGATTGAGGCAAAGGTCGACAAACAGACCCGGATTGTTATTTCCGGTTATGACAAACAGTTAGTTGGTGAAGTAGCCGCAGAGGTCCGCGATTTGAGACCCCCAGAGCCCTATAAGGGTAAGGGTGTTCGTTATGCCGATGAGCATGTGAAGCAGAAGGTCGGTAAAGCAGCGGTAGCTTCCGGAGCATAAAAAGAGGATAAGGATATGAAAGCAACAAGAGCAGTACAAAGAAAGAGGCGCCAAAAACGCGTCCGCAAAAATGTTAATGGTAGCACTGATGTGCCGCGCCTGAACGTGTTCAGAAGTGCCAAGCATATCTATGCTCAGGTCATTGATGACGCCAAAGGTGAGACATTGGTGGCGGCCTCAACAGCGGGAAAGCAGCCTGTTGAAAAGTCAGGTTCGATCAAAGGTGCCAAGAAGGTCGGCGAGATGATTGCTGAGCGCGCCAAGGCCAAGAAGATCGAAAAGGTTGTCTTTGACCGTAATGGGTTTAAGTTTCACGGACGCATCAAAGCGTTGGCCGATGCGGCACGTGAGAAAGGATTGAAGTTCTAACATGGAGCAACGCGGATTACCAAAAACGGATCAGTTAATTGAAAAAATTGTTCACATCAGCCGTGTGGCCAAGGTTGTGAAGGGTGGACGTCGTTTTAGCTTTTCAGTCATCTCAGTAGTAGGCGACGGCGAAGGTCGCGTCGGTGCTGGCGTTGGAAAGGCAAACGAGGTTCCCGAGGCTATTCGGAAGTCGACCGAAAAGGCGAAAAAGGCCATGGTGAAGGTCCCGTTACAAAACGGTACCATTCCTCACGGAATTCTCGCAATTTTCGGAGCGGCGAAGGTGATGTTGAAACCAGCAGCCCCTGGTACCGGTGTTATTGCTGGTGGTCCCGTGCGTGCCGTGATGGAGGCCGCCGGTATTCAAAATATCTTAACGAAGTCGCTGGGAACGAATAATCCACATAACGTGGTCAAGGCGGCGATTAAGGGTTTAACGAAACTCCATTCACCAGAATATTATGCAAGAATGAGGTCGAAAGATGTCACAAAAGAAGATCAAAGTCAGATTGGTACATAGTGCGATCGGACGCTTGGACGTCCAGGAAAAGACTGTTAGAGGTCTTGGTTTGAGGAAACTAAACCAGGAGCGCGTGCTGGAAGATACGCCAGCCGTACGTGGAATGGTTAAAAAGGTTCCCCATTTAGTTCAGATCGTGGAAGAGAATATTGTTTCTGATGATTCAGGAAAGAAGTAGAGGTAACGACAATGAAATTGAATGAGCTTCATCCTCAAAAGGGATCAATCAAGAAAGCCAAGCGTTTAGGGCGCGGAGATGGCTCCGGTAAAGGTGGAACATCGGGTCGTGGTCACAAGGGTCAGAAGGCTAGGTCCGGTGGTTTTCACAAGCGCGGTTTTGAAGGCGGTCAGATGCCGCTTCAGCGCCGTTTGCCCAAACGTGGTTTCACGAATATTTTTCGAAAAGATATCGCTATTGTGAACGTAGATCAGCTGGCAGTATTTGAGGATAAGGCCGAGGTGACGTACGATTCACTGCTCGATAAGCGATTGATTTCACAGGCAAAAGACGGCGTCAAGCTCTTGGCCCGCGGTGAGGTCACGAAGGCTTTGACAGTAAAAGTGAACAAATGTTCTGAAACTGCTCGGCAGAAGATAGAGGCTGCTGGGGGACGAGTCGAGGTAGTTTAGTGCAAGCATTTGGAAATATAGCTAAGATTCCAGAGCTGAGAAAGAGGATTATTTTTACTATATTGATGATGGGTGTTTATCGGATTGGGGTGTATGTTCCGACGCCAGGAGTCAATACGGACGCCTTGCAGAAGTTAATTTCGCAAGGCACGGTCTTTGAAATCTTTAATATGTTCTCAGGCGGTGCGCTGGAGAAATTTTCGGTAATGGCACTTGGTATCATGCCATATATCAGTGCTTCCATTATCTTCCAGTTGCTAGCCGTCGTCGTGCCAGCCATTGAACGTCTTCAGAAAGAAGGCGAGAGCGGTCGCAAAAAGATAACGCAGTATACGCGTTATGCAACGGTTGTTCTGGCGTTGGTTCAGGGTTTTGGTATCAGTTATGGTTTAGAGCAACAGGGCGTTTTGTTGCCGGGCGTAGGTGGAATCTCGTTTTACTTGACCACGATGATTACGCTTGCTGCTGGAACATCGTTCTTGATGTGGTTAGGTGAAATGATATCGGAACGAGGTATTGGTAATGGTATTTCCTTGATCATCTTCGGCGGTATCGTAACTCGTTTTCCAGGCGGTCTTCGCGATGCCTGGAATACGAAAGATCAGTTTGCAGGACTCTTCGGTTTTATCTTGCTGATGCTCTTCCTGGGTCTTTTGATTGCGATCATTATTTACTTCGAACGTGCACAGCGTCGTATTCCGGTTCAGTATGCTAAGCGAGTTGTTGGCCGAAAGATGTATGGTGGGCAATCGTCGCATCTACCGCTCAAGATCAATATGGCCGGTGTGATCCCGCCAATCTTTGCATCGTCGTTGATTCTATTTCCAGCAACGATTGCGCAATTTGTTGAGCATCCCAAGGTCCAAACGGTAGCGTCGCTTCTGGGCTCTGGTTGGGTCCATGATTATCTCTATGTCGCCCTGATTGTCTTTTTCTGTTATTTCTATACAGCGGTGACGTTTAACCCGAATGATGTGGCCGAAAATATGCGCAAGTATGGTGGTTTTATACCAGGCATTCGACCAGGAAAAAACACGGCAAGTTATATCGACAAAGTACTTTCCCGGATTACGGTGGGCGGTGCTGCCTACATTTCCGCGATTTGTATTCTGCCAACTCTTTTGATTACGAAGGTTGGTATTCCGGCATCACTTGCATCTCTCTTTGGAGGGACATCACTGCTGATTACTGTTGGTGTGGCGATGGATACGGTTTCACAGATTGAATCACATTTGTTGACACGCCACTATGAGGGTTTTCTTGGCGGCAGCAAATCTGGGCGATTTAGAGGGAGGAGACGATAATGAAATTGGTTTTAGTTGGTCCTCCCGGATGTGGCAAGGGGACGCAGGCAGTATTGATTCGTGATGAGTTTAAGATTCCACAGGTGTCGACCGGGGATATTCTACGTGGAGCAGTACGCGACTGTACACCTCTCGGAATAGAGGCCGATAAGTACATGAGTTCCGGGAACTTGGTTCCTGATGAGCTGATCATCAATTTGATGGGCGAACGAATGAAAGCCGATGATTGCCAGAATGGCTATATCTTAGATGGTTTCCCAAGGACTGTGGCTCAAGCCGAGGCCCTTGAAAAGCTGCTCGGTGAAACAGGTCAGAAACTCGATGCTGTTGTCAGTATTGAGGTGGACGATAACGAAGTGGTCAAGCGTCTGGCTGGTCGCCGCCAGTGCAAAAAGTGTGGTGATGGTTATCACGTAGCGTTTAAGCAGCCGAAGACCGAGGGAATGTGTGATCGTTGTGGTGGTGATCTCTACCAGCGGGACGATGATACTGAAGAGACTGTTCGGTCGCGGCTTGAGGTCTATAGAAACCAGACAGCCCCGTTGCTCGATTTTTATCAGCAACGCGACCTTTTAAAGAGTGTAAATGGACTTGGTTCCATTGATGACATATTTAAAGATATTCGTTCTTTGATAAGTAACGCAACCCCAAACGTATAAAGCAGGGGCCCGTATGATTGTTCTGAAGTCCAAGGAAGAGCTAAAGATCATGCGGGATGCAAATCGCATTGTGGCTGAAGTGATGGCCAAATTAAAGACGGTAATTGCACCGGGTGTGACTACCGGCGAACTAGATGAAATCGCCGAGTCGATGATCCAGGAGAGAAACGCAAAACCGGCATTTAAGGGCTATTTGGGTTATCAGCACACGCTTTGTACGTCGATCAATCATGAAATCGTCCATGGCATACCGGGCGACATCCTTCTTAATGAAGGAGATATCGTTAGTATTGATTGTGGGGTATTTTATAAGGGATTTTATGGCGATCATGCCCTGACCTTTCCAGTCGGAAAGATCGATAGTGACTCTCAGAAGTTGCTTAAGGTGACAGAAGAGGCTCTCTATCTAGGTATAGATCAGGCTGTGGTCGGAAATAGACTTTATGATATTTCAGCAGCCATTCAGTCCCATTCGGAAAAAAACGGTTTTTCGGTGGTTAGAGATTATGTCGGACACGGCATTGGTCGAAAGTTGCACGAAGAACCACAAGTTCCAAATTTTGGCGAAGCGGGTACCGGCATTAAGTTAAGGACGGGTCTCGTACTGGCAATTGAGCCGATGGTCAATATGGGGACTTGGAAAGTCAAGGTGATGCCAGACGAATGGACGGTCATCACTGCAGACAAGGCAAGATCGGCGCATTTTGAACACTCCATCGCGATAACAGATGATGGGCCCGAGATCTTGTCAAAAGTTTAGAGGATTATGGCTAAAGAAGAATCGATAACAGTTGAAGGAAAAGTGTTGGAGACGCTCCCAAATGCGATGTTTAGGGTGGAGCTTGAAAACGGACACAAGGTTCTCGCTCACGTGTCTGGAAAGATGAGAATGTATTTTATTAAGATTTTACCGGGCGATAAGGTGACAGTGGAGCTGTCGCCATATGATTTGACACGAGGTCGAATCACTTATCGTGCCAAGTAAATTGGAGAAACATTATGAAGGTTAGATCATCGGTCAAAAAAATGTGCGCCAAATGTAAAATTGTTCGGCGCAAGGGTGTGGTTCGTATTATTTGTGAGAACCCAAAACACAAACAGAGACAGGGATAGGGAGTCCTATCCTTTTAGTGAGCTAAGGAGGAAATTGTGCCAAGAATAGCAGGTGTTGATATACCAGGAAAAAAACGGGTCGTCATTGCGTTACAGTACATCTATGGCATTGGTCCAGCGATCGCCAAGATGATTGTGGAGCAAGCCGGATTTGAGCAGAGTCTCCGTGCGGACGATCTTGATGAACAGCAAGTTGCAAAAATTCGTGAAATTATCGAGGCACGCTTCAAGGTTGAAGGTGACTTACGTAGAGAAGTGACGTCGAACATAAAACTGCTGAAAGATATTGGAGCTTATCGTGGTCAGAGGCACATTCGGAAATTGCCTTGTCGCGGACAGCGAAGCAGCACCAATGCACGGACCTGCAAAGGACGTTCAAGGGTTGCCATTGCTGGTAAGAAGAAAGCGCCGACATCTAAGTAATAATAAAGCTAAAGAGGTTAAACATGTCTGAAGAAGTAAAAGAAAAAGGAACACCAGAAAAAGAAACGAAAACCGAGAAGGTTGATGCTCCTGTGAAGGAAAAGGCTTCCAAGTCCAAGGATGCGGACGCAAAAACAGCAAAGCCGACCGCCGAAGGCGGATCCGCCTCTGGCGGAAAGAAGGAAGGTGCTGAGGAGGCGAAGACTGACGCAGCGGCAACAGACGAAAAAGAGGGAGCAACTGAGGCACCAGCACCGAAACAGCGTCGCAAAAAAGGAAGAAAGCACGTTCCGGTTGGATGCGTTCATGTTCAGTCTACCTTCAATAACACAATTATTACCTTTACGGACCCATCTGGAAATGCCGTTGCATGGGCAACTTCCGGCGGTTCCGGTTTTAAGGGATCGAGGAAGAGTACCCCGTTTGCCGCACAGGTCGCAGCAGAGACAGTGGCTCATAAGGCGAGAGATATGGGTATGCGTTCCGTGACGGTTTTTCTGAAGGGACCCGGTGGTGGCCGTGAATCAGCACTGCGGGCGATTCAGAAATCGGGTATTCGTATTACAGGGATCCGTGATGTAACACCGGTTCCACATAATGGTTGTAGACCACCCAAGCGTAGACGGGTGTAAATAGTAAGGAGGAATGTTTTGGCGAGATATAGTGAATCCGTTTGCCGTCTTTGCAGACGTGAAGGATTGAAGCTGTTTTTAAAGGGTGACCGATGTTACACCGATAAGTGTGCCTTTGAGAGAAGGTCTTATGCTCCTGGTCAACATGGTCTTCGCCGTCGGAAGTTTTCCGATTACGGTGCGCAGCTTCGTGAAAAACAAA
>CAYWXY010000058.1:11976-13566 GCA_964462555.1 uncultured Pseudomonadota bacterium | reverse complement strand
AGAGGAATCCTTAAGCCGCCAAAACGTAAGGTTTTGGTTGTGAATGATGATGATGCCCTTTTGATGTCATTCAAGATCATGCTCAAGTCGTCAGATCTTCAAGTGTTGGAGGCCAGCACTGTGAGCAGTGCTCTTAAACAATACACGGAGAACCATGTTGATATCATTCTCTCCGATATTAATCTTGGCGATGATGAGCCGAGTGGATACTCGTTACTTACGGAGGTTAGAAAGAGAGATAAAGAGACGCCTTTTTATCTGGTTTCGGGTTACAGTCAGTCTGATGAGGAGCCCAAGGCGCGGGAGCTGGGTGCTAATGGTTATCTTCAGTTGCCGGTCGATAAAGACCAGCTTTGGGATGTCGTAAATTAAATGAGGAGGTCTTCGATGAGACTTAAGTGGGCGCGAAGACAAATCCATGAGATGCGGAGTTCGATGAATGTGATCAATGGGTTTATCACGCAGTCGGAGCCATCAAATGATGAGGATGGTGAATTTCACAAGTTAACTCTTTCCAGCATGAAGAAGCTAACAGTGGCTGTCGATGAATTATCAGCCATGCTAAATGAGGATCTCAAGAAGAAACGTCTTTCAATGCGCGAAGTGTTGAAGTAATTTCCTAGATGTCTCCGATAATAAACCACTTTCAACCTCCGAGGTTAACCCCGTAGGTTAAAAATGGTTGTTGGTCGGAAGTTTGTATAAAAGGTGTGGTTTATTCAAAGAAAGGTGGTGAAATATGGACGGCATTAATCATTCGATTAAGAGTATGTTGTTAATTAAAGGTCTTTTACTTCTATCTCTGTTTTTTGTTGGTGCATGTGCTAAATGTCCCAGAGGTAAGTTATGCTATCCTATAGAAGCTGTGGCAGGAAAGTTAGTTGATATAGACTGGACATCACAAAAGGAAAATAGAGTAGACGAGTATTCATGGGTGGAAATGGAACTTAAATACCCTGATGGAACGCCTGCTTCACATATTGGCTATATACTTACTCTTATTGATGGAGTAAAGGTTGAGTGTATCACGGATAGTAAGGGATTCATTCGTTTGGAAGGTGTTCCAAAAGGTAAAGTAATTTTTAAAAGTACTGATGAAAATATTAAATTTCTAGCGAATTGAGAGCTATAGCAAGGTTGTCGGAAGTTAAATCACAATCTCCTGAAGGTTGTGTATTATAATGAACTAAGATAGTCAGAATGAAATGGGAGGTGTAGTTATGAAGAAAATATTGTTATTTCTAATTGCTTGTCTCCTATTTACTTATTCAATAGCAGATGCGCAGGATTTCGGAAAGTTCAAACCAACTCTTTCAAAAAGAATGGAGCTTGCTTGGGATAAGATTGTCGCCTTTCTAGTCAATAAAGAACTATTAATCATTGAGACTGGGCAAAAAAACTTCTGTGTTGTTTACTCGAATGAGGAGTGCATAAAATATAAACCAATTCCCAGTGCGGAAATTACGGTTAAGAGCGTCATGTGCAGTGGACAAGAGGATTGTGGGAAGGTTTATGCGAGTAAGAAGACAGATGGTTATGGTAAAATGGGAGTTTTCGTTCCTTCCAATGGAAACTACATGATAGAGGCTG
>CAYWXY010000058.1:0-11966 GCA_964462555.1 uncultured Pseudomonadota bacterium | reverse complement strand
AAATATGTCAAAGAAGGGCCCCATCCTCTTGACCCTTTCTATGGAAATGTACCAAAGGTTATTTTGCAAATGGATCCAAAGAAAAAAGAGTGGACCATTGTTGATATTCCTGGAGTTGGTCAAAAAATGTATATTGACGGTAGTTTTGAGCCTTCAGTTACGGCTGCGCATGGAGCTTTGTATCTTTCCTATAGTACTGATTTCTTTGTTTATAAAAACGGGGGAGTTAGTAAATATGAAGTTCCTCAGGATTATCAATGTGAATTGGCCGATACGAATGGTCAATTGGAAAAGAACGCATTTAATTTAATTACTGCTGTTGAAGTAGATCGGGTTTTTGGTTTTACAAAATCATGTTCAAGTGGTCACTATGGCATTCTTGAATGGAACTTCGGACAGTGGTCCTTCCATCAACTCGATTCGGGTTATGGTAGAATATTTGCATTGGTGGCTAACAATCCAAATGATATTTTTCTATTTTCCTCATTTTGTAAGTCTGGGGCTTATGATTCTTGCCAGTCAAGCGATGAAAAAACTGCCCATATTGTCTATTTCAACGGTGTAGAATTTTATAAAACTGAAGATGTATATTCAGAGGAATATTTTGAGAAATGGGTGGGTCCTCTTGGCTTGATAAAGACGATGATGGCTTTTCCGGATGGAGAGAAATTGATTTTTAAAATATATTCTGTTGGGGCCTTTGGATGGTTACCGACGGTGGGATTGGATCTGTGGGGTACTTTGCTAGAGTTTGATCAAAATGACATATTTATATTGCAAGGTGATATCGATGTGCACGTGATGAAGGCAAAGGAACAGGGTAAACCTTGTTCTCCCGAGGAATTTGAAAATTGCGGGTATACGAGTGTGGACGACTTTACTTTAACCAGGGTTTATCATGTTGATGGGGATGCTTCGGTAGTAATATTCGAGTCTTCTTCTGTTGAAGATAAGGACTATTATCCAATAAGACAATTGGGTGGAGTATCGCAGGATTCGATTCTTGCAATAGGTGGTAAAAATAATAATATATGGAAGCTTGTTGATGGCGAGTTTCTTGTCGTCAAAAGCTGCAATGCTGCATCCGCAACAAATACCATTTTTTATAAGTTTCTACAATCTGCGCCTGATGAATTTTTCTTATTCGGCGGTACATCGGGTAGCAATAAGATTTATCGATTAAATTGGGCAAGCTGTTCGGAGGAAGACCTTCCGGGGGATAACTATTCTCTTATTAAATTTCTAAAAACTGGAACAGATGATATATGGGCCCTATCGAGAACTACAGGGTCTTATCAAGGTGAGGTTGTTCTCTTGCATAGAGCCTACCAAGATAACTGATATTTCTAGTAGTACTGTTAGGTTATGGATTAAGGGACTTTGTTCCATGGATGAAACCCCATATTAATATGATGTTCCAAAATCCCATTTTTAACCTACGGGGTTAACCTCGGAGGTTGAAAGTGATTTTAGGTGTTCATTCCAATGAACGGAAAATCCCAAATGTAGGAAACATACGTCCTCTACTGACGATAACCAGTACAACTGCCATTTTGTACAGGAGGATAAGTATGCCACATTTTCCACAACCCGTTCGCATCCAGCCGACGATGAGTATTAAGGAAAGGGCGCAGGCAATGTTTGACGACCAGTATGCACGTCGTGGGCTCTATCCTTATGCGAGAGAATTTATCAAAAGCACGACGGACCGATTCCTGACTACCGATGAAGATGCACTACTCTTGACTGCCATGGATTTCAGGAATGTGGTCAATATGCTGTCACAGTCTCTCTGTCATCAGGCGAGTGATTTTGCCGAGTGTTACAGGGAGGTTGTGCCTCACATGTTAATTGGGACAAGGGACAACTTTAACAAAGAGGTTGAAAGACAACTCAGGCTTCGCGGAGAGGATGTATCCAAGATGCTTATTCGTGATGATATCGGCTCTGATCTTGTGGGACAAGATGTCGATTATCCGATCATCTTGTCGATCCTCATTGATGAACTCAGTGGTGAGGAATATGCGTATACCAGTCGTCTCTTGGGTTACCCGAGGGAATCCGGAAATATTGTCGACGACTGGATGGATGGAGCTACCATTACTCTTGGTATGGAGAAGATACGAAAGGAGAATCGAATAGTTATCAGTAGTATCATGGCTCTCCTGGGCTCATCCGGGTCTTTAGTAGGGGTAATGGCGATACCATCGCACACTTTGGTTTCGGCGGCTTCAACGCCTTCCATAGCGCTTGCAGCTTCAACCGGTGTATTGCTAGGAATAACCCTTTGCACTATCGGATATGGATCGATGCTAATATCCACACGTGTGGACGAGGAGATACGTGTTAACGCGAATATCTTGATGCAAGAGTAGTTTCTATGGATCATCGTCCCTATTAAAGTATCTTTTGTAGGATGCCGTCGGGGATGGGTTTGGGAATGATGCCCTTGATGCCGATCTTCTTGGCCTTCGCCTGGATGTCCTTGTCTTGATAGTAGGCCGTGCAGAGGTAGAGCGCCTTGATTCCTTTCCGTTTCAGATATTCCAAAACATCAAGACCGTTAAGGTCGGATCCGATGAATTCGTAATCAACAATGGCCATATCGATCGACTTGGGGTCGAGGTTCGATTCCAGGAGTTTCTCTGGCGCCTTGATTTCCATCGGAACACGGCCGGTCGCTTCCTTTAGGAGAACGCGCCAGCAGACCAGAAGTTCCTCTTCGTCATCCATAACAAGAATTCGTTTTCCCTTTGCATCTGTTTTAACCCCGGTCGCGTGGGTACTGACCTCGTTTTCTTCAATCGCGGGCATCGTTGTAATGCAGTTCGGAATTTCAACGTGGAAAGTGGTTCCCTCGGCTGGATTGCTGTCGGCCGTAATTATTCCATCGTGTGCCTCGATGACGTTTTTGACGTATGTGAGGCCCAGGCCTGTGCCGCGTTGTTTTCCAAATGTAAATGTTGATTCAAAGATATGCGGCAGGTGTTCGGGGGGGATTCCTTTTCCGTTGTCATGAATCATGATGTTGAGGTCTTTACCTTTTGTTTGAACCTCGAGAGTTATCACGCCATCGTCATCGATGGCCTGGATGGCGTTGGTCAAAAGGTTGGTGAGGACTCGATTCATGCGATGGGAGTCGAGCATCGCCACAAGTGATTTGGGTCCTGTCGGTACGATTTTGAATTTCTTCTTTACCAGCTGACTGGTCTCGTTGATCGTATCGTGAACGATCTTCATGATATCGGTCGGCTGCTTTTCGACCTGGCGTGCCTTGGCGTAGTCGAGCAGGTCGTCGGCCATCTGATCGAGCTTGTTCGTGCTTTTGCGGCCGGTGGTGAGGAGTAGCTTTTTGTCTTCATCCTTCGTGATCGACGGGTCAAGAGCCGACTTGATGACGGATAGAGGAGAACGCATGTCGTGCGCGATGTGTGACGCCACTTTTCCAATCGCGGAGTGGATGGCCATCTGTTTGGCGGTGTCCTGGTGTTTCTGAATTTCCTGGAGAAGATGCTTGTAGACATTATGAAAGAGATGGACTTCGCTGCTTCCTCTGATCTTCGGTTCTCTTTCAATCAGAGTTGGGATAATTTCATCGGGTTCTTTATGTTCAGCCTCAAGAAGTGCGTTCGTCATTGTGCGAAGCGGTCGCGTGAAGAGGTTCACAAAGTAGATGAGTGCGGCGATCTGGAGAACTAGAACAATAAGGCCGAGGAGAAAAAACGACCAGATTTGTCTATCGACGACGTTGTTTAAGTGGGCCGTTGTTCCACCCATGGCAATGTAACCGAGTGGCACTCCTTCTTCATCGGTAATGGTATATTGAAAATGGAAGCGATCTTTGCCATCTACCTTGAAAAATATAGCTGGGTCCTTCTGGTTCGAAAGTTTTTTAATCTCATCCTCCATTAGGAGGAAGTCTTCACCGGCAAGCTGTGGAGGTGAAATGCCGAGAGGATTCATGGAGTCGGTATACATTGCCAGATACGACATGTAGTTAGCATCGTAATATTCCTGGAGCATGCGGCGGATGTTGAAATAGTCAGCAAAGTGGATGTCGCGAGCACTCTGATTTCCGATGTTTCGAAGGAGACGCGTATTGGAGTTTGTGAACTGCGTCCAGATATTGCTTTTAAGGTATTGGGCGCCAAGAAGCGTCGATGCGATCCAGAAAATAACCGTGATCAGCGGAAGGATGATCAGCAGTTTTATCGATAATGGTAATGTTCGTTCTTCTTGTGTCAGCATCTAGTTACTCTTGATTGGTGAATGTTCCTTGGCAAAGTAGATCGGCCACATCGGGATTAGGTACGTTGTGAGCGGTGGTCGGACGATTCCCCTGACATCACTTTGGTAAATACTGGCGTAAATTCCGTAGAACAGTGGAACAATGACGGCCTCTTTTTGCAGGACTTCCTGGATTTGGCGATAGATCTTAAATCGTTCGAAACGATCTGATCGATTGGATGCGGCGTCCAGGAGTTTGTTGACTTCGGCATTCTTGACGCCGGTGAAGTTGTCGGGGTGATCGCTTCGAAAGACCCCAAGCATAAAAAGTCCCTCGGTATAATCGGAGGGGAAAATGATGTTGAACATGTCATAGTTGCGGGTCCAGTAATGTTTGCTATAGATGTCGCTTAAGGGGAGATACTTCACTTTTACCTTGAGGCCGATTTTCTTGAGACTATCCTGCATGAACTTAGCAAAAAGATCCTTGCAGACATGGTTATCTGGGCGAAGGATCGTATATGTTTTATTTAGCTGTTCCGGTGTCAGTTTGGCGAGTTTCAGTTCTTCTTTTGCCTTGGTAAGATTGTAGGGGACATCCTGCATCTCTGGGTAGTAGCCGCCAACACCCGGGGGAACGTAGCCAACGGCAACCTTGCGGTCCGGGATGCAGTTGGTGATGAGATTTTTCTTGTTGAGTGCGTATTGGATCGCCTTGCGCAGATGAATGTTATCAAAGGGCTTCCGGCGGAGGTTGAATGCTAGGATACTGGTGTCGGCCACTGGAAGTTTGACCATTGTAAATGTCGTTGTGAGCTCCTTGGGTTCAACATCTAAAAACCACTCCAGGTCTTGGTAGTAATGATGATTGAATCCATTGATGGCGCTCGCGCGATCGGTTTTTTCGAAGATGATCTTTCTCAGCTTTGGTTTCCCAAGAAAATATTTATCGTTGGCTGTGACGGTAACGGTTTTTCCTGGAATATATGATTCAAACTTAAAGGCGCCGGTGCCGATTGGTTTCTTGGCGAACTCGGCTTCGGTCATGCCACCATAATTATTGGGGATGATCTCGGTGTTGGGGGCGGTAAACATCGCAAGAAATGGCGAAAAGGGGTTTTCGAGTTCGATCTGGATGGTGTTCGGCGAGAGGATTTTGATCCCCGAGACATCCTTGGCTTTTCCTTCGTGATATTCTTTACCTCCTTTAATAACGGAGAGTTCCGGAAATTTAACAGAATCCTTTTCAAGGAGTTTTTTGATTGTAAAGGCAACGTCTTCGGCCGTGAATTTCTTGCCGTTGTGGAACGTGACATCGTCGCGGAGATGGAGTTTCCAAATGCGTCCATCTTGTTCGCTCTCCCATTTGGTGACGAGTTTTGGGCGGATATTGAGAAGTTCGTCGACGTCAAAGAGGCGGTCAAAGATCTGTGTTGCAATCAAAATCGAGTAGGCATCGCCGTAAAGTTTGGGGTTGAACGTAAGTGGGAGGCTGGGGAGTGGCTTGCGGTAGATCATTTTTGCACTGCTATCTGCGTGAAGGGTCGGAATCACCAACAACCATGCCACCAGAATAAGGGTTAAGTATCGAATTCGTCTCATAATTTCCACCTCGTTTCCGTTTTTCGAACGCTATAAACAAACGGCCAGCCTGTCAAGTGCTGACAAGCACAAGTTCGTCATCCTCCGGCCATGACCGGAGGATCCATTAATGAGCACAAAGGATCCCCCGATCCAGTCGGGGGATGACGTACAATATCTAGAAATTAGTTGTGGACAGTGGGGGGGATAGATAATAGAGAGGAGGCTCACGAAAGCCAGTCAAATTGCCCCTCAGAAAGGAGCTATTCGATGAAAGACAAAATCCGCACATATTTTAGTGAGAATAAAGATGCGATTCGGACGAAGGCGCTTGCCCTCCTGGCCGAGTTGATCAAGGTGAAGACGGTCAACCCTGGAAAGGATAATATTCATGAATTTCCATATCTTGATGTTTCGGGCGATGAGTCGAAGGCCGTTGCGGTTTTGAAGAAGTATTTTGATGAGGTCGGTTTCAAATATGACATCTATGAGAAGATCAAGGGTCGCGGCAACATTATTGCTACATATGGTGAGGGTGAAACCTCCCTCTCCGTCGGTTGCCACCTTGACGTTGTTCCGGATGGTGATCGCTCGGGCTGGGACAGTGATCCTTTTGTGATGACTGAAAAGGATGATGGTAAGATCTATGGCCGCGGCGTTCTCGATAACAAGGGGCCGATGGTTTCTTGTATCATGGCGATGGAGATTCTTAAGGAGCTTGGTATTACGCTTAACGGTCAGTTGATGCTTTCCGCGATTGCCAGCGAAGAATATCATGAAAAGGATGAGCCCGATGCTGGTATCGGTTTTCTGATGGAAGAGGGTCACCTTAAGCCAACATTTGCGATCATTCCTGATATCGGTGAAAACATGAAGCGGATCGATATTGCCGAGAAGGGTCGTGTTGTTATTAAGGTAACATCGATTGGTAAGCAGGCCCACGGTTCGACACCGGAACGCGGCATCAATGCGGTCACAAAACTCGCACATTATATTACGAACATTGAAAACCTGGAAATGAAGTATACGCCGCACCCAATCCTGGAGAAGCCATCACTGAACCTTGGCGTGGTTCGTGGTGGTCAGGCACCGAATAACGTTCCGGATGTTGCCGATGCAACGTTTGATATTCGTTATCTTCCTGGTCAGACGGCCGAGGAAATCGTTGAAGAGTTCAAGACCTGTGCCGAGGGAATCAAGGACGGCAAGTTCGAGTTTGAGATTCAGAGCAATGTTCCGCCACACGAAGTTGCCGCGGACAATATCCTGGTTCAAAAGATTCAGTCCAACTCCGAAGAGATTCTTGGCTTCAAGCCGGAGACGTTTGGTATCGGTGGCGGGACATTTGCCAAGAGTTTTTGTCTCGGTGGTATTGAGGCGGTTGGTTTTGGTCCCGGTGATGACACCGCTTTTCACGTGAGCAATGAATATTTGGAAGTCGAACAGATGCTTCAGTTTATTGAACTGATTGCGTGTATCTCTATCGATCTACTGGGTACCAAGTAATATATCATTATATAGGAGGCATTTTATGTCACAGACCATTCTTGATTTGGAACCGAAACGCTTCTGGCATTTCTTCAATGAGATCTGCAAGATTCCGCATGAGACGGGAAATGAAGCAGTGCTTCGTGATTATATTATTAATATTTCAAAGGAATGGGGCTGTGAGAGTGACGTTGATGATTATGGAAACCTCATTGTGCGTAAGCCAGCAACCGATCCCAATGCCAAGAATGCAATCGTCATTCAGGGACACCTTGATATGGTCTGCGAGGCGGATCCGGGTAAGAATGTTGACTTTGCCAAGGATCCTATCGTTCCGGTTGTCGATGGTGAATGGTTGAAGGCTGATGGAACGACGCTCGGTGCTGACAATGGTATGGCGATGGCGGCGGCGCTGGCTGTTCTGGAATCGAAAGATATCAAGCATGGTCCGATTGAAATGTTTCTGACGGTCGAGGAAGAGGGTGGCCTCCATGGGGCACGTGCCCTTAAGGGCGATTTTATTAAGGGTAAAACGCTGATCAATCTCGATTCTGAAGAGGATGGTGTCTTCTTTATCGGTTGTGCTGGCGGTGAAGAGACGGAAATTTATCTCCCGATTACGCGAGAGAAGATTCCGAGCGGATATACGGGTTTAGAGATCAAGGTCTCGGGGCTGAAGGGTGGTCATTCGGGTCTTACTATTGGTGAGCAGCGCGCGAATGCCATCAAGTTGGTTGGGCGAATCCTTGAAGGGGCTCGTTGCCAGCATGATATCATCTTGTCTCACATTGATGGAGGCTCGAAGTCGAACGTGATTCCGCCAACGGCCACAGCGACAATTGCCGTGAAAGATGGTGACGTTGATGCGATCAAGGTCATCGCCGCTGGTTATGAAAAGTGTTTCAAGGAGGAGTACAAGAAGTCGGACCCGGGTTGTCAAGTTGCCGTGACGTCGGCAGATGTGTCAGAAACTTTTGGTAAGGAGACCTCAGACAAGGTCATCTGTTTTATTGAAGCCGGCCTTCACGGCGTTGAGGCGATGAGTCTTGATATTGAGGGCCTCGTGCAGACATCGACTAATCTTGCTCTTGCCAAGGTTGAAGGTGACCAGTTGCATTTCGAATTTGCGTCACGGAGTTCGTCTGTTTCTGAGATGGCTGCGATCAAGAGTCGGGTTGCATCTCTTGCAAAACTTGTTGGGGCCACCGTAGAGGAGCCGGAAGGTTATCCGGGTTGGCAGCCGAACCTTGATTCCAATATTCTCAAGCTGGTCAAGCAGGCTTACAAGGAACTGACGGGAAAGGATGCTCATATTACGGCGATCCATGCCGGTCTTGAGTGTGGTGTAATCGGTGAGAAGTGTCCGGGGATGGACATGGTTTCGTTCGGCCCTGATCTCGAAGAGGTTCACTCTCCAAACGAACGCGTCCGCATCAAATCGGTCGAGAATTTCTACAACCTTCTCGTGAAGGTCCTCGAACTTCACGCATCAGCCTGAGGCTGACGACTTGGGGATGGAAAAAAACGGACGAAACTTGTCCTAAGTAGCTAAAAAATAAGGGATATATGAACAATTGAGGGCATCGGATGTTACCAATTGGCGGCATTCGGTGCTGTTTTATGTGGAAAATGGACCAGAGTTTCTCTTTTTTGGTTGATTATCTGTCAAAATGACCCATATATACCCTCAAAATTGAGCTTATTTTCTTAATATTCTTGCATTTCTAAGAGGTTATCATTTATTCTCACGGAAATTTTCAGCGAGGGTGGCGGAATTGGCAGACGCGCTAGATTTAGGATCTAGTGGGGCAACCTGTAGGGGTTCGAGTCCCCTCCCTCGCACACTTTTTTGGCGTATTATGTAATGTTTTGGAGGAAAAATGACGGAATTAAAGACAAAAGTGGAAGAAGTTAGCGCAATCAAGCGAAAAATTGAGGTTGAAGTCCCGATCGAGCGTGTAAAAGAGGCGATAGAAGAGGAATATAAGAAGATTGGTAAGACCGCCAAGATCAAAGGCTTCAGAAAAGGTAAAGTCCCACGACACATGCTTGAGAAGAGTTACGAAGTTGAGGCTATTCAGGGAGCGATGGATCGTTTGGTACGGGAGACATATCCGGAAGCCCTCGAAAAAGAAATGGCCGCTCCGATTTCCGCTCCACATGTTGAACCCAAGAGTTTTGATAAAGAAAATCCATTTGTTTACGAAGCTACATATGAAATTCGACCCGTCGTCGACCTAAAAGAATATACCGGCCTCAAACTTGAGCAACCTGAGACAAAGGTGAGCAAAGAAGATGTCGAACAACAACTTGAGATGATTCGTCAACAGATGACGCAGCTTGAGCCTCTTCCGGATGAAACCGTATCGAAAAAGGGTGTGGTCATGGTGATCGATTTTAAAGGAACAGCGGATGGAAAATCGTTCGAGGGCTCTGAGGCTAAAGATTTTATGGTAGAGCTTGGTGCCGGGAATCTCTTGCCAGATCTGGAGAAGGCGCTGACCGGACTTAAGAAGGGCGATGATGCGTCGTTTGATCTCACTTATCCTGATGACTATTTTAACAAAGAACTTTCTGGGAAGAGTGGACATTTTGATGTCACGGTTAAAGAGGTGAAGAAGAAAATTGTCCCTGAACTTACCGATGATTTCGCGAAGGATCTGGGCGAATTCAAAACGCTTGCTGATGTGAAGAAGGATATTGAAAAAAGAATCGGTGAAGCAAAGGAAACGAATAATAAACGAATTCTTTTTGGTCAGGTTGTTGAGCAGTTGAATGAGAAGCATCCGATTGAGATCCCGGAGGCGATGGCGAATTCCGAGCTTAAAAATATGTTTCAGAATTACGTGAGACAATTGGCCAATGAAGGAAAAAAGTTTGAAGATACCGGCATGACTCTCGAACAGTTTGTTGAGAACTACAAGGCCCAGGCCGAAAATCATGTTCGTAGTTTCTTGATTATCGATGCGATATCGGAGGTCGAAAAAATCGTCGTTGATGATGCAGATCTGGAAAAGCATTTTGAGGATATGTCGAAGCAGATGGGGCAGCCGGCACCGAAGGTCCGTCAGCAATATGAGAGTAAGAACCTGATCGAGGGCCTGAAAATTCAGCTCAAACATGAAAAAACGGTCGATTTCGTGATCGAAAAGGCGAAAATCAAGACTGTTAAAGAGAAAAAAGAGAAAAAAGCGGCAAAAAAGTAAATATAGATTGATTTAAAGCATAAAAAGACTCAAAATCGAGCAAAAGAGGTAAAAAATGACATTGATACCGATGGTGGTGGAGCAGACAAACCGAGGCGAGCGCTCATACGACATCTATTCCAGGCTCTTAAAGGATCGAATCGTCTTCATCGGACAGCCTATTAACCATGACGTGGCCAATGTGGTGATTGCCCAGCTTCTTTTCCTAGAGGGCGAAAATCCCGAGAGTGACATATCATTGTATATCCATACACCGGGTGGTGAAGTGGCCGCTGGAATGGCGATCTATGATACGATGCAATATGTAAAGTCGGCCGTTTCGACGATTTGTCTGGGACAGGCCTCGAGCATGGGGGCGGTCTTGTTGGCTGCCGGTGCGGCTGGCAAACGTTTTGCCCTACCGCATTCTCGGATCATGATCCACCAACCCCTTGGTGGGTTTCAGGGTCAAGCAACCGATATTGATATTCAGGCTAAAGAGATTCTTCGTCTTCGGGGCGAACTGAATGAGATATTGGCGTCGCACACCGGTCAATCGATTGATTGTATTCAAAAGGATACCGAACGGGACAATTTCATGACCGGTATTGAGGCCAAGGAATATGGTTTGATCGATCAGGTGGTGACGGAACATGCTTTTTTAAAGAAGGAGAAGTAGCGCGCTATGAGTGATGATATTCAAGAAACTTCCGGAAATGTTATTTCATGTTCGTTTTGTGGCAAAACGCAGAAGGAAGTTCGGAAGCTGATTGCAGGTCCGACTGTCTACATCTGTGATGAATGTGTAGAACTTTGTAATGAGATTATTGCGGAAGAAAACCAACGTTCGGCCCAATGGGTCGGCGGTATTGGTGTTCCAAAACCTCAAGAGATGAAAGCGATCCTTGATGAATATGTTATTGGGCAAGATCACGCCAAGAAGGTTCTTTCGGTTGCTGTTCATAATCATTACAAACGCATCAATCAACAGGCGACATCGAGTAACGACGACATCGAACTTCACAAAACCAACATTATGTTGATTGGTCCTACCGGAACGGGAAAGACCTTATTGGCGCAGACGTTGGCCAGGATATTGAATGTTCCCTTTGCCATTGCCGATGCAACGACGTTGACGGAAGCCGGATACGTTGGTGAAGATGTTGAGAATATTATTTTGAATCTCTTGCAGGCGGCTGATTATGACAAAGCCAAGGCCGAGCGCGGGATTATCTATATCGATGAGATCGATAAGATTTCTCGTAAGTCGGATAGTCCGTCTATTACACGCGACGTTTCTGGTGAGGGTGTGCAGCAGGCGCTTCTCAAGATTATTGAAGGAACTGTTGCCTCTGTTCCGCCGAAGGGTGGACGGAAACATCCTCAGCAAGAATTTATTCCTGTCGATACGACGAACATTCTTTTTGTTTGCGGTGGTGCCTTTGTTGGGCTTGAGGATATTATTGCGCAGCGTGTAGGAAAGAA
>CAYWXY010000057.1:11789-13610 GCA_964462555.1 uncultured Pseudomonadota bacterium | reverse complement strand
AGTAAACGAGCGGATGTTGCTGACCGTATCGCAAAACTTGAAGGTGCCCTTGGAACGAGTGCGCTTGATATCCTTCGCGCTATATCGGCACGATTTCCACCCAGGGATGAACTTGAAGTCGATATTGACAACTTTTCTATGAATCGAAATCTTATTCGGATGGCTGGGCGAACTGTCTCCTTTGAGGCGGTTGATAAAATAGCGGCAAGTATTGATGGATCGGAATTGTTTCAAAATGTTCAAAAAGGGAATGTACGAAAGGGTGTTAAGGGGGAGATTAAGTTTGACCTAACACTCGAACTTGTGGCCCCCGAGGAAGAATAAATATGGTCTTGAAGGGAAAATATTCGTTTCTGGAGCGGCTGAATATCAATAGTATTTATAATGTCTTCCTGGGTTTGCCGCCACAGCAGCAAACGATTGCCATTGCTGGAGCTGCCGTCGCACTGGCCTTGGTTATTTTGTTACCGATTTCGTTGGCCTCTGGACGTATTTCAAAACTGGAACGGAGCTATAGCCAGAGTAAAAAAGAAATGGGGAACATTGTTTACGAGATTGAAGACTACAATAAGATGAAAGATCGTCTCAAAGTCATGGAGGAGGATGTCAAAAAGGGGTACGACACCTCTCTTTCAACGACACTGGAAAATCTTGGAGGGAAGTCAGGGATCAAGGAAAATATTGAGTCGATTAAGGAGCGGCCAATTGTTCCCTCGGAACTCTTTGATGAATCGATTGTGGATGTACGTCTTTCTAAGGTGACATTGCCACAATTGATCGATTTTCTCTATTCGATTGAGTATGATAAAACGCGTCTTTTGCGAGTGAAGGAGCTGCGCTTGAGAACACGGTTTGATAACAAACAACTGTTTGATGTCTCCTTTCAGGTGTCGACATATCGACTGCAGCAGGAGGGTTAATGCCAAAGTGGCTTAAGATTATTGGTTATATTCTGATTGGATGTGTCTCCTTCGTAATTTTTCTTTATCTGACATTTCCCTTCGATGTTATCAAGGATCGTTTGTTGGCCGAGATTGAGAAATCCTCTAAGGGACAATACGAGGTGAGCGTTGCCGCCGTGAAGCCAAAATTGTTGGTTGGGGTGACGTTAAAAGGCGTCAAGGTTAACAAGCGTTCAGAGGGGAAGAATGTTCCAATGTTGGAGGCCGAACGGATTGGTCTCAAGGCCTCGATCTTTTCATTGATCTTTGGATCACCCAAAGTGAAATTCGATGTTCGAATGGGGGATAGTCGAATCAGTGGCCGAGCTGTTCTCGGGAAAGATACATCTAAGGTGACGGTTGTTCTCGATGAGCTGAATCTTGCCAAATTTCACTATCTGGCGTCTGGGCTGGGTCTACAGGTCAAGAGCCAAATTGACGGCGAAGTCGATGTGGACGTCAATTCTCGTCAGATCATTCGAAGCAGTGGGGCGATCAATATCGAGCCCAACGGTATTCAAATTTTGCCATCCAAATTGAAGGCAGGGGCCATGGGTGAGATTGATTTGCCGGCGATGATGATTGGCGCCGGGAAGTCTTTGATTTCAGCGGAGTTGAAGCGAGGAGCCATCAAGATCACATCCCTAAAGCTTGAGAAAGGGGATTTAAATCTTGATCTTAAGGGTTCGATCTACCTCTCGTCCAATTTTAGTAATTTCCGTTTGAACTTGAAGGGCGATTTTAGTTTTTCCGAGAAGTTGGGACAGGCATTGCCCTTTCTTTTTATCATCGAAAAGCAAAAGAAAGAAGATGGTAAATTTCCACTCACGATAGCGGGCCGCATCTCTAAACCGCAAATTAAAATTGGAGACTTCACAGT
>CAYWXY010000057.1:0-11689 GCA_964462555.1 uncultured Pseudomonadota bacterium | reverse complement strand
TAGACGACTTCGCCTTCCTTGATATAGCCGAGCTCCTTCCGAATAATAGATTCCAGATAGGTTGGATTATTCAGGCGAATTTTTTCGTTTTCTAAATGTTCAATCTTGTTCTTGTTCTCATTAATCTGATATTCGATTTTATGTTTACTCTTATAGAGGGAATGAAGCTGGTAGAGTCCGGAATCTCCAAATATCGTAAAAGCTATAATTCCGGCCAGGATAACAAAAAAAAGGACGTGTGATACAATCGACCAGTTAATTTTTTTGAGTCGTCTATGCACAGTCAGTCATCCAGTATTAGAATAGGGTCTCTTGCTGATTCTCTTTTGTTGCTTCCCTCCCGAGGTAGCTATAGGCTGACGATGTTGCCATTCGTCCACGGGGAGTTCGATTCAATAGGCCACTCTGAATCAGATAGGGCTCGTAAACATCTTCAATGGTGTCTTTTTCCTCAGATATCGCTGCAGATATCGTTTCGACACCCACTGGCCCGCCATTAAATTTATCAATAATGATGCTTAGAATCTTTCGGTCCATATGGTCTAGACCATTTTCGTCGATCTTAAGGAGTTTAAGTGCGTCGCCAGCGACCTGCATATCAATGACGCCATCGGCCTTAACTTCGGCAAAGTCGCGCACACGGCGGAGAAGACGATTTGCAATTCGCGGTGTGCCGCGTGACCGTCGCGCTATTTCAAAAGCGCCTTCAGGGTCCGTTTTGATCCCCAAAAGATTTGCCGAACGCGTTACAATTGTCGTCAGATCCTTGGTGTTATAAAAGTCGAGACGACAGACAACTCCAAAACGATCTCGCAAAGGAGACGTGAGAAGCCCTGCACGCGTTGTGGCGCCCACCAGTGTAAAATGGGGAAGATCAAGTTTTACCGTCTTGGCCGATGGTCCCTGGCCAATCAATAGGTCCAGCTGGAAATCTTCCATTGCTGGATAGAGAACCTCTTCGACGATATGATTCATTCGGTGAATTTCGTCGACAAAGAGGACATCTTTGTCTCCGAGGTTTGTCAATATTGCTGCCAGATCTCCCGCACGCTCCATGACTGGACCAGATGTCCCCTGAATACCGACGCCAAGTTCTGATGCCATGATATTGGCAAGTGTTGTTTTGCCGAGGCCTGGAGGTCCATAGAGCAGAACATGATCGAGTGCCTCGCCACGTTTTTTTGTTGCTTCAATAAAAATACTGAGTTGTTTCTTGACCTCATCTTGTCCGGTAAAATCACTAAGTGTCTTGGGTCGGATGGAGGCATCGACTGCCTGTTCTTCATCGGTGAATGATGGATCAAGATGGAGATTTTCGCGTGTATTCATATATTAGAAAGTTCCTTTAATACATCTCTAATGACCTGTGAAAGTTGAGCTTTATTTGTCACACCAACCGTTCCAAGGGCCTTTTCTGCATGGCCCTTGTTGTAGCCAAGATTAAGCAGGGCGGAGAGTGCGTCATCATAAATCTTTGACGAGCCTTGGTTTCCAGATATCGGTTTAGAAATTAAAGTGGTCGTTAGAAGTTTTCCCTTGAGGTCGACGATAATGCGCTCGGCCGTCTTTCGTCCGACACCTGGGATGGCATTCAGTCGTGCAAAATCTTCGTCTTGAACGGCCGTAACGAAATCATGAGGGGGAACACCGGAAAGAATGGCCAGAGCCAGCTTAGGCCCAATACCGCTTACCTTAAGAAGCTTAATGAAAACCTCTTTCTCTTCACGCGATGCAAAACCATAGAGGGCCAGCGTCTCTTCACGAACATACGTGAAGACCTGAAGCGTGGTATCCTTTCCGACTTCCGGAAGTTCTTCATATGTCTGGAGGGTGATGGCAAGGTGGTATCCGACGCCAGAGACATCGAGAATAACCTCCGAAGGCTCCTTGGTCACAAGTTGTCCCGTCAGTAGAGCGATCATGATACTCCCCAGATAAGCACAAACAAAACTGATCCTCTCAATTACGAGAAAAGAGGATGATATCATTATACTATCGCGCCGTTCCCGCCAGAGGCGGGTCAGCCTCCGGCTGATGCCACCTTACTTCAGCCATTTAGGCTGAAGTTTGCCGGCTTGATTATACGAACTTTTACGATTTAATCAATTGTTTTTGAAACTTTAATCGTTGGCTGTGACAGATGGCAATCGCGAGAGCGTCGGATGCATCTTCAAATGCGATCTCTTGGAGCCCCAAAAGCTGTTTGACCATATACTGGATCTGTTCCTTGGATGCGGTACCGACACCGGTAATAGTCTTCTTAACCTCTCGCGGGGGATAGGCGATATGGGGAATGTCATGTTCGGCAAGGGCAAGGAGAAGAATGCCTCGAACATGTCCGAGGAGGAGAGAACTTTTTGCATTCTTTGCGACAAAAACATCCTCGACACCAGCAAAGGCCGGGCGGAACTCACGAAGGATCTCATGAAAGTGACGATAGATGTAGAGAAGACGCTCTTCGATCGGAGCCTTCGGAGGTGCATGAATGCCGCCACAATCCACATGTGTCGTTTGGTTTCCGTGAATGTCGATGATCCCGTAACCAGTAATCTTGGTTCCCGGATCAACCCCGATGATGCGTTCCATTGAATGGATCCTTTACCCCAACTCCTTCTCCATTACTTCCGCATCGATATCGAAGTTAGCGTAGACGTTTTGAACATCGTCATGGTCTTCAAGGAGTTCCATTAGCTTGAGCATCTTGACTGCGTCATCCCCCTCAAGACGAATCATATTCTGGGGAATCATCTGGATGTCGGCTTCAGCAGATGTCAGGCCTGCCGACTCGCATGCTGTTTGGACTGTCTCAAAACTGTCGGGTGTCGTCAGGACGTCAAATGTTTCACCGGCATCTTTGATATCTTCGGCGCCTGCTTCAATGGCCGTATCCATCAACTTTTCTTGATCAACGTTCTCTTTGTCAAAGATGAGGATTCCCTTTCGATTGAACATCCATGCCACACAGCCCACTTCACCAAGTGAACCGCCGGCCTTCGAAAAGAGATGACGAATTTCGGCAACGGTTCGTTTCTTGTTGTCGGTGAGTGTCTCAATCAAGAGGGCAACGCCGTTGGGCCCATACCCCTCATAGATGCTCTCTTCATAGTTGACGCCCTCGAGTTCGCCCGTTCCGCGTTTTATGGCTCGCTCCACGTTGTCATTGGGCATATTGGCCTCTTTGGCCTTGGCAACGGCCATCTTCAGGCGGGCATTTCCGGTGACATCGCCACCGCCACTACGGGCAGCAATGGTTATCTCCTTGATTATCTTAGAGAAAACCTTACCTTTCTTGGCATCCGCCGCACCCTTTTTCCGCTTGATGGTTGACCATTTGGAATGTCCGGACATAAAAAGCCCCCTTCAATGAAAATTTGTCCCTTAAATGGTCTCTCTGGATACCATAAAGGCATTTCAGTTGTAAAGATTTGATTGACAATGCTGTTATAAGACGTTACAGAGGTATTCATTAGTGATATCGGTGACTTAGCACAAGAAATAAAGTCAAACAATTTTAGCAACTTTTTGCCGTAAGATACCGATAATACTAATAGAACAATAGGAGTGGAGTATATCGATGTCAAATGATCTGGGCCCCATAAAACATATCTATCTTAATAAAGACAACCTAGATGAAGTCTTAGGTGCCTTTATTATGACCGAGCACGGGCCGAAATCGGTACCCGTTTTTCCGGGTGAAGAATCGGGTTTCGGAAATGTCGATGTTAAGTATGTCAGTCCGGATGCCGATGTTGCCAAACTCTTCGAGAAAAGATTTTCACAGTGTGGTGCCAAATCGAATGTGCCATCCTGGATTGGGAAAGTTTTCGGAAAGGCCAAGGAAATAATCAGCGATGTTGTTGAGGTTATCGGCGGTGCGGCCAAGGCGGTTGCCGAGGCCGTGGACACGACTGTTGAAGTTGTTGTTCAAGCACTTGAGACCGGCGGTCAAGAATGTTTTGCCATGTTAGATGAGACAGTAAAGGTATCCGGAGATGCACAACTAGAAATCATTGATCAAGGATTAGAGCTTTTTGTTGAAGGAGCGAATACGCCCGAGGTTGTTTTGCTCGATCCGCAAGTCTTACCCGTTGATATTTCCGTTCCAATGTCCGGTGATATTTCTGAGGCGATGATCTCATCAATGCTTATTTCGGACACTTCAGGTAACAGCGAAAGTGTCGGTGGTGGTCTACCCCCGATGACAATGGCTAAGGCGATGACAGTTCCCGGCGATAATTCCTCAATCGGGAATGATCAAGGTTATGTTTATGATGATGGTCTCATAGCCAATGCGATGGCCTATGGTAATCTTCAGAATAGTGGATCAGAGGGCGATGTTTCCCCAGACACGGTGCATGACGGAATTGATGGCCAATTTGGTGGCCAAGCTATGTCAGCCGGAGAGAGTCGACGCGCGGCCAAACAAAAAATGGCCGAGAAGGATCTCCTTGCTGCTAGTCGCCGTAACAGCGAAAGCGCCAAGGAAAGCCCGTTTGCGAGACGGAGTATCGAGGCCGCTGAAGCGGGTCAAACCAGAGAACAAGCCGTTAGTCATACGAGCCAAGTCACGACTTCAGGAAATAGTGTTGTTCAAGCTTCAGGAAAGAAACCGGAAAACGAATCTGGAAAGAAGGTTAGACTATCTGACCCCGACCTGATTGGCGATCCGAATGATCAACTTGTCAGTGCTCACGCAAATGGGGGCAAAGGTGGCGCTGGAGCGGCAATGGCAGCTGGTAGTATCCGCCAGACGAGTGGTGGTGCCACTGCTGCTGATTTTGTTGCAAGTCTGGATGAGGGAAGCCGACCACGCGTGGGATTGATGCACAATCAGGGAGAGAACCACGGGGGCAACCAGCCAGAGCACGAAAATAAGAATACAGAAGAGAACGATCAGAACGCCGGTTCGGCACCCGCCTAAAATAAATCAATAAAATTTAGTTTCTAAGAAAAGGATTTTTTAATCTCTTTTTTTCGCGATCGTCTGCCTTAAGAATCGTCTTGGGTTGCCGTCTGCTTTTTGACTTTAGGGCAGTCTTGGTCGGTTGAAGCAAAATGTTGTCGCCTTGGAGAACGATGCCGGGATAGAGAACCCTTCCTTCCACTTTGGTCTTTTTATTCGCCATGCTATTTCTATATCGCGGAAGAGCCCGATATTCAATCGAATTTTCCATTTACCGTAGATATTAGGGGGCAAATTTGCTATATTTCCCGCTCCAAGGGGGAAAATGGAAGCGCACATTCGTTCAGCAACTATTAATGACCGAGAGAAGGTGGCCGAGCTGGTTTATATGGCGGGGATGAGTCAGGCCAAGCTCTCCATTTTTGATCTGATATTTGATGCCCCGAAGGAGCAGATTTTATCGCATCTAGCCGCTCTCTTTGGCTGCAAAGCCCGTTCATGGTTTCACTATTCGTATTGTCTGGTCGCCGAGGTTGACGGTGATGTCGCGGCCACCGCCTGTGGTTACAGTTCGAAAGATGCGGGGTATATGACATTTGTCGAGGGACTTAAAATGGTGACCAATTGGGATGGAAAGGCCTTCGGTGCCTTTGCCGCGCGAATGGCACCAGTCTCAAATGTCCGGCCGCCCGACCCACCAGAAACCTGGATCATCGAAAATGTGGCTACCTTTCCAGAGTTTAGGCGTCACGGCCTGGTGGTGCAACTCATTGAGAAGCTTTTGGAGAGGGGACGGAGAGAAGGTTATAAGCATTCTCAGATCTCCTTTTTGATAGGGAATGAATCGGCCGAGAGGGCGTACGAAAAAATTGGTTTTCGTTTTCATTGTGACAGAACAGATCCTGACTTTGAAAAGATATTCGGCTTTCCCGGGATTCGAACATTGATTATCGATTTGTAATTCTTGTTGGGGGAAATATGAATCTGCTTCTCTTTATTATCTCGCTCACCGTGATGTTTATTATTGAAAGGATTGGGGCTGTTGCCTTTGAGTTAACGGGCCTTGAATGGTCGACGGCCAAGTTTCAGGCGCTTTCTTGCTTCACCGGGACCGGTTTCACGACAAAGGATTCTGAACTGGTTGTCTCTAGTCCACAGCGTCGCAAGATTGCATCGATCTTGATGATTCTCGGGCACGCTGGTGTTGTCACCTTGGTTGCGACGTTTGCTAACACACTTCGCGATAGTCCGACCTTTCCAAAAATCTTTGATATCATTCCGGGCCACTTTGCACCACTCATCAATTTGGTTATCATTGCCATTCTGGTCTTCATTATCTTCAAGATCTTCAATAGTTCCGGTGTGAGTCAGCGTCTCACCAATTGGCTGAAACGCCGGATCATGAAACGCAATCTGATCAAACCTGTGTCATTTGAAGAATTATCATTGGCTGGAAATGGATTCGGGCTCTGCCAGCTGGAAATCTGGGAGAAGAGCCCTCTTATCGGTCAGAAGATTTCAGAGATTATCAAGAAGAACAGTCAAATCAAGATTCTCATGATTTCTAAGGGTTCACACCCCATGAAATTGACGACGCCCGATACCGTAATTAACCGTGGCGATAAGGTTCTTTGTTTTGGGAAGATCGAGAATATGAAACATCAACTTCATGTGGAAGATTCGGATGTCAGTCATGAAAAAAAGGATAAACAATAACAAAAGGGGGAAATATGGTACTGCTCGTAAAAATCTTTGGAGTGCTGGTCATTAGTGTTGCGATTATCGTGATGTTCAGTCCTGCCTCACTCAGAAAGTTTCTGAATTGGGCGATCGAACGGAAGATGGTCTATTTTGGGGGTGTCGCCCGTCTGATTGTGGGCACATTTCTGCTTCTTGCTGCCTCTCAATGTAAAATACCCATCGTCGTAGTCATTATCGGGATTTTGATTCTCGCCAGCGGTATCCTGATATTCCTCATGGGGCTAGAGCGGATTAACAAGTTCGTAGATTACATGATCAAGCGGACAGATATGGCACTTCGGTTTATTATGATTGCCCCGATCATTGTTGGAGCGCTCTTGCTGATTTCGGCATAGTGGCAATCCAAAAGGAGATTCTATATGTTTCGTATTGATGACCGGAACCGGGCATTGCTGATGATTGCCGGTGTCGTGCTTATTGTGATCTTGGCACTGATTGATGATGTGACCGGTCACCAGTTTCGTCTCTCGTTTGTCTATATTATTCCGATTGTCCTAGCGTCGATTTTTCTTTCAAGACGGGTGGGGATCTTGATGTCGGTTCTGAGCGCTATTGTTTGGTTTATTATCGATATTCGTTCGGAGTGGGCCTATTCGTCGTCTGGATTTCATCTCTGGAATGCCGTCGTGCGCCTAACGTTCTTCATTCTCGTGACGCACGGTATCTATCTCCTGATGAAGGCCAGGAAGCGTGATGAGGAGCTGACGGCCTTTGTCGTTCACGATCTTAAGACGCCCCTGGCCAATATGGTAACCGGACTCCACTGTATCAAGGATCGCAATCAGAGCGATGCGAAGATTGATGAGTTTGCCCAGATGGGTCTGACCTCTGGGAAGCGGATGGAGATGATGATTCACTCCCTGATCGATCTGAGTAAGATGGAAGGGGGGGAGAAGATCGCCAAGCCGGAGCCAATGGATGTTGAGAAGGTGGCCCGGGAATCGTTGGAGATCGTTTCCCTGTGGGCCCAGAAATCAGGGGCTCAGCAGCGGCTCCTGAATGAGAGCGAGCGTGAGACGATCAACGCTGATTCGGAAATTATCACTCGCATCCTCTCCAACCTCCTCAGCAATGCCATCAAAGTTAGCCCTTCAAATGGTGTCGTCACGCTTCGTATATGGGACCGTGGTGAGCGTGAGATTGCCTATAGTGTTCAGGATGAGGGGCCAGGTATTCCGGCGCAGTGGAGGGACAAAATATTCGATCCCCATTATATCTCGGAGAGTAGTAAAGATGGGGTCTACCGCGGAAGTGGCCTTGGGCTAACGTTTTGCCGGCTGGCCGTTCATGATATGGGAGGAGATATTTGGGTCGATAGTCAGGAAGGTGAAGGGACAACCGTCACATTTACGTTACCCATTTAGATTCTAGATTTAGAGCTTAAGAGCTAGACCTAGAGCTGGACGATAGATCAAAAAGGTAGATTTTCACTTTTTCAGCTTAAATATCATTGAATATGCCCTTGTAAGTAGATTTCTTAGGTTCATTTCAGCCTTGACGGAAATATAGCCATATACCGCTAGAATATCGATTCCAGCAGCTGTTTCAGATATTGAGGCGAGCGAGATATCGAAAAAACGATTTCTCTCTTTGATACTTCTGCGACCATTCCCCTCGGCGAGATTTAAAATAGCACTAGATAACGCTCGCTTGATTTGATCTTCAATATAGGCGTTTCCTCGGGGTAGCCTATTCAGGATCGATGGCACATTCCTTGCCGCCTCGAGAAGCATTCTGTAACATTTCAATTTCCTGTGATTCATGAATTTACCTCCTTTTCAAGGATGGAAGCTTCATTGCCTCCTCAATAGGGTGGGAGGCAATGAAGCCTCCATCCAAGAAGGGAGAAAAAAGATGTTAAATCACAAGAAATTGAAATGCTATGAATTAGCTTTGGATGTCGCAAGGAGTGTGCCATCGACCACGAAGAGTTGGCCAAGAGGGACCTCCTACCTGATTGATCAATTGCGTAGAGCTGCGAGCAGTATTGTGTTGAATATTGCCGAGGGGAATGGTCGGCGCTTGTTAGGAGAGAGAAAAAGGTTTTTCTCAATAGCCAGGGCTTCGGCCACAGAAACTTCTGCAATAATGGACATAGCGGAAGCACTAGCATACATCGATTATTCCACGTATGAGTTAGCGCAGGATAAACTTCTTCAAATTGTCAAGATTCTCTACAAACTACGATAGATCGTGAATCCTCAATCGTAATCGTTGTCCTAATCATAATCGACGGGTATGAATGAGGAGGTGATAGGTTCAAATAGTGGGAATATTAGGAGTGATGTTATGAATTAACAACTGCTGTTGATAACTCTGTGGAATAGGCGATCCCTATCATAAATAGTCGTTACAAGTATTGCGTTTATGCGGAATGCCTAATCTTTAACCAATTAATCCATCGAAAATAAAGGATGTTGCGGGCTCTATCGGGTTAGGGTGGAATCGCCCCAAAATATAGAAATATCAACAGATGTGGATAAAAAATAAATAGTGTTTGTTAATGTGGACCTTTAAGAGAAAAGTTCAAGTTCTTGTTGAAGTTCTTGTGTCGCCGGGTTTGTTCGATTCCATCGGTGTCTGAGCCGATCTTTACTATCCTCATCCGGGATTTCTGTGATCAAAAAGCCGAGTTTTCTGAAGATCTGGATCGCATTTTCGAAGGATGGCTTGGAAATGGCCTCTTTTCGGCTGATTTGACCGAGCAGCAGGAGATGGCGACCATTCTGGAGCATCGATTTGGTCAGCGTCTTCTCATCACGTGATTCCTCATGGGGAATTTTAGAACAGGTGTAATGAGCGATCTTATACGAGTCGATAATGTTTTCGATGACGGCCCGGTAATGTTTCAGTATATCACTCCCCAACGCCGTTACGACGATCTTTTCCGATAGTGAGTCGACCGTAATAGCCTTCTTCTCAACCAAAAAATCGAGTGTCCGAGTGAAGGATTGTTTCGTGACCAGTCCCTGATGCGCGGCAAATTCATGTGAGAAAAGACCTTTAAGGAATTCAATTTGTCCCTCAACCTCCCGAATTGGGCATTCCGTGAGTCCACGCTTTAGGAAGGTGAGTATCGAGGCTGAGGTATAGGCGAGGGGAAGAAGGAAATGAACGATCGTGTTCTTCTGAAAATCAAGAGCAGCACGCCCCTCGTCAGAGATGGCATAATAGACGGGGTCAAAGTCCTGATGCATCTCAATTACTTTCTGTGAGGCGAGTTGGTGCAGAGTGTTCGTGATCGCGTGTCCTGACTCGGTCAGGAGGGAGTCGGTCAATTGGGCATTGATGCTCTCCAGTCCAGTGCGGAGGAGATCAATATTTTGGATCAGACGTTCTGACGTGATCCCCGGACGATTCTCAAGGAGAAAGGCACAGGCCACCAGCGCGGAAGGCGTAACAACGGCCTCTTTCCCAAGCGTATCCATTATATTGAAGGCGATCTTTTCAACGATCTCCTTCTTCTTCTCCGCTGCCTCATCGGTTTGAACGCCTGCAGCAATCGATCGGTATGAGATCGGTTCTCCGAAATTGACATAGACCTTGCCGTAACGTCGTTTGAGATATTTGGTTAATTTTAGAATATCGGTAAACTTTTCCTTCTTCTTTTCCATTCCAGCCGATTCATCAACATAAATACTCTCCTCGACAACCTTATCATACGTGATCGACGTTGGAATGAAGTAGAGATCTTTAGAGGCCCCAGAGAGCACCGCCTGGACCATCGTTGCTAAGAGCCCCATGCGCGGTTGCCTGAGTTTCCCGGTTCGCGATCGGCCTCCCTCGATGAAAAACTCTTGGCAATAGCCCTCCTGGATCAGAAGACGAATGTATGACTCAAAGACGGCCTTGTAGAGCGGATTTCCCGCGAAGGTTCGACGGATGAAGAATGCCCCTGAACGTCTAAATATTTTACCCAGCGGCCAGAAGGCGAGATTAATCCCCGCAGCCACATGGGGAACGACGATATGGTTGCGATAGAGGATGTCACTGATGATCAGGTAGTCAAGGTGGGAGCGATGGTTGGGGACGAAGACAATCGGTGAGTCTTGTGCAATCTTCTTGATCGTCTGAAGGCCTTCTGCGTTTGTTTGAATGCCATCATAAATATTTTCAAAGCCCCAATTCAAAATCCGTGTGGCATATTCCACATAGGCAAAACTAATATCAGCCGCAATCTCCTTTGCGTATTTTGTGGCAAGAAGTCGAAGATCGTGAACCTCTTCATCCTTTTCGGATGCCAGCTGGCAGATCTGTTCCTCGACATGACGATCTTCGAGCACCTTTTCGATCATCCATGGACGTGGCTTTAGGGCTGGGCCCGTGATTCTCTTGCGCTCCTGTTGGATCTGTTTGAGAAGTGTGGCCCTCAGGAGTCTCGCAAGTTCTGTCTCTGAAAGCCCCGGGTTCGCATCAATAAAGTGCCTCAGATTGAGTGGCTCACCGAATTGAACGACTGCATGGCTCTTATAATTCCTAAAGAAGAGGATGATTTTCCGAAGTCGTGCCGGATTGTCGCGTTCACCAAAGAGCCAATCGATAATGGAGCGTTTCGTCTTTTCGGGTCGCTTGGCCCACAGAAATTGTTCCGGGATTAAGAGGAATGGTCGATCCATATTGCGTTGGACAGCGATCAGTTTTTGAACGACGTCTTCTTCAGGAATCTCCCAGTAAAGATCGTCGTGAATTCGCGTTGTCCGAAGGCGAACAAAAATGCTCTTCTCATGCATCAGGAGATTTTCAACATGCCCCGATGAGACCGGATGGGGAATGTGGCCCTTTGAACGGATCTTCGACTTAATCCGTAGCATCTTTGTGTGTCTGGCCATCGTGATCGGCATCCACTGCCAATTGGTGAGGCCATTGGCATATTTCGCGAGCGGAAGTGACTCAGTCAGTGAAAGATAGTTAAAGTAGTTATATTCGAGCTGGCCGACATACGTCGTTACATAGATAGGAATCCCACTGCCCATCTGATCTTTCACGACTTGAAGCGAATCTTCATCGACGCGAATCTTGGAGAAG
>CAYWXY010000056.1:0-13685 GCA_964462555.1 uncultured Pseudomonadota bacterium | reverse complement strand
AGGTAGAAGGCATTGCGTACCGGCCAAGCAGGCCATTCCGAATGAGGTAGATAAGAACGTGTATGTCATGCACTAGAGGGTGCGGAGGAAGCGTTTGATGAGAACGCCGGCGACGTGGCTGCGGTAATCGGCGGTGGAACGAATATCGTCGATCGGAGAAACGGCCTTAAGAACGAACTTGGCGGCTTCATCGAGCAGACGATCATCAACCTTTTTTCCGACCAACACTTTTTCAACATCAAAGAGCCGGATCGGAATTGGCGCCACACATCCATACGCAATCGCGATCGAATCAAGAGAACCATCCGTTATGCACGCCCGAAAGGAACCCATCACCTTGGAAATCGCCTGTGCGCGGCGCGATCCGATCTTGATAAATGTTGCCGCCTCTTTGGAAGTCGGTTTTGGAATCTGCAAACCGGTCACAATTTCGTCCGGCTTCAGCGATGTTTTACGATAGCCCGAATAGAGATCCTTAAAAAGAATCGATCGCTCACCCTCTTCACTCGCAACCAGGACCTCTGCATCATAAACAAGCAGGACTGGGAGCGTGTCACCGGCCGGCGAGGCATTCATCACATTTCCACCAATCGTTCCACGATTTTGAATCTGACGAGCACCAATTGTTTGACAGGCCTGAACGAGGGCCGGAAAATGTTTTTGAATGAGGGCCGACTCAATAATATCGGTATGTGTTGTCAGCGTCTGAATCGTAACAACATCACCATCGTCACGAATCCCCCTGAGCTCGCCAACCCCCCAGATCGAAATAAAGCCCTTCGGTTCAATCAGCCGGCCATTCATCATGGCGCAAAGATCGGTGCCACCAGCCAGGACATGATAATCAGTATATTCCGCCTTGTCTGTCAGAGCCTCTTTCAAATTTTGAGGTGCACAAAATTCCATCTAGTCACACGCCTTCTTTATGGCATCAACAATCTTTCCGTAACCGGTACAACGGCAAATATTACCAGCAATCGCCGCCTTGATCTCACCGTCGGTCGGATTCATATTCTTCTGAATGAGCGCAGCCGCCGAAATGAGCATCCCCGGAATACACATTCCACAATGAACAGCGCCATGTTTGGTAAAAGAATCTTGGAGTTTCAAAAGCTTCACATCATGCTCCAGACCCTCAATTGTCATAATCTGATCGCCGTCTTGAATCTGACCAACGAGAATAATGCACGAATTGACGGCCTCGCCATTGAGAAGAATCGAACAGGCACCACACTCCCCCTCACCACAACCTTCCTTGGTCCCAGTCAACTTTAGACCTTCGCGCAAGACGTCGACCAAACGACATGTTGGCTCAGCATCAATCGTTTTCTTCTCACCATTTATAATAATTTTTTTCTTCATAACTAACAACGTCCCTACTTCAAGACTTCCCCACTTCCTTACTCAGTTCAAACAATTTTTCCGGTGTAATCGGAAGCGATACGCACCGAAGTCCAATCGCATTATAGATTGCATTTGCAATTGCCGGCGCACCACCATCAAGCGGCAATTCCCCAATCCCCTTGGCTCCCTGCGGCCCCGCCGAAAAGGGCTCTTCATGAATCAAAATCTTCCACTCCGGCATATCGGCCACCGTTGGAACGATATAGGTTTGAAATCTGTTAGCCTCGGGCCTCCCCTCACGACTGACATTATCCTCCATCAACCCCCAGCCAAGCGCCTGAAGCGTTCCGCCCTCCATCTGCCCCTCAACGAGAATCGGATTGACCGCCTTACCAAGCTCCACCGCTACCGTCATTTTATCGACCGTCACCTCGAAGGTTTCGGTATCAACCGTCACCTCCGCGATATCGGCTGCCCACGAATAGGCTGGATAGGCATCTCCCAGATGTTTCTCGGCATCCCACTTAATACCCGGGGGCAATGCGTAACGTTCGATCACGGTCAAATCACCTTCTTGATCCAAGTAAGCATTCGCGAGTTTTTCAAAGGGGGCAATCTCCTTGCCATCAATCAAAACCTTACCATCTCGAAGATCGATCGACTCAATTGGTGCTTCATGCTTTTCGGCCGCAAAACTGAGCAGTTCTTCCCGAAGTCCAGCCGCACATTTTTCCATCACACTTCCAATAATCATTGTCGTTCTGGACGCAACCGTTGGCCCACTATCAGGAACCACTGCTGTATCGGGCGTCGCGCAAGAGATACGATCAACCGAAAGGCCCAAAGCATCTGACGCGATCTGCGGCAGAACCGTCGTCATTCCTTGACCCATGTCGGTACAACCGGTCAGAATCGAAACACGACCATCGCGTTCAAGCCGAAGGCCTGCCTCCGTCTTCATCATCGCCTCACCGGCACCAGTAAAAGCACCCCCGTGCATATATAATGATATCCCAATTCCCTTTTTAACGTTGGGCGTTGAGTGTTGGGCGTTGGGTGTTTGACGATAGTCGTTCCATTTTTCCTCGAAGTCGGTCTCTTTGGCGGTTGAAGTCAGGCAAATTTCGGCACCAACGCTCTCCTTCAAAACTTGCGTTGTCGAAAGCACATCCCCTTCTCGAACACAGTTCTTAAAACGAAACGCGTAAGGATTCATCCCCACCGCCTCGGCCAATTTATCTGTGTGCGATTCCAACGCAAAAAAGACCTGAGGCGCACCAAAACCACGAAAGGCGCCGGTCGGCACCTGGTTCGTGGCATAACAGGCGGCATGTGTTACGATATTCTCACATCGATAAGGGCCTGCCGCATGAATCGCGCCGCGCGATAAGACAACCGGCGACAACGTGGAGTAAGCCCCTCCCTCAAATTCGACATTGATCTCCATCGCCGTAATCGTTCCGTCTTTTTTAACGCCAGTCTTATGCTTCACTATCGACGGATGCCGCTTCGTCGTCACAACGATATCTTCTTCACGTCCGTAGACTATTTTGACCGGCTTCCCAGATTTTTTTGTCAGGAGCGCAACATACGAACCAAGCAATGAAGGATAATCTTCCTTACCACCAAAAGCACCGCCCATCGTTGTCTCAACAACATTAATCTCTGTTTCATCAACATCAAAGACGGCCTTGAGTGTTTTTAAGACATAGAAAGGACACTGAACCGAACCAATAACCGTAATTCCACCATCGTCTCTCGGAAATGCCGCCACTCCCTGGGGTTCAATGTAGATATGTTCGTGAAAGCCCGTTTCATATTCTCCTTCGATAATATGATCGGCCTCGCCAAAACCTTTACTAATGTCGCCCTTTTCAATTAAATAGTGGGACTGAATATTATCGTCACCCCAAATGATATGCTTTTTCGATTTCGATTCGGCAATCGAAAGAACTGGCTTCAGCTCTTTATAAGAAACCTTGATATGTTTTTTTGCCTCCTCGGCAAGAACCTTTGTTGGCGCCGCTATCAAGACAATCGCCTCACCAATATGGCGAACAAACTCCTCAGCCAAGATCGGCTGTTCCTCAGTCAAAAAAATCGTCGCATTCCGCCCCGGAATATCAGTGTGATCACATGTCACGACTTGATCCCAATCAAAGGCAGGATCATATGTTATCTTTTTGATCTTTCCGTAGGGAATATTAGACCGAACAACCGCCCCATACCAGCAACCTGGAATCTCGATATCATCGATATACTGGGTCTTTCCCGTCACCTTGCCATAGGCGTCGAGCCGCGGCACATTTTTACCAACACACTTCGTCATAGAAGCAGCAATTTAATACATCTCTCCTTTAGTGTAAACAATCCCTTCAAACCTAAGGAGCGCGAAGTTTTGAGTAAGTCCACTTTTTTACTAGCTTTTTCTCAACCACTTTATTAAAATATTGACAAAAGTGCATAATGCATATATATGCAGAAAATAAACCCTTTATGCAGGAGTATGCAACATTATGAAAAAAGTATCCAAAAAACTTCGTCGGCAACATGCACTCAAACAATTGATCAAAGAAAAACAGATCGCCACGCAGGAAGATCTTAAAACGGATCTGACCGATATGGGAATCGATGTTACGCAGTCGAGCCTCTCTCGAGATCTCAATGAGCTTGGCGTGATCAAAAAACAGGGCTTCTACCATCTTCTTTCGGGTGGTCGCACGGGCGGAATGTTGCCCCCCATCACGCGCCTCACCTGGGCCGGTCCAAATCTTCTCGTTCTAAAAACGTATCCATCGATGGCCCCATCAATGGGATCGCTCATTGATGAACAGAATCTTCAAGGTATCATGGGAACCGTTGCCGGTGATGACACCGTCTTCGTCGCAACCGGTCCCGCCGTCAGTAAAGACGATGTAGAAAAACGACTCCGAAAATTCTTTGGATAATAGTCCCCCCCTTACCTTCAACAACAGGAGACAATCATGAAAGAGGTAAAGAAAGTTGTACTCGCGTATTCTGGTGGACTCGACACATCCATCATCATTCCATGGCTTAAGGAAAATTATAACTGCGAGGTTATTGCATACGCCGCAGATGTCGGCCAAGGCGACGAACTTGATGGGCTTAGAGAAAAGGCCGAACTCTCAGGTGCTGACAAGGTCGTTATTGATGATCTCCGAATGGAGTTCCTGACCGATTATATTTTCCCGATGATGCAAGCCGGCGCCATTTACGAACACAAATATCTCCTCGGCACCTCGATTGCACGTCCAATTATTGCGCGACACATGATCGATCTCGCCGAAAAAGAGAACGCAGACGCGGTTTCACACGGCTGCACCGGCAAGGGTAATGATCAGGTTCGTTTCGAACTGACATTCAAGGCCTTTGACCCAACAATTCAGGTCATCGCCCCGTGGCGCATCTGGGATATCCGTTCACGTGAAGACGCCATTAAGTATGCGGACGATCGAAAGATTCCATTGACCGTCTCTGCCGCCAAGATCTATAGCCACGATCGAAACCTCTGGCACGTCTCATCCGAAGGCGGCCTCTTGGAAGATCCGTGGGAAAGCGCACCCGACGAGGTCTACACGATGAGCCAGTCCCCGTTCGAGGCCCCCGATGAAGGTGAAATCGTTGAGATTTCATTTAAGAGCGGTGTCCCGACCACACTCAATGGTAAAACGGTCGACCCAATCACGTTGATCGAAGAACTCAACACGATTGGCGGCAAGCATGGTATCGGTCGCGTTGATCTCGTTGAAAACCGTCTCGTCGGAATGAAATCACGTGGCGTCTACGAGACACCGGGCGGCGCCGTTCTCTATGCCGCACATAAAGAGATCGAATCACTCGTCCTCGATGCCGCAACTATGCACTATAAGGAATCGATCGCCCCCAAATATGCCGAGCTCGTCTATAATGGTCTCTGGTTTACACCGCTCCGTGAAGCCCTTGATGCCTTTGTCAGCGAAACTCAGAAAAATGTCACGGGTGATGTCCGACTGAAACTTTACAAGGGCAATTGTCTCGTTGAAGGACGCCAATCACCCTATTCGCTTTATCGCGAAGAGTTTGCGACGTTCGGCAAAGAAGATGTCTACGACCAAAAGGATGCCCTCGGCTTTATCAACCTCTATGGCCTTCCAATGAAGGTCCGCGCCCTTCTCGAAATGGACAAAGAATTACACTTGAAAGGTTATCAGGCCCCGAACTATAGTAAGTTCAAACGCGACTAATTTCTGTCATCCTCCGGCTACGACCGGAGGATCCAGAGTAAAAACTCTAGATCCCCGCCTTCGCGGGGATGACATACGAAAGTCGGAGATAGTGTACGTCAACTTTACTTAAAACGAGGTTTTTATGACACTCTGGCAGGGACGATTTGACGAATCAATGAGCGACATCATGAAGACGCTCAACAACTCACTCAAAATCGACATCCAGCTCCTTCCATACGATGTCCGCGTAAATGAAGCCTGGGCAGAAGAGTTGGCATCCGCAGATATCCTGAGTGTCGATGAGCTAGAAAAGACCAAAACAACCCTAGTTGAAATTCAGAAAGAATATGAAAAGGGAATTTACAATATTATCGATTCAGAAGATGAGGATGTCCACACTCTCGTTGAGCGCGTTTTAACCGAACGACTGGGAGACACCGGGAAAAAAATTCATACAGGGAAAAGCCGTAACGACCAGGTCGTCACCGATCTGATGCTCTATCTTAAGGATGCGGTGCATGCCGTCGAGAACGACATTAAACGACTCATCACCGAACTAACCGATCTCGCCGAAGAACATCTCCATACAATCATGCCCGGCTACACCCATATGCAACAGGCTCAACCGATCTTACTCTCGCACTATTTACTCTCGCTGGCCTTTTCACTGGAAGACGATTTGTTGCGCCTCAAACGATACAAAAAGGGAAACCTTTCTCGTTGCCCGCTTGGAAGTGGCGCACTCGCCGGAACAACAATCAATATTCACCGAAGTCGGCTGGCCAAACGCCTCGGCTTTGAAGAGGCAACACCCAACAGCCTTCAGTCGGTTTCTGACCGCGCTTTTGTTATCGAGCTGGCTTCACATCTCGCGATTATTTCGATGCACCTTAGCCGTTATGCGGAAGACATGATCGTCTGGAATTCTAATGAGTTCGCTTTTATCACACTCTCCGACTCTGTCTCTACCGGCTCATCAATGATGCCGCAGAAGAAAAATCCCGATTCGCTAGAGCTAATTCGCGGAATAACAGGAACGCTCTACGCCAATCTGATAGGGCTCCTCACGCTCACAAAGGGACTTCCACTCTCATATGCAAAAGATCTTCAAGACGACAAAAAGTTTATTTTTGACGCCATTGAGACAACGCACAACACTCTTTGTCTCTTTACCGAAGTGCTGCAGAATGCCACATTTAACGCTGAGCAGATGATGAATGCGCTGAGCGAAGACATCTTTGCGACTGATGTTGCAGACCACTGCATCGAAAAGGGGATCCCGTTTCGTGAGGCCCACGAAATCGTTGGCGAGGCCGTCAAGTTATCACAGAGTGAGGGAAAGCCACTCAAGGAAATCGTCCTGACCAAAATGCGAAAACTCAAACTGGATGAATCCTCAATCTCGCCATCATCAACGCTCACAAAACGAAGCGCTCGTGGCGGTACCGCTCCGTCGTCAGTCAAAGAACAAATCGATTACCTGAAAAGAACAATTCCGACCTATTAGATTAAACGACCCTACGGTTTCGGTGTCGATACCCGTTTCGTCTACCGTTTGTCGGTTACGCAACCGTACAACGATACCGATACGAGCATCGAAACCCAAGCCGAATGTTAAAAAACAGTCCTTGCGCATTCGCCGATTAAATGGGTAACGTGCGCCCATGACACAGCAATATGAGGTCGCCACAACCCCAGCCAAACAGGGAATATTTAGTTCGCTAAAAGTTCCAAACTTTCGCCTCTATATCATTGGCCACTTTGTCTCGATGATCGGCGTCTGGATGCAGATCGTGGCACTTTCATGGCTCGTTTGGCGTCTTACCGGTTCAGCCGACTGGCTCGGAGCCGTTGGATTTTGTAGTCGTATTCTGACATTCGTTCTGGGTCTTATCGGCGGTGCCATTGCTGACCGCATCTTTCGGCGGAATCTCATCCTGATCACGCAATTTCTATCGATGCTACAGGCAACCATTCTGGCAATCCTTACCATCCTAGGAATCATCACACCGGAATTGGTTATTGGTCTCGTCCTATTCATCGGTGCCGTTTACGCCTTCGACTTTCCAGCCCGCCAAAGCTTCGTAACCGACATCGTCGGTAAAAACCAAGTCGACAACGCAGTCGCACTCAGCTCATCCGCTGTTCATGCCGCACGCGTCGTTGGTCCTTCCATCGCTGGAATCCTTATGGCCTGGTGGGGTGAAGGTGCCTGTTTTGTTATCAACGCCCTGACATTTGTTGCGCTCATCATCGCTATCTTGTTGATGGATAAATCACTTTTGAACGTGCAGCCACGCCACGACCTCCCGATGCACAAAGCGATTCACGAAGGCGTCAAGATAGCCTGGCATAATCACAAACTGAGATACCCACTGATCCTACTCGCATCAATCAGCTTCTTTCTCCTCCCCTACTATATTTTGGTTCCGATCTTTGTCGACAAGATCTATGGGCGTGGACCCGAGTCGTACGGTTTTTTAATGGCCATTTCAGCCGTTGGATCACTCTTCGGCTCACTAATTATGGCAAAATCAACCGGTCCTGGGCGAATTCGGAAAAATATGTTTCTCGCATCACTCGGTTTCGGTATCTCAGTCATCACCTTTTCATGGATGCCGAGTTATGAAATGGGAATGTCGGCAATGTTTTTCATCGGTCTTTTTGCATTGATCGCCCTTGCATCAATTAATGCCTGGCTTCAGAAAGAGGCTCCCGATCATGTGCGCGGCAGAGTCATGAGCCTCTATACCATGATGTTTTTCGGCGTTGCCCCCTTTGGAAGTCTCATTGGTGGTTTTGCAGCGGGGCGCATCGGAGCTCCCACCACACTTTCGATCGGAGGATCGTTGGGTATTCTTGCGGCCCTCTGGTTTATCTGGAGCTCATCCCGGAGGGTTATCACGGAGAGGGAATCAAAATAATACAATAAAAACAATCAGTTAGAACCATAAAAAACCACGAAACTTTTTCCGTGTAGCTCCGACAACTCTTCGGAAGGGTTTAATAAAAAACAGGGTCCATATGCCACCAGGAAGAACAATTACTCCGCGATCAACAGGGTCTATCAAAACTGCACTTGACCCTGCACTCAGGCCATTGCGCCATCTTGATCGTATGAAAAAGAGCTTAACACTCTCCCCCGAACTTCTTGGAAATCTAAAGATGGGAAATGATCCCTTACCCGAAGGTTTAACTTTTTCCGTTAGCCCCTTGCCCAACATTGAGAGCAGCGTTGTATCAACATTTGTTGATCCAATCTCCGGCATAACACCGATCGACCCTCTTCCCTTTCCGGCAACACGTCAACTATTCAGAGAGTCAGCCAGCGAGATCGTGGGTCAACTTCAAGATTCACTCTTATCACTTGCGCCACTTGCCAAGCCCGCATCAATTGTTATTGCTGGACTAACACTTTTGGTGCTTAACGAATCGGCTCCACTTGAAAACACAGAAACACCAGGTCTGCTATCATTTGGTGCCTTTTTCGGCGGAGTCAGCGAAACAGGAAACACGTCACCATCTGTTTCAGTCGTTGCTACGCCAGCAATCGCTCGACTCAAGGGGTGGCACGTTGGAACACCGCAGATTATCGATGATCGGATCACAATCTCTCAACCTACAAGAATAAATGAAGTCGATTTTCAGCTTGTCCTTAGGCACGGCGGCTTCGCCGGAGAGAGAGATGAACTCGGTCGCCTGCAACGTGTAATCCCCGTGACACGGGAAACAACAGGTAACGTCGAACATTTTGATCTCTTGGAAATTGTCCCCCCTTTCCGTATTCCCCTCCTTGCCGGTAACACCTACTATGCATTGGTTCCTCGGGATCGCAATTGGGTGGCCGGAAAATACACAATCGAACCATCTTCGATTCTCACAACGACAACAAGTTCCGGCGGAAGACAACTTATCATTCGCAACATGTTTACCGCCGAGGATTTTCGCGAACGTGGCGCCAGCCTCCTCCTCCTCTCCACCGCCTGGCAACTCGGCGATTACGACACAGCCCTCGGTCTCAATATTCGACCAACAAATCGCGGGCTACACACAGCACTTAGGGAACATGTGCGCGATCACCTGAGCCCGAACAAGGCACACCCCCAAGTTGTCGCCCAAATATTTAGTTCCATAACGGGAATACCAATCGACGCTCTTTCTATAACGATCCCCAATCTATCGCGTGTCGAAAACGCCATATCACGCGGAGACGATCCCATTTTCAATCTACGTATAGAACGCGCGCCCTCGATGATCGGAGAACAAAGTTTTATCCCCCGGGGCGATATCGAATGGACGACACCTCTCTCATATTCTGTCCCCTCGTCCAACATAGAGCCCCTACTCACGTACGTTCGAGGGCAACCAGTATTTCGAGACGCTTTTCCTGAAGGCAGCTATGTTTCGCGCATTTTTTCAACGTCATCCCAAACTGGAGAAACAAAGACCGACTATGCCATAATCGAAGTGACATATTTCGAGGTTTTCAGAAAATACTTTCTTGTTTCCAAAGAGGGCCTCCGTCTGCATCATCTACAAGAAATTAACTTTGATTCATTCGTCGCCACCAATATCGACGAAGACAACGGTGTCCTCACACTAGAAGACAGTGAATCGGCTCCTGGCCTAATAGGGAGCGGTGCCCATCTAAATCTGATTCGAACAATCGTCAGACTTCACCAACCACAACGTGTCGTCCTGCAACGCATTCGTCAATCCAACAGTCTTCATACAAAATTAAAAGATCATGTTGAAGGAAATCGTCGCCCCAACAAAGTGCCCATTCAGGAATTAATTGATAAGTGGTCCTTGATTACCGGCCTTCCAGAAGATGCCGTTGGCACAAAAATTACGAATCTTCGTTCAGTCCGTCGTGCGATGAGAGAGGGCAAACAACCCATTTTTGACGTCACCATTACCCTCAACCCTTAATACCAAATATTATAACGCTTTGGAATCGAGCCAAATCGTGACCGGCCCATCGTTCGTGAGATCAACCTGCATATGGGCCGCGAATTCTCCAGTGGCAACCTCAATTCCCTCGCCGTGAATTCGCGCCACAAATTTTTCACACATCTCCTTCGCGAAATTGGGAGATGCCGAATCGTCAAATGATGGACGCCGCCCCTTCTTGCAATTGGCTGCCAATGTGAACTGTGATACAATCAGAATTTTACCACCAACATCTTTGACCGACACGTTCATTTTTCCCGCTGCATCTTCAAAAATACGGAGATCGACAATCTTACTTGCTAACCTTTCAAGATCAGCATCGCCGTCCCCCTTCATCACCCCAAGAAAAACCAAAAGCCCCTGATCAATCTCGCCAACAATCCTTTCATCGACTTTCACCTTCGCTCGTCCAACTCTCTGCAATAATGCCCGCATAACTCCTCCAAATATCAGTTTAAGTTACCTAGCCGACAAACGATACGAGCATCGAAACCTAAACCGAATAGTCTTGCAATAACCCCCTAAGCCAGTTAACCCTAGGTGCCTATGACTGTCAACACACTCCCCATATATCCGGAAAGCCGGGAACTGACGATTAGTGATTATCAGTTCATTATCCCGGCCCTTAAGGAACACGAAGTCGAGGTCTCTGACGTCAACTTTACAAATGTCTTTGCCTGGCGCTTCGCCTATGACTATCGAATCTCACAGCTAAACGGCATGATCATTCTCCATGGCATCTATAAAAATGCCCCATTCTTCTTGGTCCCGATCGGCAAGTCCGACCAAATCGCTGAAACAGCTTATGGCGTCTTCCGGTCATCACATCCCGAAAAAATCCCCTTCCTGGCGTGCGTTCTCGAAGATCTTGCCGATGAACTAACAAAGAAACCTGGCATCCAAGTCGCGAAAGATCGCGATAATTGGGATTACATTTTTAAGAGTAGCGATCTGGCCGAACTCCCTGGTCAAAAATACCATGCCAAAAAAAATCTCATCCGACAATTTACAGCCAAGTTCAACGCAACAGTTGAGGAGCTAACGACCGAAACCTGCAAAGAGGCAATGGACTTCTCTGAGCGCTGGTGCAAACAACGTGATTGCGAATCAAACGAGGGGCTTGAAAAGGAAAAATGCGCCATCTATCAGATGCTAACCTACTTTGAAGCCTTGCGCCTTCATGGTCTCTTGGTGCGGATCGATGATGAGATTGTTGGCCTCACGATGGGCGAGGAGCTCAACGACCACACCTACATGGTTCATGTCGAGAAAGGGGACACCAGCTGCCGCGGCATCTATCAGTTTATTAATCGGCAACTGGCCCAAACAATCGCCCCAAAATATCCATGGATTAATCGCGAGCAAGATCTCGGAATCCAAGGCATTCGTCGCGCCAAGACCTCCTATCATCCTGACCATTTCATTGAAAAATACCGCGTCGACTGTTTACAAAAGTGAAAGGATATTTACGTATAAAGACGCTTCTCTGTTGACAAGCCTTTTCAAGCTATGATCTATCTTTATCAGACCTTCTTCGGGAGAGCGGGCAAACCAAGGAGATCCCTATGCCCGAACCCGATGCCCTGTCTCAACCCATTAAAAGCACACCGCCCGCCGTTCACTGGCCACCTTCGACCAAAAACAGGATTTCGCCCCAACAAACCAAATCTGATCCAATAGACCTTAAAAACATCATCAATATGGTTAAGGAATTTTACAGCCGTTATTCTCAACCAGCAAACACACGGTGGAAAATGGCCAAACGTTTCTTCACTGAACCCCTTCAGTTTTACTGTGACCGAACACTCAAACATTCACCCCAGAAATCGCCAAACTTCAAAAATATCCGTGACCTGGTTTATAAGGCCTCTCAATTAAGACTTGAAAACGAAATCGATTCGGCAATTTACCTGTATTGTCTCGCTCTTCCCGCCGCGGAGACAGACAAATTAACCGCACGAATCTACTATGGTCTCGGTGCATGTCTCGCCGAAAAGGATTATGGTTACTTGGCCCTTCATGCCTTCGAACGCTCAACTGATTTTCTCCCGACGCATTTCCGTCCATGGTATGGAACGGCCCTAGCCCTCTACAATCTTGATGATTTTGAAGGAGCCATCGAAAAACTCAATATGGCCGAGTCCTTTCTTTATAATGACCTTACCGTCGATGATCCCTCCTTCTTCTACGCCATGCGTGCAGAGTGTCACCATTTTTTGGAACACTATCCAGAGGCCTACTCTGACGCACGAACAGCACTCGAAATGAACCCTGGGAACACACTGGCCAACGAAATCATGGCCACCCACTACAGCGAAACAGGCGACATAATTAATGCCATCTATGCCTATACCCAGATATTAGCTGAAAAGCCGGCCGACGAAGATGCCCACGAATGGCGCTCATCCTTGGCACTTGAACTTAAAGAATATCAATTAGCAATCGAGTTTTACAGAACCTGGGCAATGATCGACCCAAATGTCGAGGACCGCGAGGGCCTTTCTATCGGTAAGGCCCATTATCTCCTTGGACAATATGACAAGGCAAAGCAGTACTTCGAAAATTATATTAAGTGGAGACGCTCTCAACCTGAAAGAAATAACGTGTTGGAAAAAGAGCTGAACCGATGGCTCAGCTTTACCTACATTCGACTCAAAGATGGATTTAAGGCGGCCGAAACGGTCGACAGTCTTGAAACATTAGATAATGATCTCTTCTTCGCTATCTCCCCCCTCTATTTCCAAACATTTACGCCGCTAAATAAATTTGAGCCTGACCTATTAATAAGCACCTCCGAGTACCTCGATAGTCATAAATTCATTCATACAACTGTCTACACGCTACTTGAACAGGGCATTGTATCTCTCGACGATCTCGACGATCTTTTTGCGTTCTATCTCAAACTGGCACTAGGTAAAATTCCATCCGCTAGAAACTATAAAGAATCTAGCGTTAAAGATCACATCGCTGCAGCCGAAACACTTTCTGGGGTGGGCTGGTTCTTCCTTGAATACTTTGAAACAGGAGAATCAGGCTGGGATAGCCCAATGGATGGATTTGAGAAGAGGCTGCAATATGATGGCGCATTCATTCATCAAACATTTAAGAATATCCTGCTTCATCTCTGGAAAATGCATCTAGAAGATGATGGCAACGTGAAGC
>CAYWXY010000055.1:0-14011 GCA_964462555.1 uncultured Pseudomonadota bacterium | reverse complement strand
TCACCAGATCGCAACCGACAACCTGATGCCCAACATCACCTTTTTGCTCGATCTTCCGGCCAATGTAGGACTCGGTCGGGCTAGATCCCGAAATGAAGCAACTGGTCATGAAGATCGATTCGAAAATGAAGAACTGGCATTTCACGAAAAAGTTCGAGCAGGCTACCTTAATATTGCTCGAGCCGAGCCTAAACGTGTCATCGTTATCAACGCAAGTCACGGCGTAGATGAAATTCACAGTGAAATTATTCGATTGTTTGATATCTGGTCTCTGGAAAACGGAAGAGGCTAACCATTATGTGGCAGAAAATTATTGGACATACCAAGCAGATCGACCAACTGAAAAAAGCAGCACTTTCAGGAAAACTGCACCACGCCTACCTCTTAACCGGCATTGATGGCATTGGAAAGAGACTTGTAGCCAGCACCTGTGCCAAATCAATTCTCTGCCAGAAGCAAACGAAAGAAGGAAATGCCTGTAACAAATGTGAAAGCTGCATCAAATGGGAAGCCGGGACTCATCCCGACTATATTTACATCGAACCCGACGGCGCAGTCATTAAGATCGATCAAATTCGAAACATTAAGGATCAGTTAAAATATCCCCCTCTGGTTGGCAAACACAGGACCATCATTATCGACTACTCTGAGAAAATGAATCCAAATGCCGCCAATGCCGCACTCAAAATCCTGGAAGAGCCACCAGCAGGCAATCACTTTTTCCTGATCACATCGACACCCAACCAACTGCTCCCAACAATTGTTTCCCGATGCCAAACGATCGCATTCTCTCCGCTCACACCAAGTGAAATTGAAGGCTACTTAACCGCCGATGGAAATCTTAGTGGCAAAGAGGCAAGTTTGGCTGCAACCATGAGTGAAGGTTCTATTGGAAGAGCCCTTAGTATTACCCCCGAACTGATCGACCAAGTTATCCAGAATTTCTCAAAAGCACTGCGGGCACGGTCAGCCTCAGCCCTCATGGAACTGGCATCCAGTTGGGCCGGTGAAAAGGAAGAAATCGACAATATTCTCTATGTTCTTCATCGGACGTTTCATAACGCCCTTCTCTTAAGCTCTGGAAATAGCATCCCTTCCGGAACAAACGAGGCTTTGGAGCTCGCCCAATGGATTGCCGCGCAAAACAACTCGGGCCGCCTTCGGGAAAAGTGTACCCAGATCAACGCCAGCCATGCCCAGGCTGCGCGGACCTACAATAAACAGTTGATGTTTGAACAATTATTGTTTACGCTCGCCTCTTAAATTCAGGACCCCCCTGGGTCTGATCGGAATTCATTATTATGACAGAAAATGAAAAACAGGAAGAACAAGGAAAAATTGAATTAAAACGATTAGTTGGAGTCCAGTTTTCAGCCGCTGGAAAGGTTCACTCTTTTAGTGCCGCTGATCATGAGCTGGCTATTCATGATCTTGTTATCGTAGAGGGAGACAAGGGTCCCATTGTTGGACGGATCATCATCCCCCCCTATGAAAAAAGCGCCAAAGAGGTCGCTACCAATATTCGTACCGTCCTTCGAAAGGCCAAACCCGAAGATATTGAACGTCACGAATGCAATCGGGAAGAGGCCATGAAGGCCTTCAACATGTGCCAAAAGAAGATTGTCGACCACGATCTTTCTATGAAACTGGTCGATGTCGACATTCTAAAGGGTGATGGTAAGGCTATTTTCTATTTTACAGCAGAGGAACGCGTCGATTTCCGAAGCCTCGTTAAAGATTTGGCAACGGCACTTCACATGCGGATTGAAATGCGCCAAATCGGTGCTCGCGATGCCGCAAAGAGCATTGGCGCCCTTGGTAGCTGCGGTCTAACCTGTTGCTGCGAAACCCATCTCCGAGAATTCAAGTCTATCTCAATCCAGATGGCCAAGAATCAAGGTCTCTCGCCAAACCCCGCTAAGCTGACCGGCATGTGCGGAAAACTCAAATGCTGCATGCTTTACGAAAATGAGATGTACACACAGTTTAAGAAAAAGCTTCCTTGTCAAGGTTCGCGCATAACGACCGAAAGGAGTTGTGGCTTTGTCACCGGCCTCGATGTCCCACGTCAGATCGTTTACGCTCGAATGGAGAATAGCGATAAAGAGGAAAAATTGACACCCAGTGAAATCAAGAGTGTTGAAAAGCGCTCTAAGACTAGACCCCGGAAGGACGAATCTGATCAAAAACGAGGCGGGCGTCAAGGTAAACGGGAAACAAAGAGACGAGACGATTCCAAGGGAAAACAGCAAGACAAAAGAGACAATAAACGCCAAGGAAAGAGGCAAAACTCCCAACAAAGAGATTCGAAACAACGTAACACTCAAGGTAACAAAAGAACTCAGGGGAATCGAAACCAAAACCAAAAGAATCAAAAATCAGGAAATCGGTAGGCCCGCACTATGCCCGGCAAAAAAAGCACATATTACATTACTACGGCGATTGATTACGTTAATAGTTCCCCTCACATCGGAACCGCTTACGAAAAGATTGGTGCGGATGTCTTGGCCCGTTTCCGACGTTTTCAGGGCATGGATGTCCAGTTCCAGATGGGGAATGACGAACACAGCATTAATGTCAAAAAGGCCGCTGATAAAGAAGGTCTTTCGCCAATAAAGTATTGCGATCAAATGGAAGAAAAATTTATCGAGGCATGGAAAGATCTCAACATTAGTTACGACGGTTTCATTCGAACAACCGACTCAACTCATCACACTTCGGTTAAAAAACTTTTCCAGGCCATTCTAGACAAGGGTGACATCTATGAGGCTACATATGAAGGATGGTATTGCGAGTCGTGTGAAGCCTTCCTGACAGACAAAGACCTTGAGGACGGCAAGTGCCCAAATCACAAGTCCAAACCCGAGTGGCTCAAAGAAGACAATTACTTTTTCGCCCTCTCAAAATATCAAGACAAGCTTCTAAAACATATTAAAAAGAATCCAGAGTTTATCCTGCCGGCAGTCAGACGAAACGAAGTCGTCAAGATGATCGAAATGGGACTCAACGATATTAGCGTCTCGCGTTCATCTTTCGACTGGGGAATCACGCTTCCGCACGACGATGACCACGTTGTCTATGTCTGGTTTGACGCCCTTATCAACTATATCACAGCTGTTGGCTTTGGAACTGACAAGAAAAATTTCAAAAAATGGTGGCCAGCCGACGTTCACATCATCGGAAAAGATATCATTCGCTTTCATTGTGTCATTTGGCCCGCCATGTTGATGGCCGCGGGCGTGCCGCTTCCAAAAACAGTCTTTGCCCACGGCTTTGTCTATCTCAAGGGCGAAAAGATGAGCAAGTCGCTTGGAAACGTTGTCACACCACTCGATATCACGAAAAAATATGGTGAAGATCCCCTGCGCTACTATCTTTTGAAAGAAGCTCCATTCGGTCGAGACGCAGACTTTACATGGGAACACTTCATCAATCGTTACAACGGTGATCTCGCAAACGGCGTCGGAAATCTGATCAGTCGAACTATCGGAATGATCAACCGATATCTGGACGGAACAGTCTCGAAGGCCCCTAAAACAAAGGATCCACGAGACAAGGCCCTGATGGACAAAATACTCTCTCTCCCTAATGAGGTCGTGGATGCCATGGAGATGAAAGATAGTGGACTCCACTTTAATGTAGCCATTGCCCTTATATGGGAAGGAATCACGGCCGCCGATAAATATATCAACGAAAACGAACCGTGGAATCTCAAGAAAGAGGGAAATACCGAACGAATTGAGGCAGTCCTTTCGTACGTTGTTGAATCTATCCGGATTATCGCTATATTGATGCACCCCTTTATCCCTCAGACCGCCGATAAAATCTGGAATCAATTCAATTTCGGCAGTATCAGCAAAATTGATGACCTCCACTGGGACGACAGTCAAAAATGGGGATTTATCAAATCGCCCCTCAAGATCAAAGAGGCGGAAAACCTCTTTCCGCGAATCGAAGAGGACGCAAAGGAAGAAGCAAAGGAACCAAAAAAGGAGAAACTGAAGATGGTTGCAGAAAATCTCATCGATATTTCTGAATTTGCAAAGGTTGAGTTGAAGGTTGGCGAAATTTTAAGCGCTGAGAAAGTTGAAGACGCTGACAAACTGCTCAAGAACCAGGTAACGTTGGGGGATGAAGAGCGTCAAATCGTCGCCGGCATTGCCAAGGCTTATACTCCCGAAGAATTGGTTGGAAAAAAGGTTGCAGTGGTTTCAAATCTGAAACCGGCCAAATTGAGAGGTGTTGAGTCTCAAGGAATGCTTTTGGCCGCCTCGAGTGGTGATACGATATCAATCCTCACGCCAATGAAAGACGTCCCCCCGGGATCCAAGATAAAATAAATTACAATATACAAATCTCAAATCACAAACAAATTACAATTTCAAAATTACAATTTTTTACATTGAACAAATAGTTGTGGCTGTATTTTGTTTGGTTATTGTGATTTGAAGATTGTTTGTAATTTGGGTTTTGTTATTTGTGATTTTCAGTCGATTTCTCCTCCACCCTTTAAAATCACACCAAACTTCCCTGTCTGATTAAATAGATTATACATATAACCCAGGCCCAGTGACAACCCAATCATCGGGACCATGATTTCGCCACCTGCACCAATATTGGCCATATCCTGAAAGGTGTTCCCAACGCCGCCAAAGGTAACGCCCAGCTTTGCGCCAACGTAACGCTGATAGGCATAAGAAAGTTTGGCCGACAAACACATATAGGATAATCCCGACGACACATCGCTGAGCCCCTGACCATAAATCAATGGTGTGTTAAAAACGTGATATTGTGACCGAAGGGGAACTCCCTCGCCAACGTCAAACTTATGTCCGGCAGCGGCAGCCAGCTCGAGCTGGATCTCCCAAAAGACCGGAATCTTCTCCTGGAACCCGCCCCTGATCTCTGGATAATTGACACGTCCCATATTGCCACTCAGCGTGACATAGGCCTTGCGCTTCTCGGTATAATATCCAATCGTCACCTTGGGACTAAGAATAACGGGAATATCGGAAACATCATCCGGTTTTTTCGTCATATATTGATTATAGGCAAACCCGAGTCCCGTCTCGATCATCCATGGCGAAAAGGTTCCACCAACCGGAAAACCGACGCCGGCATCCATCCCAACCTCCCAGAAGCGACTATTCCAATCCCAGTGACTCCCAAAGACCGAAAGCCTGAGCGACCGACGCTTTCCAAAAAACCAGGGATCATAGAATGAAACCGAACCCGTTTGCTCGTAGGGGGCATACTTACCATTAATATTTAGGTGCTCCTCTTTCGAAAAACGTTTGAGTCCGAGATCCAGCATACCCATAAATCCCATCGAATAACCAAAACCCGCAATAATCTGGCGACTACCGGTTGGCCTCGCGTGAATCACCGGAACAACATCGCCATCAGATGCAATGATGTAATCTGGTTGAATCTCGTGAAACTGTTTCGTCATCCCGACGCGCCCCAATCCCTCTTGAAACTTCTTAATATTGAAAAAATCGCCTGTCTTATCCTCAAACTGACGAGCCACAACAACCGGGTCGATCGAATGTTCCCCAACAATCTTGATTTTATAATCGCTGATTCGGGCCACACTGATTGTAATCTCAATTTCGCCCTCGCGAAGGATGATCATGCTCCGCCCAGAAAGATCGGGCTTGATCACATATCCCTCTTTGACAAGGTAGTCCCTGAGTGCGTCACCCCCATTTTGCACCTCGGTATACGTATAAGTCTCACCATGTGCTGGTTTCCCAAAAATCTCCTCAACCTTTTTTTGGTCTATCGGCAATTCGCCCGAGACCACTATCTTTGTTGGCCCCTCCTTCAACTCATATCTAAAATTAAATTCTAGAGATCCATCGACAAGGATATTGAACCCATTATCCTCAACGAGAACAATTTTCCCCTCCTTGGCAAAATGGGCGTGAACTTTTTCAGTGCTTGCTGCAAAATCGCTCTTGGTCACAGAGCCTTCAAAAAGCTTTTGCACTATCGAAGCATCTGGACCGCTGATATTGGCCTCTGTCACTCCGGAAAATTTGACGACGGAGAAAACAAGTTTCCCCGACGAATTTTCAACAACATATGTCGGCCCCGTATTATCCTGACCAATGGCAGCCAACTGATAATAATTGTCATGCTCTTCGATCCTCTGATCGATGAATTCCAAAAGACCATCACCATCCTTCGTCCGATAGTCCCTGGCGCCAGTTTCACCGGGCCGAAGCGAAAGATATTTATCACCAAACTTCTTCTGAATTTCCTGAAAAAGAGGGTCCTCTTCTGTTAACCCCACAATCACAAGCCCCTTCGCCTGCTTCACCACGTGAATCATAATATCAACCGTTCCATCGTCACGCTTCAAAAGCTCCACACCAGGAACATCGACAGGACAATCCTCTTTGACATCGCCAATAGCGCCATCCATTTCATCGATGTCGATGTCATTTCCCTTTTTGTAGTCAAAGGCCTTAATCACCTTCTGCTTTAAGGCATCATCAATGTTCTCACCCTTAACCGTCACGCTATGGACATCATATTCATCGGGCTCATCATTATAGTGAACCTGATCAAAATCGGGATAACCATCAATCGTAACCTTCTCGCCATTTTCTAATACCTCGCGCACCTCCTTCGGAAAGTCCTTAAATCGGGCAATAACAAGCTGTCGTCCCTTCTCATTGTACAAGAGAATTTCATCCCAAAAATTCGTCTCTGTCGCATTCTTCGCCTCAGCAATATATTTGTCAGGTGAAACATCTTTAGGAATATTATGTATGATTTCTTTGGTATCGAGTAGGTGGTGCTGACCATTCGGGAGAACGATCGTAATAGACGACGACATGAAAGGCTTCCTTCCCCTCCCCGGCTTCTACTATTATTATCGGTAATTTTTTGAAAATGTTGCGGACTCAAAGCAACTTTTTCACCAAATTGCCGATAATAAAGAAAGGACACGGGGAGGGAAGGGTTAGGCAACGTGAGCGGACCACCGAAAATCAATAATAATTCCAAAGCGTTAGCCATCTCCTCAGAGAAGCTCCCCTATCAATTCAAAGAAAGCACCCTAAGACACGAGGAGTCACTCGGCTATTTTCCGCCGCGCGAATTAGCCGCCTCCCTGGGCCTAAATTACACAAATGTTATTTCAGGGACCAGTTGGTCCATGGGACTCACCGGTATTTTTGCCGCCAGACAAATTTTCAATCCCGACAATTGGAACGATTTTGTGGACGGCCTTAAACAGACCGTTCCCCTCATCTCCGTTCGCTATGGTGGTGTGGGCCTCAGTCTCGGCTACGACAGCAAGGGAGTGGCACCCTACCTCCAAATCGGAGGGCTCACATATCGCTTCGGTGACACCAACGCACAGATCGGAATTTTCAACATTGGTGGAAAGCAGATTGTCAGCAAGGGATCTCTTTATGTTTTGGCGCTCTCAGGTGCCGCCTATATGATTGGTCTATTTATTAATGGCGACGACGACATGGATCCCGAAGAGGCCATCGGTGGTCTCTTTGCACATCTCATTAATACCGCACTCCCCATCAATAATATTCGGGAATTTATCAATTTCTTCGACTACGCCTTGGCCAACCCATCTCAAGCCAATCAAATTCAAACGATTTATCAATTTAACAAGATCATCAGCCATTTTAAGTCGTATGGAAGTCAGGGACTCGTCAACACGGCACTCGTAAAAATTGACAACCTAATGACCGCCGCCAAGGACCCATACGTTCGAGCATCTCTCAGACAGATGAAGGATGCCTTTTTGATCAAACTCAAACAGGTCAAATTTCCGGTCGCTATATCAAGGAGGCAGACAAAATCTTTTCAGAATCCGACATCCATCATCAAAGAGAACATCAAAGAGGCAGTAACGCGCGCTCGGGAGTTTCGCCTAGCACACGAAGCATGGATGATGGGAAAAACCAGCGAACGTCCAGCGCCGACTGACAAAGAGATCATGACCTACATGGAAGACCTCCTCTACCTCTCAAACAAGCTGCCGATGGTTGTAAAAACCGTCGACAATGAGAAAAATGAAGGGACACCCCTCCACAAGATCCGAGGCAACTCCGCACTCTGCATTGAAAAGCCGAAGGCTCTTGCTAGATATCTTACAGAGGTTGTTAGAGGGTATGAAGCACTGACGGCTCCAGAATCCCTCTTTTCTCAATTTATCAGGAATCGGATCAACACAAAGGCCAAGGCCCTCCATGAATCAATGACCGTCGAACTTAAGGGAGAAAAACTGAAAGGTGCCAGTATCTACCAGATATTCGAGGACCGAACCGAGCTTCAACTCGTTCTCCTTTTTGCCGAACAAATGGCAAACAACAGCAAGGCCTTCGCCATGCGACAAAAATATATCTTCTGGAAAATTGCAAAGGAGGCCAAGTCAGACGAGAAACAGGCACTCATTAAAGCCGTCCGGCAACTAAAACTTCACGACACCAAAGTCATTACAGCGATCCAAGAGATGACACGAGGTGGAGAAAAATCAAACACCGTGGCCCTCTACCAACTATTTTCACCCTATTACGAAGGTCTTGAGTACATGAAACAACTCTCAAGCCTGGACGTTGCCATCAAGGGACAGGGAGACGCCTGGGAACGCGGTCTAGATGTTCATCATGGAAAAGAAGTCGCACTCACCATGAACAAAGGATTTTACTACCTCTTCGAATGTTACAAACTGATCCACACCATTGGCGAAAAGAAAGGTGGCCTGCCGCCCAACATATCGCGGGATGAGGCTGCCAAAGCCGTATTATCGATCTTAGCGCGCTACAAGATCCTTCTCAGAGAGGCAACCACTTTCAGAACCAAAGAAATGTTTTGGGATTGGCAGGAATCCCCACGAGATATCCGACGCGACAAAGAAATGTTTAAAATACATATTTATTATAGCATCGACGAAATCGACGATGCCATAGATGAAATTGAAGATCTCGAGGAATATTCAGACGAAGAGAAGCTTGGAATTACTCCGCTTACGACAGAGCTTAAACGAAAATTAACATTAATCAAAACTGAACTTGAGGCACTCAATAAAACGGTCCTCGAGGAAATGGACTTCAAGCCTTACAGAAAATCGATCATGGATGTCGTCAAGATAGAAAAAAGAGAAGCTAAGGCCGTCAATCGTCACACCAAAAGGATAAATGAAATTCTTCACGGCAAAACAGGTGTCGTCAATCTATTGATGCAGATTTATACGAAAATCGACCCCAAATATAATCCCGACAAGAAGAAGGTGGCTGAGAAGGCGCAGAAAGTAACGAAAGAGATATTGGGTGAACTCCACAAACATTCCGAACGTCTTGGAAAGGCTATGAACCGCCTAGATAAGCTTCAGAAAAGACGCGCGTCAATTGTCACCATGATGACCTACGTCAACAAATGGGGCATCACACTCAAACCCACTTCCAATGATTGTTTTAATTGTTATTAATAAACTTCCAGGGCAATCGCTCTCCGATGAACACCCTCACCCATCTCAACACTCCACCCCTTATCAAGAATCATTCCCCTAATATCGACTGGAATCTCTTCCAACGCCACATCTCCATCCCAGCTGATACGAATGGACTGATCTCGATTATTCCAACTTAAAATAACACTTTGACCGGCCTGATCGACAGCCCAAACGAGCAAACGATCCAATACCTGCTCTAACGAAACAAAATCAATATCGGTTCGGTGGTCAAGAACTGTCGACTCCACAGGAATAACCTCTACGTTTATGCCACGCTCGACAATCTTTTGTCGATTAACCCGAACCGAACCCTCAAGTACTTGGTTTATCGCAACAACGTAATGGTATTTCTGCTTCATTAACTCACGCATCTTCTCAGAATTCACCAGGGTGCGTATAAGCGCTCGATATGCCTGATAGAGAACAAGGTAACGCTCCTTCATCGAGGCATAATAAGGATCGCCGCCAAGCACGCGTGAGTGCCATTTTACGATCCTTCCCACCGACTTGATGACCTCAAATGTTCGTCCACCATCAGCAATATCCTGTAAAATATTAATCATGATGTCCACAGGATCATGGTTCTCATCATGTCTTCGTAGCACCGCCCCAATCTTATATCTCAAATACTCCCGAACCAGTTCAACAGATTGCTCAACGTACGCCCTTGCCTCCTGAACCACTGCGGAAGTTCGCAAAGATATCTTAGGAACGTCCAAAACACTCTGAATCGGAACAGAATCTCCAGGTACGACATCATTCTGTGGAACCTTCATAACCACCTTGGTTCCCTCGCCGATTGCGCTTTCAACCCGCCAACTCCAACCCAACATCTCAAGAACTCCAGCGATGATTATCCATCCCGTTCCGGTCCCTTTAGTTTCCACTTTTCGACCTTCGCGTATCGGCTCACTCCCCAATCTCTCAACAAAGGCCGCGTCCATTCCAATACCGTTATCCTGAACAACAAGATTTCCGGTGGTTTTACTATGCGTCAGCATAACAAAGGGGTCGGGCTCCGAGGAATCACTATATTTCGTTGAATTCTCGACCAAATTTTTCAAGAGGTCTTCAACAAGCTCAAGCGGAACATGAGGAGCGAAGGCCATCTCTCCCCTCTTCCTCAAATGAACACCATTTTCTTGTGCAAGTAAGGTTAGTTTTCCCATAACCCTTTTGAACAACGGAAGCATCTCCGGAGATGACGACGAATAGGTCCGCCATAGAAAAATTCTCAACTCCTCAGCATTTTTTCCCCGCAGAAGAACTCCGACATTCGAAAGAAAGGCCATATCATTCCCCAGATGATCATGAATCATCATCTGAAACCGAAGAGCCAGTGGAGGATTAAGCAATCCTTTATCCTGGAGACACTTTCGAACCATCTCTAGATCCATTTGAAGCCCTGTAAATGGAGCAACCTCTGCCTCCAACCAATCTGCGATGGCCTCATTGCTCTCTCCCGTGTCAATCTTGTGAACAACCATCATCCGCAATCGCTTGAGCGACTGCTCATACATATCGAGTCTAATTTCAGCCAACCGAACAAGCATCTTGCCACTTTCACGAGACACCCGACGAACTCCACCAAAAACTGGAAGGACAGCGGGAAGAGATACCATTGTCAGTGGTGAAATGTCGCCGAAGAAAGTGAGCGCAGCACCAGCTGCAACCATTGAAATCACGTAACCTTCTGGCGCCCATTCATAGAGAGATTCAATGACAGGTTTCAGATATCCTTGAAGGCGTTGCTGAATACCCCGAAACCACCTCACAGGAAATGGCTCACCTCTTTTTGGCCCTGGAAATAATGAAGTCCTCTCTGGCAGAGCAGAAAGAAATGCGTCGGTCGTTGGCTCTATCCCAAGGCCAACAAGATCCGTTATGCCACGTAGACTTTCAGGAATGATTCCTTGAAGCCCACCTACAATCGTGACGGCAGATATATCGGGAATAGAACGAAGATTTTCCGGAATTCTTAGAAGGTTATGCCTAGACGGAAGCGGGTCGACATTTGTCGACTTGACAAGTGAACCTGGAAGTCTCGCTAGACCCATCGTTGCTCCTCCGAACCCCTCGAAAAAACATTAGACCGTCTATTTCTATTATCGGCCAGCGACAGGAAATGTTGCCCACTTTTAGAAAATATATAACATATTGATATTATTAACTATTATATATCCAAGTCGTCCAGATCGGGGATCAGATCATCCAGATCATCGGAAAGATCATCAGCAGGAATATTGGAGGGAGCAGGTTCCTTGAAACCATGTTGATAAAGAGAAAGATCGTCGCTATTTCCCTTAACCACTTCAATCGCGTGACCACTTTGCAATTCCCACTTCTTGAGCGCCTTTTCGAGAAGTGGCTGATTCATTGACCAAAGTTCAACATCCTCAGTCTCAATTTTTTGTGAACTAAAAAGAGCATAACTAATAGAAAAGGATTGAAAGCCGGTTTCATCGGGGCCACCCCAGATAATGAATGAGGCTGGCTCCTGAATACGGAGACGAATCGGATTATCGGGATCCCAATCGGTCCTTAAGAATCCAACAATCGAAAGAGTGAGCTTAATCACCCAAATCGGCTCTTTAAGATTTTTCATGATCAGCATCAACTCATCCAAAAAGGTCATCTGATCCAAGTTGTCGCGGTTGATCTGCTGAGAGGCATTGAACGTAATAATTTCAACGCTGTCGGGAATAACAATTCCAAAGAAGGCACGCAAAAAATTAAACACCTGCTCGAAGAACCAGACATTATTTTCTTCCTGTGACATCTGAGTAAAATCGAGGCTCGAATTATACCCCCATGACCCCACCACCTCTTTTTTCGCCAGAGAATGATCCAGGAAATCGTCCAGATCGGTAAAAACATCCACATCGTCGTTACGTTCGTCAACCATGCCGAAACTATACTCTTAGAGCCGCAGAATGTCTACCCCCCATTCTGCCAGCCCTTTTCGGTTTAGGTGTCGAAGCTCGTATCGTCAGCCGTCTTTGGGTTACGTCGCCGACACCGTAAGACGATACGGGCATCGAAACCAAAACCCTACATCGATAAAGAGACCGAGATCCATTCGATGAATGACGTGGGGAAGAGTCCGAGAAGAACAGTGAAAACAGCAGCGACAACAATGGCGACGACAAGAGCCGTCCCCCATTCGCGTTGTCTCCTATCAGACGCCGCCGAGTGAAGGTAGATCCGAGCAATTGGCCGAAAGTAATTAAAGGCGGCCAAGACCATATTGATTGAGACCAGGACCAGTATTCCCACATGAGATCCAGAGAAAATTCCCCTTAAAAGAAGATAACGCGCAAAGAAACCAACGAGGGGCGGAACACCAGCCAGAGCTAAAAGAAAAAGTGTCGCCGTCGCTGCAACCCACGGCGACTGTTTTCCCAGCCCATCCAAATCCCGCATCATGACTGGGCCAGCTCCACCTTTCGACAGAAACTGTAACACACCAAAGAAACCTACATGCATGAAGGCTGCAGCCATCACGATCGTCACAATGGCGTAAAAAGCACCCGTTTCGGGGACACCAAGAATTGGGTAAAGAACCAGGGCATACCCCGTGTAGGCGACAATAGAATAACCAATGAACGACCGAAGCTGATCGGTCTTGTAAAGCATCAGGTTGGAAAACGTCATTGAGACAATCGCCAAAATAAAGACCAGTCCACCAAGAAAACCACTCCAAATCGACGCCAACGGCAGCACTAGATTCAGAAAGAGGAAAAGGAAGATCATTGGGAAACCAACCAAAAGAAGTGAGCCGACAGGCAACTGTGTCTCACCAGACTCGCCAGCGGCAACCGAATGAAAAGGCTGGACAAGTATCGGAATAAAAAAGGCCAGCGACATCAGAGTGATTGCGATTCGAAAATAATTCCCCGTAAAAAGCGTATTAATTTGTGGGAGAAGCTCGCCACCATTCACAATCCAAAAGGTTCCCGTTGCCCCGAAATAAAAAACAGCGCCGAGTGAAAAGATCACCAAAACAGAAAATTCCCGAGTCCAAAGATGCCGAATTCTCTGGCCGTCGAACGAAACATCCAAACGAACAAGAAAGATCTTGGAAAGGAAAAGAACCATCCAGCCACCTAGGATGATCAAGAGGTGAGATGTCGCAAGGGCAAAAAACGCACCCGTAGCAACAAAGAGATAAAAGACAACATAACGAACCGCTGATTTTCCCCGCTCCTGATAATAACGTGGCAACATTAAAAGGTTGAGAAGAATGAAAACCTGAACAACCATGATCATAACCAGCGACAAACGCGACACCGACATATTAATCAAGAGGATCTCTCCCCCTGCGACCCACATCTGCCAGGTCAAAATCAGGGACGCGCCAATAGCACCCACCCCTAAAAAGACCAGAAGATCCTTATCATCATCCTCCCAATAACGATCAATCACGGCCACCATGATGGAGGCAATCAGTGGGAGAAAAAAGGCAATCTGTTGTAATCCTGAACAACTCATATCGTTTAATAAAAAAGTCGCCACACAACCTCG
>CAYWXY010000054.1:0-14462 GCA_964462555.1 uncultured Pseudomonadota bacterium | reverse complement strand
ACAGCTGGAGAAAGAACGCCTGGCGCTCACCGGATTTGGAGAATACCGCATCCACCCGGATTCAGGAACTTGAGTCTAAGGTTGAACAACAAAAAGTCAGCTGTTTTTCAAAAGACGATCTTCAGGCATGTGGCTATATTTTGGCCGCAGAACAAACAGAAAAACGAATAGGGCCACTCTCTTTCTTTCAATCTCGAGTACCCGCAGAAAATGCATCATTTGTTGATTCGCCTACTCACTATATCATTATTAAAAGTAATTCGAGCGAACAGGAAGTGATCGTCGATACTGGCTGCAGTCATACCGGTTTTTCTTCCTCCTTTATTGAAGAAAACCCCACCCACTTCGAAAAGGTCACTGACGCCAAAAATTATGACATTGGACTCTACCGCGCATCCGGTGTTAACCTTTACCTTGGAAAGACAAAAAAATTCTCTCCCCTTGCCATTTTTGAAGCACCTGTTCTTGACCTTTTGGAGGGAACCGAGATTGGTAGACGTTTCATCTCAATCATTGGCCAGGATTTTTTAAGCTCCCGTCCCTATGAGATCAATTACGACAATAACGTTATGATTATCGATCAGGACGTTAAAAAAAGAGTCGGTGAAGGCGAATGGAAAACTGTTCCATTCCGAGCAAAGCCCTCACCATATTTTTTAGTTTCACTCGATATCTACGTCAATGGAACCAAATTACCCTTCATTCTTGATACAGGAGCCTCGAGCTCCGATATTGTCCCAGTATGCGCCGATCATCTGGCTCTAGAAACAGTGGAAGGAAACAGTATCCAGCAGGGGGTTTCCCATAATTACGAAAGTGAAAGCAGCAAACCTCTGTCAGTGATCGTCGCTGGTCATACGCTCGACGATATGGTCATGTCGATCTCAACAGAAGATGACCCCACAACCAAGGCCATTCAAATGGTAGGCGCCTGCGGTATTCTTGGGTTGGATGTTCTTCACCAGTTCAATTTGATTTATGATCCATACACGTTTAACCTCTATTTTCAGAAACGTGAAAACGTGTCATCTGTACGGGTACCATCACTGGGAATCTTACCTAACCGAGATAAAGACGATGGGAAATTAGTAGTCAAAGGAGTTGCCACTAAATCACCGGCGAATAAGGCCGGTCTTCAAATTGATGACAAGATTATCTCGGTCAACGGTATCCCCTCCGAAAAAATGACAATTTATGGCTTCAGGGAATATACAATTAAAAATGCCCCTCCATTTGTTTTTGTCGTTTCGAGAGGTGGGAAGGAAAAAGCAATTACAGTCCAGAAGACATCGCTAACTGCCATGCTCCAAGAAGACAAACGTTAGATTCACATTAAAATAATTTCGTATTCCCCTCATCCTGAAATGTTGGACGTTTGAGAAAACGTGTGTATCGGTGTGAGTAGCGATTCTTGATGAACGCAAGGGGATCCGCTGTTTCGATCGGTTCAACATCATTATTTGTCACAATTAAGTGTTGATCCCCATCACTAATCAGAAGCAACATGTGGCCATCGTGTATGGCATCATCAACATTGGGTGGTTTCGGAATGGGATATGATATCACACCATTTCCACTATAAAAGATACGGTAATCTACCTCCCAATTCGGGCAATCCTTATTGAATGTATCGGGATAGATGGCCTTCAACAACTCGAGCTGGCTAAGAGGAATCGCCCATTGTGCGGCCCGTCCGTCCACGACGGAGAGATATCTGGTCATTTCGGAGGGGTAACAGATGCCGCACTCGGCCATATTCCCGATCAATTTCCATCCCTCTGTGTGCTTGGCGTCTGTTACGGTACAGGGAGAACGTCCTTTGTTCCAGTAGATCTCGCCGTTGTTACACTTCTTATTTATATCCGGAAGTTTCTTTTTAGACTCATAAACAGCGGAAATGCGAAAGGTGTCACAAATAGTCCTGTTAATATCACAACTGTCCCTTAGGAAGCAGAAAATCTCGACGCCCTTCATGGTTGCCTCTGGCATGTCGGGGTCTTCCCGATCCATCATAATATAATTAAATGTCAGGCCAGAGATACCAACTAGATTCGAATGGGCCAGTTGCGCAAAGAGACCACAATCAAATCTGAGGCGTCCACTCTTATGAACAGAAAAACCGCTTGATGAATCGAGCGTCACCCAATCCTCGACGTTCATTCCGACATGCATAGCTGTTGCTGCCAGGTGTTGAGCTAAAGGAATCGCAAGATCAAAAAGATTGAGGCCATAACTATCCACCCAACTTGCAAAGAGTTCCCGAGCCCCCAGAAAATCATTATTAACAACCGGGCCAACGAAAATCTCTAACAAATGATCAAAACGATTATCAGCAACTGAATTATCAATGATCCCATCGTGAAAAAAGGGGGCTAATGGATGTGAAACACACCTATCATACAAGAACTCAATATACGTCAGCGTTTCCTTATCAACCTCAAGATAGCCGTCGTTGTCATGGTCGGTGATTGACCCCGGTTCAATGGTACGCGCCAATGAAACAATCTCTGGATCGAGTGGCCCGAGATGTGTCTCCTCAAGTTTTAGATCATTATATTCCGTGTGGATAAAGGGCTGATGTGTCACATAGGGTGTTGCCCACCCCTTCGCCGAAAACCCCTGCTCCATCTGTGGAAGCTGGTCAATCTGTACCTTGTAGCCCATAGTTTTGCCCTTTGCAGTTCACCTATACATCGGATTATCTGGAAAAAAGTTGTCAGGAAAATTATTCAGGGATTACAGCATGTTACGCTTGTACGTGGCATCCGCGACATGGGCGATCTGGATCGTTGAGCTGGATCTAGGTTCTGATCGATATGTGGATCATGATCGCCGTCACGCTCATCGCTTGAACAATCGCCCATTTCAGATGAGGGGAGATCACCATGATATCTGCTTGATTAGGCATCCGCTCTGTGATAGTTTGCTGTTCTAATTTCATGTGGTCGTAAATAACAATAGGGGGTGAATATGCGTTATTTCTTGGTAATTCTATCTTTAATTTTTGTAATGAGCTGCGGTGGCAGTAGCGGTGGTGGAAGTTCAGCAGATTTATCATGTGCGCCAGATGAAGATGATCTTCTAACACCAACTGTTTCACTTGATGGAACATGGAATCTCTACCTAGATTATGTCAGCACCGATGGATGTAGTTATGCCCCAAGCTGGATATCATGCCCACTAACCATGTCTGTATCTACTAATACTGTAACCATAACTGGGTCATGTACATCAAATACTGGTGCCGAGGTAAATATTGGCAGTATGCCTGGAATAATCTCTGCAGATGACCTCTATTGGGGAGCAACCATGACGGGAGGAGAGGGAACCTATTCAGAGACCGATACAGTGCCATGCACAAGCGTTGAATTTACATCAGCGACACAATCAGAAGAATTTCGTGTAATAGTATCTGTCGCCTGGACTGATTCGGGCGAGTCAGGAACCTGTACCGTCACATTTGACGGTGATTTCACGTCGACATCATAAAATATGGATAAAGAGGAATATAATCAAAGAGCTCTCTTTTCAGAGAGCTCTTTTTTTTTGGTGGATCCCTTGAAAAAATGATTACAACGAGTCCTTCAACGATAAACTCAGAACTGGAGGTTACGCCTGTGGGCGAGAACGATTAGTGTGTTGAGCTGTCCAAAGGCCCAGACACGATCATCTGCTCCCCATAGAAAGGCGCCATAGGTCTCGACCGCTGGATCCGTGATCTGCCTCGTCAAGAGATAATCGATAATATCATTATATAGGACGGTATCGCCGAGTTCATACGCGAGGCGTGCAGCGACAGCGTAAACAGAGAGCATCTCCCAATCTACCGACGGCGCCCCGTTCCTATTATATTCGCCCGAAATCTGTCCATCGTTCGTGAATTCATCTTTGATCAGATCGAGTGTTGTCTGAGCATGCACGGTTTCGCCAGCCTGGGCGAGACGAAGCGCTGTCCAAAGCTCGTGGATCATCTCGAGTTCATCTTGCTGTAGATACGTTGTATTGGGAATATCATATTTGTGTTCGTAGAGACCGTTTCCGATGGCACCCGAGACCTGCATATTAACAGTGGCATCAATAATCGTCTGCCAACCGCCGACCTCATTTTCCAAAAACTGCATTGCCTTGACATCGGGATACGAAAGGATTGCCAAGTCATCCGCCACAATCCAACCACCCCAACTATCACCCCATATCGTTGCCTGTGAAACGATATTGGCTATGAGAATATTCTCTTTTAGAACAGCTCCAAGATTAACTGCAAAGTTTTTGTAATTAGCGTCGCCCCAACATTGGTGACCGAGCATCAGCCCCTTGATAATTCTCAGATCATCGATCGATGTGTTGGCATATTCACCTGGCGCACCTTCATTATGAATCGGCGTATAGCTGGACTCCAGATTCCAATAAAGAAGTCCGGTATCAGAAACATGGTAGTCGATAATAAATTGTAACGTCTGGTCAAAGAGATTTTTGTTGCGCGAATAATATGCGTAGAGCAAGAGATGCCCCATACTCTCTGTAAGTATCTCATGATTGACGCCAATGTCTGGATCATTCGGGTGGTTATCATTAAGGTTTGACCAGACACCGCCCTCGGGTGTCATGAGCTTGTCGATTATGAATTGACGTCCCATCATCTCAGCATTTGTTATTGGATGGAGGTCGTCACATTCACAGAGGTGGCCAACACCATCACCGTCCAAATCAACTTGATCGGCATTGGCAACGTCGGGACAATTATCTACGTCATCCATGATACCGTCGGCGTCACTGTCGTTCTCTTCGGGATCTGGGTCGGGATCACCCGCGCCGGGATCAGGGTCAGGATTTGGACCAGCATTCGGGTCAGGATCTGGATCGTCACTCTCTGGATCTGGATCGGGATCTGGATTGTCTGAACAATCTCCCGATTCACAAGTCGGGGCATCACTTCCACCCCCAGACAGACCATCATTCTGTCCATCCTTAGATGCAGAGGATCCACCACATCCAATCAAAAGGACTAAAAGGAGAGTCAGGAAAAATCCCATGAAATATCTTTTGATATATTTACACAACACCATCTCACCATATAAGCAAATTGTATGCCGACTTCGTATAATATATGATATATAACCGCTTGAATTTATTATTCAATATAAATCTTTGAACGGATATTTTGAAATAGTGATGTCCGTTGTCACCGATTTGCTCAAAAAGCCCCCGGTTATAGATTCCATGGCCAGAGTTTCACGCGATCATTGTATACGCGTGAGATCTCGGTATCAATCTCTTGAATAACAATTTCGGCCATCGGAAAGATGATTGAGCCCTCCTGAAGGTGGCCGCCAAAACATTGATTCGTATCCTTGGTATCAGCGATTTCGATATGAATATGTGCATAGATCTCGTTCTCTTTCAGCGACACATTTCCGATAAGTGAAACCAATTCAAAACAACTCTCAGCCTCTCGGTGCTGATCCTGAAGGGCACCATCTCGATAGAGACCATATTTTGCAACTTTAAGACCGCCGATTCCCTGGATAAAACCGGAACGAATATTGTGTTCCTTTGCTGCCTCAAGAATCGATTGATAGAGGTCATCTCCTTCGCTCAGCTGAACAACGACGAGACGTTTCTGTTTTGTTTCGATTGTTTTCATGGTTTTCCTTCCCTTAGCGTGCGCACTCAGTAGCTTTACCCATCAAAATCTCTAATCCATGCTCGAGTATCGGTTCAATAATCTCAAACGATTCCCGAACGGCCTTTGGACTTCCGGGGAAATTAATGATCAGCGTTTGGTTTCGAATACCGGATATTCCACGCGACAAATAGGCACGATTTGTAATTTTGGCCGACTCAGCGCGGATCATCTCCGAAATCCCGGGGACCTCTTTCTCAATAATCATCCGTGTTGCCTCGGGGGTCACGTCCCTTCTGGCGAAACCGGTTCCGCCGGTTGTGAAAATAATATCGGCTTTTCCTTCATCTGCGATCTCTTTGAGTAATACAGATATTTCCTCTCGTTCGTCGGGAATAACCTTGGCATCGACCAGAGACCACCCCTTCTTCTCGATCAGTTCTGCAAGAACCTGTCCGCTCCTATCCTCACGTTCGCCGGCGGCGCCCTTGTCACTGATTGTAATCACCGCTGCCCTAATCATTATGAGTTACCTCTATCACGTCTCCTGGACGAATCGTTCCACCTTCCACCACCTCAGCAAAAATTCCCTCGCGGGGCATAATACAATCGCCTAGACGTTCAAAGATAATGCAATTAGAATGACACTCTTTTCCAATCTGTGAGACCTTAAGTTGTGACATCCCAACATGAATAACGTCACCGACATTAACGTTCAACCAGTCGATCCCCTCGGTTGTGATATTTTCCGCGAAGTCTCCGGGGTTCAATGCACTCTTCTGATCATCAATACGTTCACCGCTCAGCAAAGAGACTTGACGTTTACCGGGCCCGGCATGTGCATCGCCTTCAATGCCAAGACCCTTTTTTAAACAGACCTCTGATACGGGCTTCTTCTCAACACCCTTTTCCCCGCTTATATTAATCGATTTAACGATCCCCTTCATCACTTCCCCACTATCAACTTCCTCACTTCTCAACTGACAACTTCCCCATCAGCCAAAGGCTGATCCGCCTCCGGCGGACTAAACCTCTTCCACTCACCCGACGCCCCGCCTGATTTCTCTAAGAGGCAGGTGTTCTCGATAACCATCCCTTGACCGAACTTTTTACACATATCGTAGATATTGAGCGTGGCAGCACTGACCGCCGTTAGCGCCTCCATCTCAACGCCTGTACGATCGACGGCCGTCACCTCACTAATCACCTCAATACCATCGCTCATCATTTCAAATACAATCTGAACATTTGTCAGACGGAGCGGATGGCAAAGTGGAAGCCATTCCGATGTCTTTTTCGCCGCGATAATTCCTGCAACACGCGACTGCTCCAAGACATCCCCCTTTGGAATCGTCTTCTCTTTAATTTTCTGAAGGATCTCTGGAGAGAGGCGAATCACAGCCGATGCGCGCGCCTTCCTGAGCGTTTCATCCTTTGCCTCCACACCGATCATTCCTTCAATACGTTCCGACATTTAGCCTCCCAAATAACACATATCCAGATTCCCTGGATAATTCAAATCTTTACTATCCTTACGAAACCGCGGCTTCTCCTGTAAGAAAGTGTTCAGGTGATCGCCGATCACGTCATCGCTGCAGCCATCCCGGATCAATTGACGCGTATCCATCTGGCTCGACGCAAAGATGCAGGGATAGATTTTCCCATCGGAGGTCAGCCGAAGACGTGTGCATGTATCGCAAAAACAGTCGCTCACCGGATTGATAAACCCAATGAGCCCACGTCCACCCTTCAAGCGAAGATACCGCGCCGGTCCCCGCCCCACAACCCGAACATTCTCCTCCTCAACCCCAAACCTCTCCCCCAAAACCTTAGTAACCTGCGGGGTTAACCCCGTAGGTTGAAAAGGTTGGGTCATGTGTTCGATGAAGCGGATGGTGAGGGGGTGGTTGATTGTGAGGCGTGCGAAATCCTCGATCTCGTCATCGTTGACGCCCTTGAAGAGGACGACGTTGATCTTGGGGTTCAGACCATACTCGAGAGAACGCATGATTCCCTGCCAAATTGTTGGGATCGCGTCGCCTCGGTCGCAACCGGTCAACTCCTTGAATCGCTCGGAATTGAGTGTGTCGAGGCTGATATTAACGCGATCGAGGCCGGCATCGACCAATTCGCTGAGGTGGCTCGTCAACTCTAGACCGTTCGTTGTGAGCGTCACCTCCTTGATGCCAAAGATGTTTTTCAGCTTCCGAATGAGAACCGGGAGATCTTTCCGAATCAGGGGTTCGCCACCCGTCAAACGAACATATTGGATTCCCGCACGCGCCGCAATCGTCGCGAATCGCTCAATCTCTTCGTATGTCAGCAACTCGTCGCGTGAGAGTTTTTGGACGCGCGACGTCGGCCGACAATATCCACAATTGAGATTGCAGCGATCGGTCACCGATATGCGCAAGTAGTTGATCATTCTATCTCATTCTCTCTGGATCCTCCGGTCAAGCCGGAGGATGACGTAATTTTGAAACATTCTGTGCCTGACCCGGAATGTTTCACCAATAAAAAAATGGGACGGGGGTTCCAACGGGAATCTCGCCCTCGCCGATATCAATCACGGCCAATGCATTTGACCGTGACAATGCAAAGATGTCGGCCGAGCCGTGCCAATCAACCGTATTCATTTTGTAACTCGTATTCGACCCTTCCACACGAACCGGGAGGAATGTCTTGCGACGACCCCGTCTGAGCGCCACTTGTGTAACGGCATCTCGAATATCAAGTTCCGGAAAAACCTGACCCTTCATCTGTGCGAGCGCACGACGAACAAATACATTGTAACAAAAAAACGTGGAGACCGGATTGCCTGGCATTCCAAAAAAGAGCCGCTCCCCCTGCCGCCCAAAGAAGAGCGGTTTCCCTGGTTTCATTTGCGCCTTATGAAAAATTTTCTTAACACCAAGCGACTCTAAAATCTCCGGGACAAAATCATACTTCCCTACGGAGACTCCGCCACTCAACAAAATAACATCCGATTCCAATCCCTTTTCGATCGCCGCTCGAAGCGATTCTTGATCATCGACGACGATTCCAACATTTGTCACCGAATATCCATCTTTCTTTAGGAGACTCGTCAAGAGCGACCCGTTGCAGTCCCGAATCTGCCACTCACTCGGAAGCTGATCAAAGGGAACCAATTCGTCCCCCGTCACGATGATCGAAACGGTCGGCCGACGATAGACCTTTACCGTGGCCGCGCCAACTGTCGCCAGGACACCCACCTCTGCCTCGCGGATCACGGTCCCCTGGGTCAAGACAACGCTCCCCTTTGCCACGTCATCGCCCCGACGACACATATATCGCCTAGCCCCGTCACTCGAATTGATCTGAACGCGCCCACCCGACAACCGCTCGGTATCCTCAATCATAACAATGGCATCGGCCCCCTCTACAACCGGGGCGCCGGTCATCGTGGCCACGGCTTGACCCGATGCCAAGACCCCTGGATATGGCAGACCGGCCTTCGACTCCCCAACAAGATCTAAGGTGGCAGGAATATTCACAATATCCAAGCTGCAAACGGCATACCCATCGCGAAACGATTTATCAAAGGGGGGCATGTCAATATCTGAACAGACGTCCTCCGCCAAGACCGCTCCCAGCGTATCTTCAAGGGCCACTTCGACAATTTCGAGCCTTGGCGTGTGCTCCCGAACGTCTTCGACGGCCTCCTCAAATGTCAGCATAAAACCTCCCGCAAGATCACGGAATACCGCCTCTCCCCCAAAAAGGGAATAAAAAAATTTTTACTATTGCATGGCCTAATCGATTGTGGTCAATTTCCCCGCGAATTCGATTTTTACGAGCTTTTCCGTCAATTTAGACCCCCAAACCAAACGAGGTGAAGAGACTATGGAGACAAAAATCATTACGAAAAAGGAACTGGGCAACTTCGTCAGCGCAATCATTTCGAGTGGTGTAGAGACTTATGGGGTTCAGGAGAAGAACAACGGCAAGTTTCATTATGCACCCCTCACAAATGCCGAAAATCTTCGTCTGGATTACGATGTCACACTGACGCCCCCAAAACAGTTTCTGACGCCTCCAGTCGAAACGCTGGTGAAATTCCAGGTATCCCCCGAGGTTAAAACACAAGCGGTCTGTGATACAAACAAACGTATCTTGATCGGTGTTCATCCCTACGACATGATTGCCATCAACCAAATGGATGAAGTCTTCAAAGAAACAAATGAGGATATGCACTACTTCAAACGCCGCAACAACAGCGTCATCATCGGTGTTGATCCACAAACAGCAACAAGTTGGTCGTTTTGGTGCATGATGGATGCCGGAACGGTTGATACCGGCTATGACATCTGGCTGACCAAACTTGATGACAACACATACTTCGTCGAAGCCAAAACAGAGGCCGGCAAAGAACTGCTGAGTAAAAATGCCAAGACAACCGATGTCACAGAAGATCAAAAGAACAAGCGTGACAGCATTCGCGCCAATCTTCACTCCGTTTGTGACACTGAGCGCAAGATGAACGCCCGCGCCGGTGAGATTCCGCTTCTCGCAAAAGACAACAAAGATCACCCAACATTCGAAGAACGCGCCGAGAAGTGCTACAGCTGTGGCTCCTGTAACCTTGTCTGTCCAACATGTTACTGCTTTGACGTTCAGGATGATTTTGAAGTCAATATGAAGGAAGGTACTAGGGTTCGCAAATGGGATGGTTGTCAGCTTGAAGAGTTTGCGGCTGTTGGTCATGGCGAAAACTTCCGCGAAAAACGTGTCGATCGCTTCAAACATCGCTTCTTCAGAAAAACACTTTATATGTATGAAAAATATAACAACCTCGCCTGCGTCGGTTGCGGACGTTGCTCTAGTGTTTGCTTGCCGAACATCGCCGACCCAGTCGACATCATCAATTCGCTCAAGGAGGGAAAATAATGTGTTCATGTAAAGAATCAATCTATGAGCCCACTCTGGCGACGGTAAAGAGCGTCAAGGACTTGACCGGACGAGAGAAACTCTTTGAGATTTCGCTCAATAGTGGCAAACCCCTTGGGCATAAGCCGGGACAATTCGTTGAGGTTTCGATCTTTGGAATCGGTGAAGCCCCGATTTCAGTTTCATCATCGCCCACAGACGGCAACGGTTCATTTGAGCTGGGTGTCCGCAAGATCGGCAATGTGACCGGCGCGATGCATAACCTGGAAACCGGAGCAACCGTCGGTATCCGCGGCCCCTATGGAACCAACTTCCCAACGGAAGAGACCAAGGGACGCGATCTTTTGATCGTTGCCGGTGGTATCGGCCTCGTGCCAGCCCGTTCGTTTATCAATTACGTTCTGGCCAATCGTCAAGATTATGGTCGTGTCATCATCCTCTTTGGAACCAAGTCACCAGATGAACTGCTCTATACGGATGAACTTGCCCAGTGGCGTGAATCGGATACCATTGAATATCACGAGACAGTCGATCATGGCGATGACAGCTGGAAGGGAAATATCGGTGTCATCACAACCCTCTTTCCAAAGGTTGATGTCGACCCAACCAAGACGACCGCCATTGTTGTTGGCCCTCCGATCATGTATCGCTTCGCTATTAAAGAGTGTAAAGACAAAGGTATCGCAGACAAGGATATCGTTGTTTCACTTGAACGTCGTATGAAGTGTGGTGTTGGCAAGTGTGGTCATTGTCAGATCAATGAAAGCTATGTCTGTCAGGATGGACCCGTTTACACATACTCAGACATTCTCGATAAAAACCTGAAGGAGGCTATCTAATGACAAAACCCAGAATAGCCATTTTTGATTTTGCTGGTTGTGAAGGCGATCAGCTCCAGATTGTAAACCTTGAAGAGGGAATCCTCGACATCCTGAATCTCGCCGACATCGTTGCCTGGCGTGAGGGAATGAAGGAAGATTCCGATGATTATGACATTGCACTGATTGAAGGATCATGTGTCCGCGAATCCGATGAAGCCCGCCTTCGCGAAATCCGTAAAGCGGCCAAGGTCGTTGTGGCCCTCGGATCGTGCGCCACCATCGGCGGCATCAACTGCTTGAAGAACTATCAGAACCAAGACGATGTTCGAAAATATGTCTACGGCGACAAAGCCGACTGGTTTGAAACATATGAAGCCAGACCGATCGATGCCGTTATCCCGGTCGATTATTATATCCACCAATGCCCGATCAATAAGAAGGAGTTCGTTTATGTCATGAAGTGTCTCTTGGCCGGAAAGAAGCCTGAGATTCCGAATCATCCGGTCTGTGTGGAATGTAAGATGGCCGGCAATATCTGTGTCTTTGAAAAGGGCGAAAAATGCACCGGTCCCGTGACTCGTGCTGGTTGTGACGCATGCTGTATTACGGCCGGTTCTGTCTGTTGGGGTTGCCGCGGTCCAGTTGACAATCCGAATACCGATGCCCACAATGAAGTTCTTGAAAAATATGGCCTTACCGTCGAGCAGGCCCTGGACACATTCAAGATCTACTACGGCTGGACCAAATGTAAGAAGGACAACAAAGTTAATGTATCCGCACTGCCTGAGGAGGAAGCATGACAAACGTAAATCTCGATATCAATATCCATCACGTTACCCGTGTTGAAGGTCATGGCGACATTGTCGTCAACGTCAAAGATGGTAGCATTGAAAAGTGTGAGTGGAATGTTGTTGAAGCACCCCGCTTTTTTGAAGCGATGGTTCGTGGTCGTACATGGAAAGAACTTCACCACATTACATCACGCATCTGCGGTATTTGTTCGATCGGTCATACGCTGGCCTCACTCAGAGCCACCGAAGCAGCGATGAATATCAAACTCAATCCGCAAGATGTTCTCCTGAGAAAAATTGCGCTCCATGCCGAGAATCTTCAGAGCCATGTCTTGCACGTTGGTTATCTCGTCCTCCCGGATCTCATGGGTGTCGGATCGGTTATTCCGCTAGCCTCCAGCCATCCGGAAGAAGTGAAGACGGTCATCCGTCTCCACAAACTGGCCAATGAGATGTCAGACCTGGTCTGTGGTCGCACCACCCACCCACAGAGCATGATCCCTGGCGGTTTTGGAAAGATTCCGACCCAGGATGAGCTCAAACAACTTAAGGATGATCTTGGTGCTGCTTTCGACGACGTGAACACCGTTGCCACGCTTGTTCACCAGTTGGCACCCAAGCTTCCCAACTTCGTTCGCGAAACCGAGTTTGTCGCACTGACAAAAGATGACGAATATGCCCTCTACGATGGCATGATCGGTTCAACCGATACCGACAGTATTCCAGAAGCGAAGTACGATGAGTTCACAAATGAATATATCGTTCAGAATTCAACGGCCAAATACACCAAGCATACGCGCGACTCACTGATGGTCGGCGCCCTAGCCCGCCTCAACAAAAATTATGACAAATTGAGCCCGAAGGCCAAGGAAGTTGCTCAACTCTTCGGTTTGGAACCGATCTGTCACAATCCGTTCATGAACAACGTGGCACAGTTGGTTGAAATCGTTCATTCATTTGAAGACGCCATTACATTGATCGACAAACTCCTGGCTGACTCCAATTATAAATACTATCAGCCAGAAGTGAAGCCATGTGCCGGTCAGGGAGCAGCCGCCGTTGAGGTTCCGCGCGGCATTCTGATCCATGATTACACATACGACAACAATGGTGTCTGCACTGAGGCCAACTGTATCATTCCAACGAACCAAAACCATGCCAACATCCAGGAAGATATGAAGGCACTGGTTCCACAGATGCTCGACAAACCACAGGATGAAATTGCACTGACACTCGAAATGCTTGTCCGTGCTTACGATCCTTGCATTTCATGCTCCACGCACTACGCAAACGTTAAGTTCATTGGTTAACGGTAGAGGTAACGACGCCCGTATCGGGTACGTCTTTGGGTATCGTTAAACAAAACCCAAACCGACAAACGATGCGAGCATCGAAACCCAAACCGAAGTATTATTTAGCTTAAAGAGACCCCGCCCACTAATAGTGGACGGGGTTTTTTATTACCATTCTACTTTACCAGCTTCGTCGCATCTTTCATAAAACGCTCCGCGCTTTTGAGGACCACCTTCTGCTTCGCCTCCGGCAAGATCTTCAGCCTCCGCTCCACAGACTGCTTGCTGGGGGGCGTTCGGCGCTGATCAGCCGTTCGCACCCGCTGCCTACAGATTCCCACCTGAGCCGATGAGCCGCTTCCGCAACTATCATAGGCGTCAGAATAGAGGGCGTAATCGAGGGCGTCGGTCTGGTCGAGGACCATCTTATTACCCGTCCTGGCCGCCACATCGAATAGAACCTGGTTTTTGTCATTTGCTTTCACATTACTTAGATTGATTGGTTTCATTATTATTCTCCTTATTTTTAATATTTTTGTAAGTTAAGTATTCGTTTATTTATTCCAAACCATGCAACCTGGGGAAATTCCCCATCTTCCACCTCCTATTATAAAAAAACCCACATCGCGGTGGGCACAAAAAAAGGCCCACCAACGGGTGGGCCTATGAATGCTTGATAAACGCGTCTATCTACGCATGGACCACCCCGCTGCCATCAGTGTGATGGTGGGCATGGGTTCGAACTGTGGTCCATTCAGTAAACATCAGTATCTCCTGTCCCCCTTGTCGCAGAGTCTCTCAATAAATGCAACAAAAATGTGACCACCCCTTGCATTTTTTTTATATTTATATAATGACGTGACCTTAAGACGAAACCAATACGAGCATCGTAACCGCAACCGAAAGAGCTATCGATGACCAAAAAACCCGTTGTTATTATAGGTGTCGGGAATCTTCTCATGAGTGATGAGGGGGTTGGCGTTCATGCCATTAAGTACCTGGAACAATTTGGATGGCCGGCCAACGT
>CAYWXY010000053.1:0-14963 GCA_964462555.1 uncultured Pseudomonadota bacterium | reverse complement strand
TTATTTTGGTGGAGCCGAAGGGGAGGGTCGAACCGACCACCGAAGGTGGTCTGGTTCAGACCGAGGCCGGCACCGCCCGACAGGGTGGTGGCCGAGGGAATACCCGGAGCGCGAACAGCGCGAAGGGTAGATCCCCTTTCAACCAACACTCCACACAATATAATAGACGGCCACAAAAAGCATATCACACATGACCGCCGAGGGAATACCTGGAGCCGGGAGGCGGAAGGTAGATCCCCCTAGCCCTTTTATCTCAAGTTTTTTATCTATTTTTTCGCAACAACGCGAGCCATCGGTATAAATGGATCTACCTCATTCGACACAACAACCTTACCCAACCATTTTTCGAATGTCGGGAAAAATGATTCGCTCCATATATCTGGATATACCTTATATAGAAGGGCGGCTATGCGCGTGACCAATATCTTAAAATTATCGGATCCAATTGTTATTGGCGAATAGAGCTGTATCGAATTTTTAATATCTTTAAAACCGGCTTTCTTTAACCAGGGATTAATCTCTCTGAGCATCAGATGATTGCATCCAGCCTTTTTAAAACATTTAATCCAACAGTCGTAAAATTCATTCCATACGGGATTTTTAATCTCTGTCCGAAAAAGATATTCGTCAATTGTAATGAAGATGCCTTTATCTGTTAGCCGCTTAAATACTTCATCCAGAAAATCTTGAGGATTGCTAGCGTGTTGGAGAGTGAAACGGGCAAATATCATATCGAATTTTGCAAAGTCATAATTGCAATCGAAGAACGCCTTTTCGAGACGAACATTTTGTAGTGCCATTTCATCCTTTAACTTAAACGCCCTCCTCAAAAAATCATCATTGTGATCGATGGCGACAAAATTTACATCAGGTTGTCGCTTAGCCAAATTAAAAAGGAATGACCCCTCACCGGTACCAATATCAAGAACCGTTTTCACCTCATTCTGGTCGATAATGTGAGATAACTGCTCTATTTCATATGCACCGTACGTCTCAGTTTGTGTCTTAAGTATCTTATCGAAGGCGTCGGCCGTTTCCATTTGCATGGCTTTTTCAAACAGTTTTTCCATGGCCATTGAACTTATAGCTATGCTTTTTAATGTTCAAGGCAATTTTATTGATGCTCCGTTTCAATAATTTCGGAAATAATCGGCAACAATATGTAGTTGGATCCTCCGGTCAAGCCGGAGGATGACGTCGTAGGCTAAGTCCCCACCATTTTACTCTGCATCCGGATCAGACCCCTCGCCGAGGTGATCCATAAGGATATCTCCCTGCATCTCCATCATGAAGTTGTAGTCGGTAAGTTGAGGGTTGTCTGGAAAGACATCACCTTGCATGATGGAATCGGTTTCTAGATCACCGATCGTATCTTCATCGTAATCGATCAAGAAGTGGTCAATACCCATTGCGTGACCCAACTCGTGACCCACGGTCCACTTGTCGACGCCGTCGCTTCGAAGTTCGATTTGCCAATCGCAAACAACTCTTCCGCCATAGGTCGTTTCACCAAAGTAAAGGCTGGAGCCCATCGTAATGGCGGGGTTTTCAGTAAAGAACGATTCGTCAAAGCCCATGTCGGCGTCACCAATTGCAGTGACCTTGTAAATGACGCGTGCACCGTCATCCCACGTATCGACAACCTCAAAGACATCGAAGCCGACGGCGGTATTGGCAAGATCGATACCTTCCTGAATCACACTTTCCTCGGCATCGGTAAAAAAGGCGAGAAAGACTGGGATCGGTACCGCATCGACTGAGAAGGTTAGGAAATCTCCCGTGCGAAGATCGGACCATCCGATCGTGTCACCGGTTGTGAGTCCCTCGAAGGGCGTGCCCGCCAATTTTTCGGTATTAACCGTTCCTCCAGTAGCGCCGCCACCCGATGTACCTCCACCGGCGCTGGAACCGGAACTTGATCCCGAACCACAGCCTAAGAGCGTAAACAGCAACACTGCTAATGTAATCCATCGCATCATTAGCACACTCCCTCATCTACTATTATACGCCTCCCCACTTCGGACAAAAACTGGGAATCGTCACCCCAGAATTTGTGTAATAATTCTAAATACTTATAAATATAACGCAACATTTGGATATTTTTGCCGATAATTTTATATGGCCGATCCTTTATGCAAAAATATGTCGCATCCCATTTCTTCTATTTCGTATCGGCAGTTATGGCGAATCGGTCTCTCCTTCTGGCATCACAAAGAGGCCGATGGCGGCTGCATTCCCAACGCCCTTGATCCAGGCGATATCCTTGTCGCAGTTACCACTCCCATGGGGGGAGTCCTTCATAGCCCTATCTGGAGAGATGACAGTAACTACTCCCAATTCTACGACCGCTACCGCGACATCATCTCCGGCAAACACGTCAGCTTCAGAACGAGTGACCATCATGGTGTTACATTTCGAAATGGTTACATCTGGAAGGAGGAGAGATATTACAATCCCTCTGCCAATAGACGTTTGCTGTACAAAAGGGGAGTTCCCATTCGGGGCGAAATCAATTCTCCGGTCAATAAGGATTATCAGCCCGGCCCCAGAGATCTTGCTATCTATAATATGCATCAGATCATTGATTATCGTAGACTGGTAAGCCGTGGCTCACTTGTTCACCGAGTAACTGGAGAGAAGACCTATTTCGTTGTCGATCATCTCACTAACAACAGGACACTTCTTGCGAGCAGTAGAGAAGCGAAAGACCTGCAAGCTATTATAGGTGCTCGGCACGAGAAATATCGAGCAACGCCGCTCCCTAACGGATGGGGTTTTCGCGTTCACGGCATGCCCGTTCGCCTCTATATGGGCCCAAAAGAGAGATGGTCCGGACTCCTCTGGATGCGCACCGTCATCTCTGGTGTCGAAAAATACCCCCCTTATCTTGTTCGCGAACTCTTCGATTACACCTCGACAGAATTTCAACGAACGGCACTGACTTTTTCTTTTGTCAATAAAGACAAATTGAAGAACGATATGAATTATTATCGAACGTTTCTTGGCGTATCTGAGTCAGCATGCGAGGCAAAACTTGCCATTCGCTCGTCCATCATCCCCAAACTACGAATAGATCTACCATATCACTCCAGCTCCTATTCCGAATCGTGGCTCCTTCAACTTGAAATGAACGCTATTACAGAAACGACGGCCGCTGCCTTTGATTACAGATCTGGCGACTTTATTTTCTACAATGACAACATTGTCGGTCAAGAACCCCGACTTCGCTACTCTATTCACGAAATCGCCCATCTTCTGTGGCATTTTCTAGGCGAAGAGGCCTTTGAGCCCTTCTTTGTTGATTACATGACGAAGTCAATGGATGAGTTACATATTCCAAAGGCGGATCAATTGTTATGGAAAGAGTCGATTGAGAACTACAAGTCAAAACTTTCAGAAATTGAAGGCAAGAGAATTCAAGATGTTCTCAACACCCTCTTTGAGGCTGGGAAGATCCCGACCGCCTATTCCGGCGTCCACCAGAGTGAGTTTCTTGCGGAGTGCACAACTTATGCCCTTCTTGGCAGAGAAATGATCATTGAAGATAATCGACCAGCGACTGTTCATTTCAGCCACATCACAGATGGCATTAGACAGGCCATGCAGGCAAGTAAATCTATCGACGAGCTGCGCGAGAAACTGGTTTTGCTTACAAAGTAAACAATGGGGTCTGACCCCGATGTCTACTTCTTGTATGTTCTTGCGAGTTCGAGAAAGATACCAATATCGCGATCAAGGTTGGTATTGAGGCCGTCGAAATAGAAGACGCGGATCGGAAAGCCACCCAAATCCTCGCTCAATTTAGGATAGACCGCCTCACAGATAATTCCGTTCATGCAACTAAAGGGACTGATGTCGATAACGCCCGCGGCTCCCTTTTTTGAAAAGTGAACCGTATTGGCAGCGTTGATCGTCATCTCACCCAGTGCACCTGTGTATGGGAGATAGGGTTTGCTATATTCAAGAAGCTTACCGATGTCTGAAATGTTTTCGCACCCCTTGAGATCAGCGTGAAAGAGGTCAAAGAGATCGTGTTCATCGCGGCGAAGGACCTGGTACCGAAGTTTGGAAAGGATCATCGGTTTTGAAATACCCTTACCATCGAGCTTCAGTTTTCGCTGCTGATCAAATGTGGTATACAAAATCCATTCGCTCACATTGCTGACCCAACACCAACCGCCGGCCTCTTCAATCTTTCGAACCAGATCGTCATTGCTGAACGTGTTAAGACGACAGAAAATCTCACCCACGACACCGATCAATGGTCGCGTTGACGGATCACCGGTCGTCTCGATATGTCTGAAGTTTTTACGGACCTTAAGAAGTTCTCTCTTCAGTCGTCGTTTTCGTTCATTAAATGAAATCGATGGCGCCTCGATCACACGCTCCAAACTTGCTACCGCATCTAGATAGATTCGGTCGGTCTCACCGGAAATTTTTTCGAAGGGGCGAATCCGATGAAGCATCTGCTGAAGAATGTCGGAGGCCACGATACCGTTCCAGAGCGAACGCTCAAAGGTTCGTGATCCTTCGTCTGCCACACCCCCATACCCGTCTTCGCTGGTCAGTGAAAAAACAACGGCATCGTCAAGACCCAGTTTTTTCAATACATTCCGAGTATGGCCCGCATACTGACCAAAGCGACAAGGTCCCTCGGCCGTCGGCATAAAGAATGCGCACTCTTTGGGGTCATTCTCTTTGAGTATGGCCAAAAAATCACCAAGTGTCACACGCTGTGGGTAACATTCGTCTCCCGACGTCTCTTTTGTTCCCAGTTCCAAGGATTCCTTTGTTGATGGTGGCACAACCTTGGCCTTGATGCCAAGCGAACGAAAACTCGCCGCGAGCATACTCGCACCACCAAATCCCATTTCGGGAACATATAATGTTCTTCCGTCTAAAACGCCCATTATCTACTCCTCATAAGTCCGTGTATAATCCAAATCTATAAGACCGAGCTTTGTTGTCGTGGTCGTTCCATGCAATGGTTTTTCCTTCTCGACAACCGCTTCTTTTTTGTCATCTACTAATGTCAACAACCCCTTACTATCCAAATTGGCCTCGATCCGCGTCACAAATCCAGCATCGTTAGAGTGCTCATCAAACTGCAAGATTAAAAATGGTGAATCGCTCCCATGCTGGGCATAATGCTTCACATAAGAATCGGGGCCACATTTGAAATTTGTTATGTAAATGAGATGCAGATTATCTGAACGATTGGCAAATTCAATCGACTTGAGAATTCGTCGTCCGTAGTTCCAAAACATGTTATCAGCCATCTCCCTCGCGTTTCCGGCCGTCGGAACAAAGTCCATCGGAACCACATTAATTCCATATTGCGTTCGGAGACGATGGGCGAGATTCAGATTTAGTGCGCCGTCCAGCGTGTTATAGGGTCGTCCCAGGACGATAACCGTCTGAAGATTTTTGGCCTTAACTTTTTTCCAGATCCGATCACCCTCCATGGAGAGACGTGTTCTAAAACGATCCTCGGCTTCGTAACCACGTTCAATCGCGCGTTTGATTTCTTTTGTACTGATTCCAAATTGGCTACCAAACTTCTTTAATTGGTCGACCATCGCCTTTTTCCCATAATGATAGGGAAGCGTTGGCGTCAGGAGTTTATCTTGCACATCGACAAAGGCCTTCGAATTTCGAATCACAAAGGGAAGCGTCATCCCCCATGGACAGACATAGTATATCTTGTCCGGATCCTGGGTCTGTTCGCGTCGGGCATTCAAGATATTCGGCAACCAAACATAATCGACACCGCGGTCGATCAGATTCCAGATGTGTCCATGAGCCACCTTGATCGGATAACAGGGTTCGGACACCGTGAATTCCAGTCCCTGACGAATAATCTCTTTGTTTGTTTCATGACTGGTTACAATCGTAAAACCGAGATCGTGGAGAAATGCCGTCCAGATTGGAGCCTGATCCCAATAGTACATTGTTTGCGGAATCCCGATGATGATTTCGTTGCGACCATTCGTTCGGCGAGGATAAGCCTTAAGAACATCGGAAAGAATGTCATCCCGAAGGGCGAAGAGATCGGGAAGTTCGGCCGCCTTTGTCGTTTTTGACTTGGTCCTAAATTTTTCCGAACATTTGTCACCCCAATAGGTCTTCTTCCCTTCGACATTGAATTCCTGAATGTCGCAGGTGTTGGTGCAGCCGTTACATGTAAACTCTCTCATCGAATAGTCGACTTTGGAGAGATCGAAGCCCTTAAACTGCGTCGTCATTCCGGTCTGTTCTACGAGGTCCTTGGCCAGAAGGGCTGTTCCAACGGCGCCAATCACGCCATTGTGCGGGGGAACCACGACCTCCTTTCCTAGTATTTGCGAAAAGGCCGCAGCGACTGCATCATTGTATGCTGTTCCGCCCTGAAAGAAGATCTTGTCTCCGATAGGCCTTGGCCCCACAACACGATTGAGATAGTTGGTCACAATGGAGAAGGCAAGGCCTCCTAAGATATCTTCGGACCGAGCACCCTGTAATTGATAGGCATTGATGTCACGTTCAATGAAAACGGTGCAGCGTTCACCAAGCTTGAGTGGCGCCTTTGACGAAAACGCCTTTTCCGCAAACTCGTCCTTGATCGAAATTCCCATTCGATTGGCCTGCTCTTCTAGAAATGAGCCCGTTCCTGCTGCACAAGCCTCGTTCATAGCAAAATTTGTCACGACTCCATTTTCAATATAGATATATTTTGCATCTTGGCCGCCGATCTCAAAAATCGTATCAACATCATCGCCCAGATAGGTTTTGGCGATGCTGATTGCGCCGGTTTTGTGCGCCGTGATTTCATCACGGATCGTATCAGCGCCGACCAGCTCGCCCACCAATTCACGACCCGAACCGGTTGTCCCCACACCGACAACGACAATTTTGTCACCCAATCTCTTTTCAATATCGAGGAGTGCGTCCGAGACAACTTCAATAGGACGGGCGCGCGTGCTAACGTAGATATCATCGACAACCCGACCTGTTTCGTCGAGAAGAACCAAGTTCGTGGAGACTGAGCCCACGTCAATACCCAAGTAGACGGCAGTCTTTTCATTGTCTGGGAGTTCAACTGGATGAATCTGATCTCTTAAGAATTTTACCCGGTCTGTTGAGAGGGGCTGCATCGTTGCCCACTCATTGAGCTTCGAAATATGGGCGTCTACCGTTTCCGCATTGGCGGTAAATAGTGCCGCGCCAATGGCTCCCCAAAATGTCCCATCACCCGGAATTAACAATTCATTTTTTTGAATATCGAGTGTTTCACAGAGGGAATCGACGACGCCCGCATTTTTTGCTAGGCCGCCAATAAAAGCAACTGGGGACTCAATCTTTTTTCCACGAACGATCGTTGCCTTAAAGTTGCGGGCAACCGCCTTCGAAAGCCCCAGCAACACTTCGGGCGGCAAATAACCCTTCTGCTGGGCATGAATCATATCGGATTTCGCAAAGACCGAGCAACGCCCAGCGATCTTGGCTGACTTATTAGCTGATAAAATAATTTTCCCGAGCTCTTCAACGCTATACCCCAGACGTTCGGCCTGCTGGTCGATAAAACTTCCCGTTCCGGCGGCACAGTCACCATTGATATTGTAGTCAACAATGTGCCCCTCTTTGAGGAGGATATATTTGGATGTTTCGCCACCCATTTCAAGAATCGTTCGAATTTGTGGATGGAAGGCGCGTGCCGCGGCGGCGATCGCCTGAAATTCATTTACCTTTGCAGCGGATGTCACTTCAGTGACGAGGTTCGAACCGTTACCGGTTGCCGTAACGATCACCTCGTCATTCGGAAAGAGCCCCCTGATTTCATCCAGTCTCTTTCGAACAATTTCATGAGGATCTCCCTGAATCCGAATATAGTCGGAGACAAAGAGTTTCTGTTCGGTGGTTGCCTGTGAAAAGGGCTGAAATGTATCGCTCCCCTTGAATGGATGTTCCTTTGGCATCAAGAGAGCCGCCTTCACACTGATCGAGCCAACATCAAAACTGAGATATATCTTCATAAGACCTCTTTCGGTTTTAACCAAATGGTTAAAAAGTGAAGGTCTTTATGAAGGATTTTGACCCAATTGTCAAAAGAAATCGGGCCCTCAGCGTTATCCATCTGGTTAGTATAAAGTGCCAATAATGAGTGATTTCAGGTGTTTCTTGCGCTTGGCGAGAACTTTAGGCCCGAGGACGTCCCCCTCAAGAACATTTTCAACAAAGCGACTCTCGGCAAAATAGCCAAGGAGCATCAGATAGGCCGATATTAAAAATTGCTCGGCATCGACGCCCTTCTTGATATTTCCCTTTTTCTGCTGGGACTGAATAAAATCGACCGAACGATCAAAGAGTGGCTTAAAGAAATTTCGAAGCATATTTTCGAGGTAGCGGGATTGTTCGCCAGCACTTTCGACCGTTGTCAGGCGGGCAAAATTTCGGTGCTTGGCGGCATAATCGAAGAAGGCATCAAAAAGCTCTTCTGCCAATCGACGTTCCTTATAGTTCTTTTTCAGAAGATCCTGAGAAATCTTGATCAAATCGAAGAGGAGCCGATCCATCACAGCATGGTAGAGCTGTTCCTTGTTTGTGAAATAATAATGGATCAGGGCCTTGTTGACCTTGGCCTGCTTTGCGATCTCTGCCGTCCGCGCACCGCCGTATCCTTTATGCGCAAAGATATCCTCTGCGGCATTCAAAATACTCTCCCGTGCTTTGGGGTTCGGCTTTGGCATGCGGGGAATTGAGCACAAGGATTGACGCTTGGCAAGGAATTTATCTCCCCACCCTTCCTAAGATCGCGTACCGCTTACAAAAAAGATGGGGTTGATGGCGACATGGTCTTGACCGCTCTTGATCTCTTCAAGGTAACGGATCAATTCATTGAGACTCTCTTTACAATAGTAGTCGGGCATGAATGCATTGAAAACATAGGCCGATGCGCCCCAAAATTCAGCAAAATCGTCGGGGGCCATACCAATCGTGGAGTACCAGTAACGCCCCTCCGTGCGAATATCACTGAAACCGGCCTTCTGTAAAAGATATGGAAGTTTTTTTCCAATGTTCCGGTCGGCGCCATCATCATCGGCCCTCTTCTTAATTGCCTCATGTAATTTGGCGAGAGGTGCTTCAGGATCATCTGGATAGTAGGAGCCATGATCAACATCAATGATGCATATTTGCCTCCCTGGTTCAATATGCTCATGTGCCCAAGAGAGTATCTCCACCCTATTCTCGGCCAAATACAAACAGAGACGGGCATAAACAAAATCGAAAGATGTCGTTATCTTTTTTGTCGGACACTGATCATTGATTAGCGTGATATTTGTTAGGCTTTTTTCTTTGATATTCTTTTCTGCGATTTCAACCAGTTCCGGATTTGGTTCAATCCCTGTGAACTGTTTGTCTGGGTACCGTTCGGCCATTTTACACAAAAAATAACCGTTTCCAGTACCAATATCCAAAACGGTTGTGGCATTTTTCAATCCGTGCCCCTCTAGACAGATCGCCTCATTCGGCCATCCGACATCAACCTGACGCTTCAACTGCTCGCTCATCAAGTTTCTTATATCTGCGTTGTCAAATGATTCAAACATGTGAGACATTAGCGATCTCCTTTTCCGGTTTCGATGAAATATTCAGAGGCGGGTGAACGAAGGTTGTAGTTGGAACTCATGACGCGACCGTAGGCGCCAGCGGTGCCAATCAGAAGCACATCGCCTTCGTAGCAATTTGGAAGGTCACGGGCGTAACCCAAGACATCACCCGATTCACAGATGGGGCCAACAACCGTTGCGCGAATGGTGGCCTCCTCATCTAGGCGGCTCAAATTTACGATATCGTGGTGTGAGCCGTAGAGTGCTGGGCGAATCAGTGTATTCATTCCGACATCGACACCCACAAAGTGGTAGTCCCCCTTGATCTTGGTCTGTGTGACGCGCGCAAGGAGAATACCCGCCTCGGCAACCAAAAAACGGCCCGGTTCAATCCAAAGTTTAAATTGTGGAAATGTCTTCTTAAATTTTCCGAGGGCCTCATTGAATCGCTCGAGATCAAGCGGCGGCTGCCCTGGCTTCTCAACAACACCAAGTCCGCCACCCAGATCAAGAACCTTTGCCTCGGGAAAATGTTCAGCGGCCTTTGAGAGAAAGCTTGCCGTTTTTTCCCAAACAAATGGATCGTGAATACTGCTTCCGACATGTGCATGAAGTCCCGTGATCGCCGCGCCCGACTTCTTGGCCCTTTTCGCCAATTCACCGAACCGTGACGGCGGAATTCCAAACTTGGCCTTCACGCCAGCCGTATGAACAAACTTATGGTGGCCTTTTCCCTCGCCCGGATCAAGCCTGACAAAGATCTCTTTCCCCTTGAAGAGCTCTGGCCACTCAATGAGCGGATGAAGGCTATCAATCGTTACCTGAACGCCGCGATTTAGCCCTACTTCATAGTCGCCCTTTGGAGCAAAATTGGGTGTAAAGAGAATCTCTTCCGGCTTCATGTCCGAAAACTCATTAAAAAGATATTCAACCTCGCCCGGAGAGACACACTCAAATCCAAAGCCGGCATCCCGGATTAATTTAAGTATTGGCGGATAGATATTTGCCTTGATGGAGTAGAGGCGACGATCGAGACTGCTGCACCCTTTGAGCGCCTCGATCTTTTCCTCAACATCACCCTTATTATAGACAAACTGCGGGGTTTTCTGGGCGGCCATCTCAAGCAGACGATCGCGCTGCTCAATCCACCAGGGGTCAATAGATCCGGCTGCCGCCACATCCTTTTCAAAAAGCTCTTCCCACGATGGACCAATTACTGCATCCGGTCTTCGGGATGAGAAAATCTGGGCATGGAGCTCGCTTACCAATTTGTCGGCCGGAGCCTCGTCGACAACAAACGTTAAATTGAGGTCATTGGCCGCTTGGGAGACGAGATAAATTTGTTTTTCTTCAAAGACCTCAAGCGTCGGGGCTAAGTGATGGAGGATCGTTCGGATATTATTTCCAACAAGGCTGACCGTCGCACATGACGGAATGATCCTTGGATCACAAAGTTTAGAAAGATCTTTCGTTAGAGCTTTTAAAACTTTGTCGTCAAAGGCGCCAGTCGTTTGGTCAAGCGTAACTGTCACGTTGGTCTCAGACGTGGAAACCAGATCAATCGAAAGCCCATGTTTTCTAAAGGTTGTGAAGACGTCGGCCAGAAAACCGACACGCTGCCACATCTCGATTGTATTCATTGAAACAACCGTGATCCCCTTACGTGACGAGATCGCCTTAACCTCGGCCCCCTGGCTGATAGCATCGACCGAAATGATTGTTCCGGACATTTCAGGGGACAATGTCGATCGGATATGAAGCGGAATGTGATATTGTTTTACCGGTGTAACTGAACGTGGATGCAACACCTTGGCACCAAGCGTAACGATCTCTTGTGCCTCATCATAGTTGAGATGTTTCAAGAGTCGTGTCTTGCCGATATAGCGAGGGTCCGCCGTGAAAAGCCCGGGAACGTCGGTCCATATCTCCAAACGTTTTGCCGAAAGTTTGGCGGCAAAATAAGACGCCGAAACATCAGACCCACCGCGACCCAAAAGGACGGTTTTCCCCTTATCATTTGATGCAATAAACCCCTGCGTGACGATACATGTCGCCGAATTCTTCTGCAACTTTTCATCGGGCTCATAGTCACACGAGGCCAAAAGGTACGACCGTTGGTCCGTATCATCCTCTTGATTGATCGCCTTGAGGATATCACGTGCATCGATCCATAATGTACCAGGGATCTGCGATTTCAGAAATTCGGCACCAATGGTTGTTGATAAAATTTCACCGTAGGCAAAAATGTCGGCCTTGAGTTTTGGCGATACATCTTTGATCTTATCAACTTTCTTTCTTAGAATTTCTAGCATCTCCGCATAGCACTCATTGTCAACACCAAGATCCTTTGCAATTTCTTGATGTCGACAAGCAATCTGGTCTAAAACAAGATCTCGTTCTTTATTGGAATTATGGAGGAAAATTTCTTCCAGAAGATCGGAAACACCTGCAAAGGCAGAGAAGACAAGGAACGGTTTTTCATTGACTGACAGGCGATCTCTCACCTGGCCTGCTATCACATCCCAGCCCTGCCTGCTGGCCACACTTGTGCCACCAAATTTCAGAACGACCCAATCCGATTTCATAACATCTCCTGGTCACGGAGCAAAAAGGGACGGAGCAATATTGCTCCGTCCCTTTTTGCTCCGTGACCATAATTAGCACGTCTTTTTTGAATTTGTCATTCTTTTTATGGGCTCACATTCGTATATTTGAGCGTGCTGTCACCGGTATAGTACGAGATATTCAAGAAACCGTCAGGGCCGACCGCCATACTGGTATAGGTACCAACATTTGCCGTATCATCCGCATTGGCTGACGTCCAATCATAGACAGTCGTCGATGTATTCCAGATGCCGGTTGCCAACTTCAGATAGAAACCACTGTTGTCCGTGTATTCTGAAATATAGACATTCCCGTCGTCAGTTGTGACGATGCTTGTGAATTTTCCGGCAAACCCACCGGTCGAGGCAGTATCTGCGACCTCTAGATTCCAGGTCGTTCCACCATTTTCTAACCAGGCATGCTTAAGCGTGTCATTTGATTCGTCATAATAAGAAATATGGACCCGGCCGTCGCCATCAATATAAATGCTGGTATATTGACCAACCAGCTCTGACGCACCATCCACCACCTCCGTCGTCCAGTCGTAACTTGCCGTTTGTGTGTTCCATTCACCCAACGCATGTTTCAGATTTTCATCTCCTTCATCGTAATATGAAATGTGGAGATCGGGATTAGATCCGACCACATGGGAAATTCCGGTCCACATACCGACTGTGCCGGTTGTATCGACAACCTGCGTTGTCCACGTCCAGCCACCTTGTCCGTTGCTAATGCCTCGCGCGTATTTCAGGTCGTCTTCCGTACTTGCCAGCTGGTACGACACATGGATCGTATCATCGTCGTCGATGGTCAGATGGCTATAAAGTCCCACCTGACTGTCGGTTTCAACATCCTCTGTTGTCCACGTCCAACCCGCACCGGCGGCCACACCATAGGCATGTCTGAGATCCATCACTCCCGCGCTGGCATCATGATACGAAATATGAAGCGTTCCATCGCTGTCGATCCCGATACTAGTTCCCCAACGTCCGGTGTTCCCCGTATCGTCGACAGTTTCGGTTGACCAGGTTGTTGATGTTGCCGTCTTCCAGGCGTGTTTCAGGTAATTATTATCGTCGTCATAATATGAAATGTGGACCGTTCCATCACTGCTCACGGCAATGCTGTTCCACTTTCCAACATCACTGGTGGTATCATCGACGGTCTCCGATCCTGCCGCATAGCCGGTGTCGGTTGCTGCATCGCCCGAATAGGAATTGGCCGATGGGACGACCTGATATTCATAAACCTGCTCGGCTGTAACCGACGTATCGTCATAACTGGTGTCGGTTGTTGTCGTGAGTGTCGTCCACGCCCCTGAACCAATCGTGTCACGCCGCCCCACTTCGTAACTAACCCCATTATTGTCAAAAGCATGTTTGAGCGCCGTCGTAGACTGATCATAATAGGCAATATGAACAAGAACATTTGTATCATCGTAGGCAATAGCAGTCCACTGACCCGTCGATCCCGTCGAATCCAACATCTCTGTATTCCAACTGCTGGCCGTCGTTTCCTTCCATGCGTGCTTAAGCGCCCCATTTGTTAGATCGTAATAAGAAATATGCATTTCTATCGGTGCAGGATACCCACTAGAGTCGATGGACGTGTACCAACCCACTGTTCCGTCATCATCAACCACCTCAACACTCCAGGTGCCGACCGAACTTTTCCATGCCATTTTTAGACGGTCATTTTCGGAATCGAAATAAGAGATCATAAAATAGGTCTCCCACGTCGTTCCCTGAATATGAAAATCTAGAAAGAGGCCCACTTGATTCGAGTCAATCGTTTCCGCAGTCCAGGTCGATCCACCCTCCTCCTTCGAGATCACATCAACGCCGCCAGCCGACGACGTATGATAGGCAATATAAACTGTCGTCCCCGCAGTATCGATCTTTGCCGCCTGACCCATCGACGCAACGACCGTTTCAGTTTGCCACGCGGATGATGATGAGTTTTTATAGGCATGGATTAACCCGCTATTTCCCTTGAACGTAATATGGACAATCCCTGCGGTTGACACGGCTATGCCGGTCGAAGAAAGTGACGTGCTGACGCCGGTTGCCGCTGATTCATAACTCCAACTTCCCGACGTTCCGTAGGCGTGCCTGATTGATCCATTGGTTTCGTCATAATAAGAAATGTGGAGCGTTCCGTTACTATCAATATCCATATCGGTGTACGCCCCTATGTTGTCGATCGATTCATCGACTGTTTCCGTATTCCAACAACCGGTCGCTGTCTTCCAGGCATGCATCAATTTTCCGCCGACACCCGTCAGTGTCTTATAGGCCACATGGAACGTGCCATCGGTTTCTACAATGCTCGATGCATAAGCACCCGCTGCCCCATCATTATCGGCAACCTCCCAAAGGAAACCCTTGTCCCAAGAAAGCGCTACCTTGCTCGTATACGTTCCATCGCTGGCCTCAAAATTGGTAACCGCGGCAAGCGATAACTCCCCACAATCTGGAACGCTACCACCTCCACCGCCACCGCCACTCGATGAGCCACCGCAGGCAACAAGGCTAGAGATGATGATTAAGAAACAAGTCGTTATTAAATATCGCATCGCACCCCCTTATAATGTAAGGAAGCATTCTACGATATTGTTATTGATCAATCAACTGACGATTAAGAATGTGCATATTAGACGTTGAATCTGAAGCTGATTATGTCGCCGTCTTGAACGAAATACTCTTTGCCCTCGAGACTTTGCTTTCCAGCCGACTTGGCCCCAGCCAAACTTTCGCACGAAGTCATAAAATC
>CAYWXY010000052.1:14762-14989 GCA_964462555.1 uncultured Pseudomonadota bacterium | reverse complement strand
TAGATGAGGGAGGAATACACGCACGCCTTAAATTGGGTCGCTTCAATGTTTCCCTTTTCGACGACACTCCGCAGCCAGGTTTTGATAACGAATATACAATAACACATTATGTTGTCTGTTTTGACTATTAAAACTTTGAATTATCTTGTTTACAATTATAGTCCCAAATCAAACCTCAACTAGGTGCCCAAAAAAGCGAAATGGCGACCGTCGTCAACCGAAACCAA
>CAYWXY010000052.1:0-14752 GCA_964462555.1 uncultured Pseudomonadota bacterium | reverse complement strand
CGGTTGAGGTCCCGATGCCAGTATCGTCAATGGGTTTCGTCTGTCGTGTTACTATAATAATGACGTAACCGACAAACAATATACGATACGAGCCTCGTTACCGTAACCGGCCAACCAGATTTTCAATATATTCTGGAATTTTGGCCTCGAACGTAAGTTTCTTGCCATTGACCGGGTGTGTGAACGATATCGACTTGGCGTGAAGTGCCAAGCGTTTGTGCCACTTATCCTTCTCTCCATATTTCTTATCACCCACGACCGGATGCCCTCTGTCGGCCAGATGGACGCGAATCTGATTCTTCCTACCGGTGATAAGATTAATCTCGAGTAAACTATATATCTTCGCCTCTTTTACTACCTTGTAATACGTGTGCGAAAGCTTCCCAACCTTTGGATCAGGGGTTGAGTAAACGTTATGAGCCCGATTCTCTGCCAGATAAGAGGTAATCGTATCCTCTTTTGGAGAGGGCTTGCCATGCACGACGGCAATGTACCGCTTTTCAACGTTCTCCCAATCCTTCTGAAAAAACATCTGAACCTCACGCGTCTTTGCAAAGATAAGCAAACCGGAGGTATCCCGATCTAAGCGATGGACGACAAAGATCCGCTTATGAGACTTGGCATTCCCCTTCCGCACATAATCGGTCAGAACAAAGTAAGCGGTTCTCACCTTATCCTTGTTCGTAGAAATCGTCAAAAGACCCGCCGATTTATCCACGACGATAATATCCCGGTCTTCATAGATGATCTCCAACCCCTTCGGCCGATGCCTCCTACTTGGACGTTTTTTTGTCGCCATGAACCACACTTTCGAAATACTGTCTGATAGAGTTACAAAATTCTGAAAGACTCCTATCACTCTTTATAGATCACAGCAACCCTCGTAACACAAGCTCCTCGATTGAGACACTCCGATATCCAGAATTCCAAAACTTCACTCGGAAAAACCTGCTCGGCCGGTACGCCATGCCTTCTACCTCCCACGGTCTATTATATGGCCTTCGCTACTCGACGCCGAAATATGATTTGATTTTCAGACAGGTTTCAGGATCCTCCTCTCCGTCGGCTATGAAACCTGAGAAAACCAATATCATATTTAGACGTCTCATGCGCTCGGCGATAATTTAGCGGTCGGTAGCAAGCCATAGATCCCCGTCTTGTCACAGGTTTTTCCTCGATCAGCACGCTGAACGAGAAATTTCGAATGAGTCTGGGTAAAGAAAGAGTCAGACAAAAGGGACGTGAAGATATCAGGGTCTCCAAGACAATCAGCGGAGAACGACCGATTTCGTCCGCGGTGGCGATCGGTCCCGGTAATATGAAATAATCGTCAAAGAGAGTTTAGGTCCCGATCCCCATTCGGCCTTGCGGTGAGACGGTTAACCTTAAATTCGCGTATCCGGGACGACGCAGAGGGCCGCGTACGAGTCATAACGTTTGACTGAAAACTGCACTGCGGAACAGCGAGGAGAAGGTCGGCGCCGTGGATACGTCAGCCGAAGGCTGATCCGCCTCCGGCGGAAAATCGCGGAGGCCGGAGCGACCGTCTTGGAACCCTGAATATCGGAACGTCCCGAAAAGCTCAGCTTACGGAACCTGTACTTATTCGAAGCTACGAGTGAGGCTTAGAGGCCGAGGTCAAATTTCAGACGGGTGCCAAAGAAGGCGAGATGCCGCCCGTCGCCAGGCATAAAATTGAAATTAGAAACCCTTTCGTACCCAAGGAGAAACTGCCACCGAACCTTTTTGATAATCTGATGTCCAAACGCCACCATTCCACGATACCGAATTTCAGTTGGACGCGATGTGGTTACAACAAAACTCCCGTCGGAGGCACGCGTACGATATAAATCTCCACCTCGCCGTTCATATGCCAGACGAAAAATTAGACGTTTTTCTTCACCCAAATCGTAATAGTAATTGGCATAGACCGCGTCACCATTCGGCCCCAGAGGGTCACCCAAAAATTCGTTACTCAGAGCAAAGCCATCTGTCCACTGGTTGTTCCGATACGTGATCGGAGACGTGTGATGATACTCAAATCGGAGAGCCATATTGTTTGAATTACACAACCGCGGAAAATAGAGACCGGCGATATAGGCTGTCCTGTCAAGAAAAGTTACACCGAGTTCACCCCAATCAACATCCTCAAAATAAAGTTCCGTGTAGAGTTCCACACTCGAAAGAGATGGTATTCGGAAACGAAGATCGATTCCACCCATACTATTGGAAGCACGGGAAATCGCCGGCGCCCCTCGCCCTCCCATGATCACACCATAATCAATACCCACTTCCGCAAATGTGGCCGGCTGAACCGAGAGCTTCCATCCGAGAAGATAGGCATATTTAAAATTGTAACGGGGACCCATGTTTGCGAGAAAGAGCGTCGATTTTATATTCCCAATATGTCTAAAGACCCACGGCAGTCGGCCGGGATGGGGATTTGAGAACTTCACAAAATCGAGGGGCCGTGCATTGTTCGTAAACATCAGTCCACCAAGCTCACCCTGTCCCCAAATCAACTCATCACGACCAACCTCTAGCTCGAAGTTCTTATAACCGAACTTCGCATAGAGTTCTTGAGCATAGATTTTATTTTCGGGCTCCGCATCCCCTATTCTTATCTGAAGCTGAAAAAGAGGATGAGCCATGAGAGCAAAATAGGGACCACCCGCTGAGTGAAAAGATTCAAAACCAAAGTTAAAATCGTCAGCAATATGTCGGCCAGAAAAATATTCGGTAATCGGGCGAACATGTGCACGAACGCTTCCTAAGCCGTTAGCAGGCGCCTGTCGATCGGGACCATCCAGATGATAATAATAGACGTCGAGTTCGTCTAAAATTTTGAGACGCCAATCACCGGCACCACCACTCTTGATCTGATTGATTTCTCGCTGATATATCGGCTCCCAATAATGAAGGATCCGCCAGGCCATCATCTTTTCAGTCGGCTTTTTCAAACGATCAAAATTCCGACGCGCCTCAATAAAAATCCGAGCCACCTCATTCCGACTATAAGGCCTTTGCCCCACAATAACGTCGTCGACAACACCGGCTGCCACAAGACGATCAATCGCACGGTAAACGCGATCTTCCGCCGGAACGCTCAGAGAGGCCTGGGCAAAGAGAAGCCCTGGAGCAAAAATAATCAGAATAGCAAGGATGATCCCCCGGATCTTCATTTGGACTTCCTATCCCATCCCCTCTCGCAAGTCAAACCCCCAATATAATAGAGCTTTTCCTTTTCCGACAGTCCTTGACACTCCCCACTCTTGGACATATTGTCCGTCTCGTCAGTCATCCTCCGGCCTGACCGGAGGATCCAGAGTCTACACACGAGATCCCCGATCGAGTCGGGGATGACATACTTGGAGGATTATATGGAAAAGGTTCGCAAAGACTATCTATTGGCCCCCGGCCCGACGCCGGTTCCACCTGAAGTTTTGGCCATCGGTTCACTCCCGATCTATCACCACAGAACACCCAAATTTTCTGCCATCGTCAAAGAGGCGAGCGAAAATCTAAAATATCTCTTCTGCACAGAGAACGACGTCTACACATTGACGAGCTCTGGCACCGGTGCCATGGAGACCGCCGTCGTCAACATTCTTTCGCCCGGCGACAAGGCCATCGTTATCGAAACAGGAAAATTCGGTGAACGCTGGACGAAGATCTGCAAGGCCTACGGCATGAACCCCGTTGTTCTTAAAGTCGAGTATGGTGAATTTGTAACGCCCGAAATGCTCGAAGAGTCACTCAAGGCCAATCCGGATGCCAAAGCGGTCTTCACACAACTTTCCGAAACATCGACCGGTGTCGTTATGGACGTCAAGGGATTCGGCGAAGTCGTTTCCAAGACTGATGCCGCCCTTGTGATCGACGGCATTAGCGGCATTGGCGCCCAAGAGCTAAGAGTGGATGACTGGAAGATCGATATTGCGCTGACCGGCTCACAAAAGGGTCTCATGCTGCCACCGGGACTCGCATTTATCACCGCATCCAAGAAGGCCTGGTCACTCATCGAAAAATCGACCTGCCCAAAATTTTATTACAATCTAAATGACGCCAAGAAGTCGTATGAAAAAGATACGACACCTTGGACACCAGCGATTACTCTGATTCTTCAACTCAATGAGGCCCTCCACATCATCAAGCGCGAAACGATCGAGGGAATGTGGAAGCGTCATGAATGGCTGGGTGAAGCAACACGCAGAGCGATCACAGCACTCGAATTAGACATCTTCGCCAAGCGCCCTGGAAATGTTCTAACATCCGTCAAGGTTCCGAGTGGCGTTGATGGTGCCAAACTTGTGAAAACAATCCGCGACAAATTCGGCGTCACACTTGCCGGCGGCCAGGGAACAATGAAGGGAAATATTTTCCGCGTTGCCCATCTCGGCTATATGGACCGAATGGATGTCATCATTGCCATCTCGGCAATTGAAATGGCCCTCAAAGAAGCCGGACACCCAGTCCGCATGGGTGCTGGCGTTGCCGCGGCTGAAGAAATGTTAGCAAACGACCCGTTTTAGTTTTTAGGAGGAAAAAATGAAGGTTCTAATCTGCGATAAGTTGGACGACAATTCGGTTAACACGATTAAAGAGGCCGGACTCGATGTTACATTTAAAACTGGCATGACACCCGATGAACTCAAATCGACCCTTCCCGGATACGACATCATGGTTGTTCGAAGCGCAACGAAGGCGACCAAAGAGGTTATCGATGCCGGAACCGATCTCAAACTGATCGTTCGTGCCGGTGTGGGCCTCGACAATGTCGACGTCGCCCATGCCAAGGAAAAAGGGGTTGAGGTTCGCAATACCCCCGGTGCCACAACAAACAGTGTGGCCGAACATGCCCTCGGTCTAATGCTCGCCCTAGCACGGAATATCCCGCAGGGTTATAAAGCACTCACGGAGGGACGTTGGGATCGGAAAAAATATGCTGGCTCTGAACTTCACGGGAAAACGTTGGGCCTGATTGGCTTTGGACGTATCGGCCAAGAGACCGCGCGCCTGTCGCGTGCCTTTGGAATGGATATCATCGCCTACGATCCTATTCTCGACCCAGCGGTCGCCAAGGAACACAATGTACCCCTTCTCGACTTTGATGACTTTCTCGGCAAAGCCGATTATATTTCACTCCACGTCCCGCTGATTCCTCAGACAAAGCATATGCTGAACGCCGAAACGATCGCCAAGATGAAAAAGGGATCACGGATTGTGAATTGCGCCCGCGGTGGCACGATTGATGAAGAAGCCCTCGCAAACGCGATTAAAGAGGGCCACATTGCCGGAGCCGCCTTTGACGTTTTCGAAAAAGAACCACCCGAGCAAACAAATCCGCTCTTCGAGCTCGATGCCTTTATTGGCGTGCCTCATCTGGGCGCCTCAACTGCTGAGGGACAGGCAAGGGCCGGAGCCGAAGTGGCAGAAATCATCGTCAACTTTTCAAGGGAGTCATAATGATCTTCCCAACCGAACCCATCCGACACCTTTCGACTCCATCCAAACCCAATTCAATGGGCTAGGAAGAAGCAAGAAGGTTTAGGAGGGAATAGGAAGGGATTAAATTATAATTATAGAGGGCACCATTATGGACGTCACCGACATCTATCCAAATCTGAAAATTGTTCCAATCGATAATTGCCTCAGGCATGAAGGTATTGTCGAAAAGTGGGTCGACCGTATCGCCTTCAGCATCATGGACATTGGCATCGTCAAGAATCCGATGATTGCGGCCAAACAGAACGACCACTATGTGATTATTGACGGTATGCACCGCCTGGCTGCCTATAACAACCTTGAAGTCCCAGACGTTCTCATCTGCGAAATCGACTACTTTTCTAAAAAGGTCCGTCTGGAGGGCTGGGACGCCTTCACATTTCGTCCGCTGGGTGCCCTTGATCTTCTTCAAGATCTCTTCCCTGAAAAGAATGGATATTCAATCAAAGAATGCAAAGATGTCGAGAAGGCTCGGAAGGAATTGATCGAACGACAACATATCCTCATCGCCGGCGACAAGGGTGGAAAATTCTACACCCTTGACAAGCCGATGACGGACAACGAATACATTCTTGATGAGTTAATTCACGACACCGAAAAGATCGATGATGAAATCGATCGACGCAACCTTCGTGTTCTATATGTTGAAAACTCCACATCGACCGAGCAATTCGAAAATAGCGATGCCCAGTCGATGATCATCCGTCCACAGTTCCGAAAGGATGAGGTTATTGAGCGGACACTCAGCAAAAAGCTCTTTCCGCGCAAAAGCACGCGACACCTCATTCCAGACCGCCCTTTGCGCGTAGATCTTGACCTATCACTCTTAAGGGCCCAGGTGGATCTCGAGACAAAAAACCGTCTCCTCGATGAACACCTAAAATGGTGCTTTGAAAGTGGACGTGTTCGCTTTTACCCGGAATCTGTCTATGTCTTCTCGGATTAAAATTGCGTTATCGCTAGGTGTTATTGTTTTTTTCTTGGCCGCCCCTAGCATTGCAAAAAAAGCGTCCGCTCCCAAGAAGGCGCCTCCCCCTGAATATCCAACGGAAAGAGTCAAAAAGATCTTTGTAGCACCCTTTTCGTACACAGCAACGTATCACTCCAAGGGATCCACGTTTATTCCGAAGGTAATAATCAAACAGATCGAAAAAGAGGGTCTCTTCACGATTGTCGGCGATGATGAGCTGGAGAAACTGGAACTCGATCAAACACTCAGCACATCAAAACTTGCACGAATGGGTCGGAAGGTCGGCGCAAACGCCGTTATTTCGGGGTCTATCAACGCCTTTCAACACAACAGAAACCTAACGGCGGGCCGACAGAATCATGCGGAGGTCTCTTTTTGTATCGACTGGATTGACGCCCGACGATCTCGCAAGATGGTTCATCATTGCTATAGCGCTACCGGACGTAAAGCGGTCAAACGAAAGGGTTCACTCGAAAAGGCATCTTATAATGATCGAATGGTGATCGGAACAACCATCACCGCTGTCGAAAAATTTACGAAGGATCTGAACTAAATATCCTCTCCGAACCCTTCCGAAACCATCTTATCCCTTCCTAGCCCAGTTCAGCAGGACTCGGATGGGGTAAAGGGGTAGGAGGAGTTAGGAAGAGGTCCCCGAATGTTTCTTCTTCATCTCACGATTATCCAACCAAGTCACCAACGCCGGCATTGAAACAATTGCCGCGATGAGGCAACAGATCTCACCCACGACCGCTACCAAACCGAATGAACGTAGGGCGAGCGAACTCGATGCCATCAGAACAGAGTAGCCGATGACTGTGGTCGAGGAACAGAGAAGGACCGCCGCACCAGTTGTTGCCGTCACCTTCGACATGCTTCCCTTTCCTTCAAGACGGTATCGCTGATACATATTGACGGCATAATCGACACCAATACCAAACGAAATCGGAAGCGCCACAAAGTTAAGGAAGTTTAGCTTTATATTGAAAATGGCAAGACAGGCGATCAGCCAAATAATACCAGTCAAGAGCGTCCCGATAATCATCACCGACGTCCTCGATTTTCTGAAATTAAGAGCCACAAGAAGAATAACAACACCGATGGAGATAAAGGTAATCTTGGGGCCTTCATTCGCAACCGTCATCAGAAGATCAGCAAAGATGGCCGGTTCACCCGATGAATAGATGACCCGACCATCGGGCAATTCAATTTCACGAATCAGGTCGGCAAAGCGAATCAGGTTTTTGCCATCCCATAAATTTGCCGCCGCATTGGAATAAACGTACGTAATAAGTCCCCGACTTCCATTCGATTCCTCGAAATTGACGGCGATCTCATCCGGAACATCTGCAAGACTTAGTTTTTTAAGATCAAATGTTTCACGAAATTTTTCGACCTCACGTTTTTCCACTTCCGAAAGAAATGAAAGCGTCGACCCGGTTAACAACTCGCGCATCTCCTCAAGGATTGCCAACTTTTCATCTTGGCTCTCAGGAACATATTCATAAATCGTTTTGCAATGTTCGAAAAGATCCTCGACCCCCTCTTTCTCAGCTTTAGCGGCAATGGCGTCGCAAATCGGACGAACGTCCTCTAACCTATCTGCTAAAACAACAGATGGCGTCGTCGACTGACCGAAGATCTGCGCAAGCTTCGATCGCGCGTCACTTTCCCAGTTGTCGGCCATCTTGGCGGGTTTAAATTTGAGGCGTGAAAAATCGTACTCCAACGAATTTGGGAGATACCATACTGCCAGACCAATCGCGATAATAATGGAGGCCAAAGACCCACGCAAGACCCAAAGATAATGTCGGCTCACCCACCTGCCAACGGGCTCCACAATACAAAATGGATTCTTGACCTTAATCTTTTCAATATTTAGCGGCAAAAATCGCTCAGTAAATGTAACCAGTGACGGAAGAAAGAGAAAGGTGGTGATCCAACACATCACCATCCCAACGCCGCCGATAAAACCAAACTGAGAAAAACCCTTAATTTTCGTAAACGCCAGAACGGCAAAGGCCGCACTTGTTGTGAGCGCAGACGTGATTGTTGCACGAAATGTCGTCGCCATTGCCGTTGCAACGGCATCATTCAATTTGTGTTTCAACCGTCGTTCCTCAATATAACGAGAGAGCATCACCAGGCTGTAATCGATACCATTTCCAACAATGATCGACCCCAAAAAAGCGGTCTGAGACGTCAGGTAACCAATCCCATACCGCGCAACGGCCAGCGTAATCAATGTTCCCTGGATCACGACAATCGTCATCCAAATCCCCATCCGAAGACGCCGAAAGTAGATCAGGAGAACAAAACCCACCAATACAACACAAAGAATAATCGTCTTTAAGATATCACTGACCAGAGCACGGTATTGTTCTATGATTTTGCGATAACGTCCGCCGAACCCAATCTTGATCGAGGTGTTGTACGATTCGGGATTTAGCTCGTTCACGATTTCTGTGAGGCGGGCAATCAGATATTCCGCAAAGACAACATCTGTCGCCCCCTCACGAGGCTTTACAAGGATCGCGGCAATCGAGATATCCTTGTTTGTGAAATAACCATCCTCGTAATGCTGATAGTTAACCGTCTCAGCACGATATTTCTCCTCAAGATCAGAAATATCAAACGTGGGCGGCTCATCCTCAAATGAGATATAAAATGGTGACTCTTTAATTTTTTCATAATCGATCTGCCGCTTAAGTCGGACGTGGATCTCTTGAAGATCTTCCAGATCGACATAAAGATACTTATTCTGGTCGAAAAACTGATGAACATCGCGGGCGTTATACTCGATCTCTGCAATATCGACCGGCATCTCCGCCTTGGCACGAAAAACAAAGTCATCGATGAAATTCCGCATCGACGCCCAGTTTTCTCCCCCGACAATGACAGCCAGTGTGCTCGTACTTTTGACCCGTTCCTCAATCTTTTTGAGTTCCACCACACTCTGATATTGATCGGGGAGCATTTCCTTGAAGTCGGAACGAATCTGAATCTTGCGAACATAAAGAAGGCAGGAGACAATACAAATGATTGATATGGCGACCATCAGCCAATCGAAGCGATGCATGAAGTCGACATATCTCCGCCAAAAGCTAAGGCCGGTTCTTTGATCTGTGTCTAATTTTTGCATATATAAAAAAATTGAACATTTTGGGAATCACCCAACCTGTTCAGAAATTCACTCGACTCACATTTAGAATTATAATATATATGAATTATGCGAAAGCGCAATAAAGGTTTCACGTTAATCGAACTGATTATGATCATTGTCTGCATCGGCGTCTTATCCTTTTTGGCGCTGCCAAAGTTTATCGACATCTCGGCCGAGACACAGAGCGCCTCCGAAAGTGAAATGGTCGGAAACGTCAATACGGCCCTCCAGCTGGTTTATTCTGAGAATATGGTGAATGGTAGTGCTTCCTACCCATCTACATTAGACGACGCAGATGAGGGCCCCTCTTCGAGCTCTAACCCTTTCTTTACGAATGTCATGCAAAACGCCTATCGCGGCGATCAGTGGGAAAAAGATGGAGACGGAGACTACATCGGCCCCGCCGGGAATACATATGTCTATGATTCATCAACCGGAACGTTCGAGAAGAGTAAATAATCCTTAAAACTAAAAACTTACTACTTCGATTGAAGTGCTGTTCGGAGGGCATGCATCGCTTTGTCAATACCAGGCTGAGGACCTTCAAGGCCTTCCATGATCATGGCCGCATTTTCTTTATCCCCCATCTCAGCAAGCAAAAGTGATTTTGCAAAGAGGAGTTTCGACTCCCCGGGATATTTTTCGGCCGCCATTTCGACGACGACAAAGGCGAGACCTTGCGTTTCAATACGGCGATAGAGATCGGCGATCATCAGAAAATCGCCCGGCACCTTGTCGGTCCGACTGGCAAGCCATTCACCGATTGTACCGGCAATCTGATTTGTCCACTCGACACGTTGAGAACGCGCCAACTTCGGCCAAAAATAAAGAAGTGAAAAATAGGCGCCCGTCGCAGCTTCATGACACTTCGTCCCGCCGCGTAACGCCGTATTAAAATCGGCCAACGCCTCTGGCAACTCCATCCCTAAGAGATAAACCACACCCCGCGCAAAATAGGCATCGGGATAGGCCTCTGGATATTGATTGATCAATTGCTTGAGTGTTCCCTTGGCCTGACGAAGCTGGGTCTGGATATTTGTTTGAACCTGAATCTGTTTGAGGCGCGCGTTAAAAGCCGACCTCGACAATGCCTTTTTTGGAAAGGCTTTGTAATAGGCACGTTTGGCCCCCTCGATCGCGGGAATCTCACCGGGGTTTGTTCCACTACATTCAAACTGGAACGTCGACCCCTCTGGAAAGGGGATCTTAGCAAAGTCGTTCTTTGCCGAGGTGACACCTGCGAAAAATAGAACAACAACCAAAACAACAACAACTGAAATTAAGCGACCCATTCGTACTCCCTCTTGCCAAGGCCCATCTTTTCTGCATGAGCCAGTTGAACGGTACAATCGACCGGGTTAAGCTCCTTCAGGAGATCTTTCCCTGCCATTTTGTTAATATAATCGATGCTCGCCTGGTCGATCGCAACAGGATCAGTACTGATTAGAATCCCAAGATCATCGAGCAACGCACCCTCTTTTTCGGTCGGCATACAATCGCAATTGCGCGTAATAAAGTGCATATAGTTCACATAACAAACCGGCTTGTCCTTTACCGCACCAGCCGCATGCTCCGCAATCTTCTCCTGAACAACGCCGCCCCCCATCTGCCATGGCACATCAAAGACACCCTTTGGACAGGCGATAATACACTCGCCACATCCGACACACTTCTGATCATCGAGAACAATCTTATCATTAACCAACGTCAGCGCATGACCAGCACACCACTTCACACATGCGCCACACGCCACACATTTATCAACCTCCATTTTGGGAACCATTCCGGCATGCATCGAATATTTGGCCGCCTTAACCGCACACCCCATTCCCAGATTCTTGATCGCACCGCCAAAACCAGTCAAGATGTGCCCTTTCGTGTGTGACAGAACGATCATCGCCCCGGAACGCCGAATGGCACGAGCAATTTGAACGGACTTGTAATGGTCTCCGTCAATTTGAACTTCGTCAGCACCCTGTCCGCGTAATCCGCAGGCAATAATAACCGGTGCGCCGACCTTTTCAATCTTGAAGCCGTGACCCTGTGCCAACATCAGATGGTTGACGGCATCGGAACGATTTCCACGATAAATCGTATTGGTGTCTGTCAGAAAGGGACTGGCCTTCTTCGTCTTTACCCATTTAGCAACCGGCTTGACCCACTCCGGTTTAATGAAGCCCTTGTTCCCCTTCTCACCAAAATGAAGTTTTAGCGCCACAAGCGTATTCTCTTTGATGAAATCACCGGCGGCCTTTTCGATCATCGCCGGCACCTTATCGAACTGATCCTGCGCCAAATAGTAGACTTTTGATTTTCCCATACCCCATAACTATTGGACTCCCCCACTAAAGTCAATGGGCCTTTGGTTTCGGTCACGACGACCGTTTCGGACACCGTCCATCGGTTACGTAACCGTGAAACGACCTACGATACGGGCATCCAAACCCAAACCGAAAGAATCTTTTCAATTTCCCATTGCAATAATCTGACCATTATGAGAAATCGTCATGGAGCCAATAATCACCTTCCAAGACAAGGAGGAATATCAATGAATCTGGATCTGATGATCAAAGTAATACCTATAGCTGGAGCCTTGGGCCTTCTCTTTGCGCTCGTTAAGGCCATCTCCATCAACAAACAGGACGCGGGAAACGACAAAATACGGGAAATTGGCGGTCATATCCGTGACGGCGCCATGGCCTTCCTGGCGCGTGAATACAAGATCCTCGCGATTTTTGTTATCGTCGTAGCCGTTCTACTCGGATTCGCCAACCATAGCTGGCTGAAGCTCGTCGCCCTCTCATTCGTGGTCGGCGCCTTTTGCTCGGCCCTCTCGGGTTTTTTCGGCATGCGTGTTGCCACTGCCGCAAATATGAGGACAACAAACGCGGCCCGTAACAGCCTCAACAAGGCCCTCGGAATCGCATTTTCGGGCGGTACCGTCATGGGAATGTGCGTCGTCGGCTTTGGTGTTCTGGGTCTCGGCCTTCTCTTCTGGCTCTATACCAGTTTCTTTGGATATGAATCAGCTCCACTTCAAGACACCGTCCTTCCGATCCTCTCCGGTTTTAGCCTCGGCGCCTCGTCGATCGCCCTCTTTGCACGCGTCGGTGGCGGCATTTATACCAAGGCAGCCGATGTCGGTGCCGATCTCGTCGGCAAGGTCGAGGCCGGTATCCCCGAAGATGACCCACGCAACCCTGCCGTTATCGCCGACAACGTCGGTGACAACGTTGGTGATGTTGCCGGAATGGGTGCCGATCTTTTTGAATCATATGTCGGCTCGATTGTTGGCGCCATGGTCATTGGGGCCACCGCATCGCTTAGCCATGTATTGCTCCCACTGGTTCTTGCCGGAGTTGGCATCGTTGTTTCAATCATTGGAACGTTTTTTGTTCGCACGAGAGAAGGCGGCGATCCGCAACGCGCGCTCAACATTGGAACATTTGGCGCCGGGATCATCATGGTCATCGCCTCCTATTTTATCATTCATGCCATGACACCTGCTGGCACTGAATTTACTGCCAACGGCATCTTCTTCTCAACAATCGCGGGACTCGTTGCTGGAATCGCGATCGGTCTGATCACCGAATACTATACCGCGATGTCAAGAAAACCGGTCAAAAGAATCGCCAAGGACGCCGAAACCGGTGCCGCAACAACGATCATTGCCGGCCTCAGCTCCGGAATGCAATCAACGGCCCTACCACTGCTCTTCATCGCCGGGGCTATTCTTATTGCCTACCATACAGCAGGTCTTTACGGCATCGCCATTTCCGCTCTCGGCATGCTGGCTACAACCGGCATTCAGCTGGCCGTTGATGCCTATGGCCCGATCGCCGATAACGCCGGCGGCATTGCCGAGATGGCCAAACTCGAACCAGAAGTTCGTGAACGTACAGACAAACTCGACGCCGTTGGTAACACAACAGCCGCCATCGGAAAGGGATTCGCTATCGGTTCCGCTGCGCTCACAGCTCTTGCACTTTTCAGCGCTTTTAAAACAACGGCCAACATCAAGATGATCAACCTAAGTGATGCGCGCGTCCTCGCAGGTCTTTTGGTCGGCGGCATGCTTCCCTTTCTCTTTTCATCATTTTCACTCAAGGCCGTCGGTGACGCCGCGTTTGATATGATCAAAGAGGTCCGCCGTCAGTTCAAGGAGATTCCTGGATTGATGGAAGGAAAGGCCAAGGCAGACTTCGCGCGCTGTGTTGATATTAGCACAACAGCCGCCCTGAGACGAATGATCGTCCCTGGCGTCTCGGCCGTTGCCATTCCCGTCATCGTCGGTTTTATCGACAAAGAGGTTCTTGCCGGAATGTTGACCGGCGTTCTCGTCTCCGGAGTTCTTCTCGCCATTTTTATGGCGAATGCGGGTGGTGCATGGGACAACGCAAAGAAATATATTGAATCAGGCGCACATGGTGGCAAGGGTTCCGATGCCCACAAGGCAGCGGTCGTTGGCGACACCGTTGGTGATCCATTCAAGGACACCTCTGGTCCATCACTCAATATCTTAATCAAATTGATGTGTGTTGTTTCACTCGTCATCGCCCCATTACTTTAGCAGGCGTCGGCGCCTTTTTTGAGGGCGGCGATGTTCTTCTGGATGAGTTCGTCGTTGGCCTTTGGAAAGACCTTTGGGATCGCCTCGAAGAGAGACTCAAGTTTGATCGCACCGGTCTTCTTGCTGAAGGCTCCGAGCATCACCATATTGGCGCTCTTGGGAGAACCAACCTCTTCGGCCAAATTATTGACGGGAACATTTACAATCTCAATATCACTACGAGCCGGCTTCTTCTCGATCAGCGAACTATTCACAAACATGAGACCGCCCTCTTTGAGATTTGGCTCAAATGTCGTGAGCGATGGCTCATTCATAACGATCAAGGTGTCGGGATAGGCAACAACCGGCGAAGCCACTTCATCATCAGAAACCACAACCGAACAGTTTGCCGTACCGCCGCGCATCTCAGCGCCATAGGAGGGGAAAAAGGTCACATACTTATCATCAAGCATCCCGGCGTAGGCGAGCAATATACCTCCCGAGACAACACCCTGACCACCAAAACCTGCAATTAAGACTCCCTGATACATAAAACCTCCATGGG
>CAYWXY010000051.1:0-15148 GCA_964462555.1 uncultured Pseudomonadota bacterium | reverse complement strand
ACATGCTCCTTGCCTGCGGAGTGGTTTGCAATGACGCGTCAATGAATTCCAAGGGAAAAGAAATTACATATACGGGCGACCCAACTGAAATCGCCCTTCTCGTCTCGGCTAAAAAGGCGGGCCTCCATCTCGGGCGTGAAAAGAGCAAATGGCACCGCACCGATGAAGTGCCATTCACATCTGAACGTCGCCGAATGACGACTATCTATCAATCGACCGACAATATTGCTGCGTTTATGAAGGGAACACCTGAGGTGATTATCGATCGCTGTGAGAAGATACTCCTTCACGGTGAAATTAAGCCTTTTACCGATGATCTCAAAAAGACGGTTCAGGAGATCAATGCCAAACTGGCAAGCGAAGCCCTCCGCGTTCTCGGTTTTTCATTCAAGGATGTCGAGTCAACAAAAGCTGACGACAACTCGGAAGAGGGCCACACATTTCTTGGTCTCCAGGCCATGATTGATCCGCCCAAACATGAAGTCCACGAGGCCATCAAGATGGCGCACACCGCAGGTATCAAAACAGTCATGATCACCGGAGACAATCCGGCTACGGCTGCGGCGATCGCCAGGAAGCTCGATTTTGGCGACATCGCCATCAAGGGAAGTGATCTTGAAGCAATGACTCATGATCAGATCAAACAGAAGGTTGAAGAAGTTGATATTGTCGCCCGTGCACTTCCGGAAGATAAATTAATGATCGCCAAGACACTTCAGGAAAATGGTCACGTGGTTGCCATGACTGGTGACGGCGTTAACGATGCACCAGCACTCAAGGCTGCCGATGTGGGAGTGGCCATGGGTAAACGCGGCACCGATGTGGCCAAGAGCGCCGCCGGAATGGTCCTTCTCGATGACAACTATAAGTCTATTTTAGAAGCTGTCAAGGAAGGTCGAACGATCTACGCCAATATCCGAAAGTTTGTGAATTATCTTCTAACGTGCAACTTGGCGGAGGTTTTTGTCCTCTTTCTCTGTTCATTTACCGGACATCTTCCTCTCACGGTTATCCAGATTCTCTGGATTAACATTGTAACGGATACAACGGTAGCAATGGCGCAGGCAACCGACCCATCGAATGCTAAATGCATGGTCCAGCCACCCAGGCCTAAGAAGCAGGGCATTATCGATCGTCGCCTCCGCTGGCTTGTGGCATCCATCGGTTTCCAGAAAGTTGCCGTTCTACTTGCCGTTTTTTACATCGGCATCAAAATGAGCGGCATTCAGATGGGCAACACGATGCTCTTCACAACGATCATCCTCTACGCCTTTGTTCGCGTCGCAGTCATTCGAGTCGAAGAGGGGGTTCCACTATTCATCAACAAGTGGGTCAACCTCGCAATCTTAACATCACTTTCATTGCAACTCCTTGTTCTCTACACACCGGCAAGCAAGTTCTTCGGCGTCGTCCCGCCGGGACTTAAAGAGTGGGGAGTCATGCTGGGCTTCACCGCCGTCTCGTGGTATTCCGGCGTTTGGATCGCCAAGGGAATTATCAGAAAGATACCAGCTTAACATTTTCTAGGGGGAAATTATGGCAGAGACAATCAATGGTTCGACCGGAAGACGTATACTACTCAGCGCCGCATGTTTTGTTGTCGTGGTTGCCGGAATGAAGGCCGCCGCAGGCATCCTTCTCCCCTTCCTTCTGGCCCTCTTCATTGCCGTTATCTGTATGCCACTCCTGGGTTGGCTTAGAAGAATCAAAATTCCCAATGCTATTGCAGTCTTAATCATCATAATAGGCATTGCTATCTTGATGCTACTCATCGGGACACTGGCAGGAACATCGATCAGTCAATTTTCCGACAATCTTCCTGAATATCAAAGGCTCTTGGAGGAACGGAGCACTCAGCTATTCTCATGGCTAGGAAAAATCGGTATTCACGTCTCTGCGCCCCACATTGGAAACTATTTTGAAGCCGGATCCGCAATGAAACTGGCGACCAATACGCTCGCAGTGGTCAGCAATCTTCTTTCGAACGCATTTGTGATTCTCCTAACAATCATTTTCATCCTTTTTGAGGCCGCAGGGTTTCCCAAAAAACTTCAAGAGGCCTTCGGCAATGGCGAATCGTCAATGAAACGCTTTGATCATATTATCAAGAGCATCAATCGTTATCTCGCCATCAAGACCTTCTTCGCCTTAGCAACGGGAATCGCGATCACCATCTGGCTCTATATCATTGGCGTCGACTATCCGATCCTATGGGGTCTTCTCGCCTTCCTCCTGAATTATATTCCCAACATCGGATCGTTCATCGCAGCCATTCCGCCGATCCTCCTGACGCTGATTCAATCGGGAATTGGTCTAGCATCCCTAACGGCGCTCGGATATATCGTTGCCAACTCCGTACTCGGCAGCATCATTGAACCAAAGGTCATGGGACAGAAACTCGGACTCTCGACACTGATCGTCTTCCTCTCGTTGATCTTCTGGGGATGGGTCCTCGGCCCCGTCGGCATGTTTCTCTCAGTTCCATTGACCGTCATCCTCAAAATCGGCCTCGAAAGCGACGAAGAAAAAAGATGGATCGCCGTCCTCATGAGCTAACCACTCCCAACCATTCTAACCTCCGTGGTTAACCACGGAGGTTAGAATTGCTTGACGAGAGGTTCTCTCGTTGATACAAGCACAAAGTTCGTATAACACCAATCCATTGGCGGCGGGCCTATAAGGAGGAAACATGAGCTTTCCCGTGGACATTTCAGCAACCAGAACCACCACGACAACGACAGCAGCACCCGTCGACCTCACCGCATTCAACACACATTTTCACGACCGCACGATGCGGATCGATTATTTCCATACCGGCGATGCAAAGAGCGATGTCATCACAGTCGACCATCTCTATGAATATGGCATCTGGTCCGGCAGTCGAACAAAACTGATCGACAATTTTCAAAATGGCGCCTACTACGCCAAAGTTTACGACGCCAAATCGGGCGAGCTTCTTTTTTCAAAGGGATATGGAAGTTTATTTGAAGAGTATCAGATGACAAAACCAGCCATCGATGGCACCAAGCGAACCTTTCATGAGACCGTTCGTATTCCATCGCCAAAAAATGAAGTTCGTGTCGTCATTGAAAAATTAAACCGAAAAAAGGGAGAGTGGAAACCGATCTTTGAAACCAAAATCAAGCCCGACGATTTTGCAATCATTCGCGAGGAACCAAAAGACAGTGCCGTCAGCGTCTACAGAAACCACCACAGTGGCGATCCCCATACAAAGGTCGATGTCGTTATTATCGGCGATGGATATACCGAAGAAGATCGACCAAAGTTTGAGGCAGATCTCCAACGTTTTACGAATACGTTCTTCAGCGTTGCACCCTACAAGGATCAGCAAGACAAATTCAATGTTTACGGCATTCTAAAACCATCCGAGGAAAGTGGTTGCGATGAACCTCGCGCTAATATCTTCAAAAGCACGTCGGCCAACTCCAGCTTCAACGCATTGGGATCCGAACGTTATCTCATGACCGAAGACAACAAGAGCCTTCATGATTTGGCTAGTCATGCACCGTACGATTCGATTTACCTGATGGTGAACCACTCGCGTTATGGTGGTGGTGGCATTTATAATCAATATGGAACATTCACAGCGGACAACCAGTGGGCCAACTACGTCTTTATCCATGAATTCGGCCACTCCTTTACCGGCCTGGCCGACGAATACTACACATCAAAAGTCGAATATAACGACTACTATCCACGTGGCATTGAACCTATGGAGCCCAACATCACCGCCCTTCTGAAGCCAAACGATCTCAAATGGAAAAATCTGGTGCATGCGGTTACAGATATTCCAACAACGTGGGCAAAAGCCGCCTATGACAAAATGGATCTTGCGTGGCAAGAGATTCGCCGAGCGATGAATGATGACATTGCCCGACTCAAGCGCGAACGTGCACCCCAAGACATCATTGATCATGCGCAAAAACAATACGACATCGCCGACAAAGAACATTCAGAAAAGGTCGACGCCTATTTTGCTAAACTCCCGGAAGTTGGTGTTGTTGGGGCATTTGAAGGTGCCGGCTATTCTTCAGAAGGTCTTTATCGTCCCGAAGTCGGTGGCTGCATTATGTTCACAAAAGGATTCAAACCATTCTGCGCCGTCTGTGTTGATGCTGTTGAAAGAATGATCGACCACTACACGGAGTAATTTATTCCTCACTCATTGCCTTTTCGTAGGACCTTAACCAAGGTTTAATCTTTTGGAGTGTCATACTGTATGTATTGCAGTCTGCAGTGGATTCGTCTGCAACAGTAATCTCATGAACATCATTTAGCCCCATATGAAAAGCACGGATAAAATAACTTTTATCGGTAACTGGAAGAATTGAAACATTACGAATAAATTTTTCTTTTAGCTCCCTTGATCTTAAATAGAGTTCCACATTTGAGACATAAAATGTTGAGACCGAAAGCCCCCACTTCTTTAAAACATGACTCAAGGCCTGAAAGGTGTAGGAACCGGCAAAATCGGCCACCAGTGGAATAATTCGGTTGTTTCCATGCATCTCCTTGATCGTCTGAAAATCCTCCTCGGTACTGAGCCAATGATCACCCTTTTTCCCACAGGCCAAGATGATCTGCCGCCACGTTGGATAATTCTTCGGGCGACTCGAACACATAATGATTCCTCCAAAATCATCACATTCAGGATTGTGACAGCCCCGCCACGAATTTCCAAATCCACATTCCCCGAACGTATCCAAATGATGTTTAATAAGGGCATGATCACGCCTTTGAAGTTGAATGCCATATGATTCAATCTTAGTCTCGATCTCCTCAATCAAGCTCTCTATTTGCCTTAACCGTGGAGCCCTTTGAATCTCTTTCAGGATACAGCCAATTTCATCTTCACAATGAGACACATCTGGTGTTTGCCGAAAGAGTATTTTTGATAAGAATTCTGACCGATTCTTCGACAAATCCATAACAGCCCTTAAAAAGAGATGTTGAATCATATTATCCCTGCGAATATCGATGATAAATGCCAGGGTAGGCTTCGTCTTTAATATATATGAATAGTTTTGGTGAGGGCCTGTGCCAATATAAACATCTCCACCCTTCCATAATGCATCGGCCGTTTGACATTGAAAGAGTTCGTTGGAAATATAGTTAGGATACCAATAGGAACTGTCTCCCTTGTTGGGATCAATCTCGGAAAGATCATGGATCAACTGAACGAAACGATCTTTTGATACATCGATATATTGCCAGGAATATTCAGGGTAGATTTGAAGTTTCTGTTTCAACCCTCTGACTGATGAGGCCAACAACGAAAATCCAAACGATGGTGAAAAATAGAGGGTCGTACATGTCAGCGCATATGGAGCCACTTTTTTGGCAACACCGAGCGCCTTATCATAGACAGGAGAAAGCCCCTGAATAATGGGGTCAATTTTCTTCGAGAATGTGTCCATTAACATATCTGTTGGCATTTTGATCTCCTCGCGTAAGAACGTCGACAAAGACCAACAAAAAGTTGCGAAGATAAACATATCTATATGTAATGATTAAAAAAATACCCCGGGGACTCAAAGAGTCCCCGGGGCTTTATCTTCAAAACCTGAGGGGTAAAATACCCTCAAGGTTGGAATCACTATTCGATCTCTAAGAAGATTGTTCCTTCTTCTGCTTCGCCTTCACCACCTGGATTGAGGTCAGAACTCTCGCAGGCAAGATCTTCGATGCCCAACGGTTCCATCGCATCGACGTCGTCCTGATATTCAGCACATTCCGTTTCTGCTGGATCAATACCATCGAGATCCATTGCCCGAAGTTCGGTCTCCCCATCTTCAGCACCAATGCAAAAATAGGCATCGTCTATCTTAACGAGAAAGTGTGCATCGTCACCCTCGGCAACACCCTTTCCAACCGCAGAAAAGGTCGTATGTGTCAGATTTCCCTTGGCTGAACGCATTGAGAAGGCATGTGTTTCGGTATTACCCTCAATTTCATTTCTATAACAGTAATCATTTTCACCTTCATAGTCGACCCAAACAGCAATATCGAGTGAAAGTTCATTAGTTGACGTATCCAAAATACCTTCCATCACACCCAGCTCTTCATGAGTGCCGTCGTTCCAAACAAAGCCAACCAATGCCTGCTTCACAACCGCATCATCACTCTCTTCTTCTTCCTCTTCTTCAACAACATCGCTCTCTCTGCGAGCGACTCTCTCGGAAACTTCACTCTCAGAAGATCTGCTGCTTCCACTATTTTCAATAGGATTGCCATCGGCATCCAGCTCCATAATAGCACCACCAACATGATAACCATCTTCAGCCTCTAGATTGTATGCACAATTGTACTCCTGACCCTCATTCCCAAAATCGAATGGCGGCTCAATTATTTGGTCTACGATTGAATCACAATTGTTCTTGGTATTTTCGAAGAAATTCCGACTCTCCCACATCGTCTTCTCTAGATTTGACGTATCGATCACACCTTGGTGAATTTCATTGTCAAAATCTTGAAAAATATAAAAGAGTTCATATAGTGAAGTACCGCTCTCCCACGACTCGCTGGCCAGGGCCCTCGGGCTCAAGGATGCTGAACTCACAGCCGTAAAGCTCGGCGCCACATCTTGGACAGCCGCATAGAACAGCGTGCTATCACTATAAGTATCCCCTGACTCTCCACCTGAGGAACTACCATCACCCGATGAAAGCGATGAACCACTTCCACAGGCCGCCAGCACGACGATGCTGACCAACACGACGAACAATCTTGTCACCTTCATAACGCCTCCTTTGTTTCGATTTTGATTTTTTGTTTGCCTTGCCATGACTTCATTGTCTCACAACAAAGGGGCAGAAACTAGTCATTTTGGACAAATTTGTCCACATTTTGTGTACACCAAACTTGTGAAGAAATACATAACTTATTGTTATAACTAAGTATTATTTATATCTATAATCACAACATTGCTAATGTCGTGTTATATAAATTATATTGTGTACACGTTGTGAACAGCTTGGTCCACCAAGCAGGACAGAATTTTTTTAGGCAAGGCGCGTTGAGAAGGGCACCGGAGGCGTACTGAAAGGTACGTCGAGGATGCTCGACGAAAGGCAACGCAGCATAAAGAAATTTCTGTGCTGCTGAGAACTAGAAGACGTATCGATATCCAGAGCCCAGAATAACCCTGGTCAAATTTTGATTATTGAGAAAACCCTCGCCACGAATGTAGAGGTTAAATTCGTGTGATTTGTATCTATATCCAAGACCGGTCGTTGCACGCCATTTGTGGAGAATCCCATCCGGATCCTTAAACCTCATGAAGACCTCTCCAGAAACATAGGGAACAAAACCCTTACCAAGATTAAAACCAATTTCCGCCTTGTTCCGAAGCGTCTGCGTATAGCGCCAGGTATCGTTCTTATTCTCTCGATGTGTAAAGCCCTGCTGATAACGAATCCGATAACGAAGCCTTAAGGGGCGCTTATTATAACGAAAAAGAAGATCACCATATATACGTTGTGTATTATCCCAATAAGTGCCCCCATCACGCTCCTCCGGCTCCGCCAAAAACCGATATCCCAGAGCCACACGAAAGAAGCGAAGTGCACGATAAGTCACCTTGAGATCTGGACTAATCTGTCCAATCTTTGATGCATTTTCCGTAAATTTAAGTCGTTGCGTAAAATGAAAGTCGAATTTTCGAGTTATCCGATATCGGAGCCCAGCATACGGCCAATACTGAAAATCCGAAGCGGCCATTGCCTCACCGGAAATGCTCAGCACCAATAGGACCAATAGGCAAATTTTGACACCTTTCCCCATAGAACGCTCAATATACCCCAAATTGGGGGAGTGTTCAAAACCTAATCGCTAAGATAGGCACAATATGTTATTATTTGCCGCTCAAAGGGAGCCCAATGAAGGAATTTAACGATATCATCAAGCAATTCGACACCGTCAGCATCGAGGATGTCACATCGATCAACAGCGAAGTCAAGCTTCTCAACAGAACCGACACGAAATTCATTCTTCCTCGCAGAAAAATCGGAAACCTTCTTCAAAGACTTCTTCCCCACTACAAGATTCTGGAAGCCGACGAGAATCGCATTTTCAGATATGAAAATCTCTACTATGATACCGACGACCTGAAGTTTTATTCGGCGCACCATAATCAAAAATTAAACCGATACAAGCTTCGTTACAGACAATATATCGATTCCAATCTCCATTACTGGGAGATGAAGTTTAAGAACAATAAGAAAAAGACAATCAAGAGACGTCAAAAACAAGATGAGGCAATTATCGAACTAATCCAAAGAGTCCAAGATTATACAAATGACCGGCTACATAAAGGGGCCGACATCGATCTCGCCTCTGTCAAACCTATTCTCTGGATCCATTTTTCTCGTCTCACACTCATAAATAATGAACTCAAGGAACGCATCACAATCGATACCAACATCACCTTCGCCGACATCAAAGGAAACAAACAAACACTTGATAACCTTTCCATCGCCGAAATGAAACAGCCCCACTTTTCCTTGAGCTCCCCCTTTGCCAGGGCCGCTAAGGCAGAGGGGATCAGAAGAGCCAATTTCAGCAAATATTGCGCAGGCATCCATTTAATGTTAAAACCTGAGAAGTACGGTCGCTTCAAAAAACGGCTTCTAACGATGAAGAAAATTATGGCAGCATAGCCTTACTAGAAAGGATCCCTCATTATGAATATTGAATTTATAGAAGGCCTCAGACTCTTTGGAAACCGTCTGGTTGATTTTAAGGGAGTCGGAGAACTCCTCTTCCGCTTCGGAATCGATCTCCTCGTCATCTATATTATTATCGGCCTTATCTTCTACAAGATTTATAAACAAAAAAGTTATTTCGTCTCTTATTTTTTGATTAATATTTCGGTTTTTCTGGTCTGCATCCTCTTAAATAGCCTTAAACTCAAAATCGGTTTTGCCTTTGGCCTCTTTGCTGTCTTCTCAATCATTCGATACCGAACCGAACCGATTCCAATCAAACAGATGACGTATCTCTTTGTGGCCATCATTATCGGCGTCATGAACGCCCTCTCGGTCAAAAAGATCAGTTATGCCGAAATGATTACGTGCAACGCAGTCATCGTCATTGCAATCTACATATTGGAAATGAAGACCCTTCGAAGAGGCCTTGACTGCAAAACCATCCGTTACGAAAAAATTGAGCTGATCAAACCTGAGCGCAAAGAAGAACTGATTGCCGATCTCAAAGAACGAACCGGCCTCCAGGTCGAAAGCGCCGACATCGATACGATCGACTTTCTAAACGACACCGCAACTATCAGAATTCATTACGTGGACTCATAAGAATTATTCAGCCGAAAACTGCATGATACCGTCATAAACGGTATCCCCAACAAAGAAGGTATCAAAGGGAAGCTGCCAATTGTTATCGGGGTCGGCACTGTCACGAACCGTTACCCGATAATAGTATGTTCCAGCCGCCGGAGCATCAATCGTTATTGACGTACCGGTCCTACCCAGCGACTCATAAACAATATTTTCATCCGCAAAACCCGGATCATTACTGACTTCAAAATCATACGTGAGGCTATCCCCCTGAAAATCATACGACTCATCCCATGTAAAAAACATCTGGTCCCCATCCTGAGTAGGAGCTGTCAAAAAAATCGGCATCGGCCGCTGAAGGCTTGCTATGAAGATGTCGTACGACTCCTCAATAATTCCCGGCAAGCGATCAAGCTCGTTTTCCCATTCGTCGATCACATCATCGGGATCCGAGGCATCAGCTCTGAGATTGCTAAAATCGGGGTCCTGAAGCAAAATGTCGCGAACCGAAGCTTCAAAGGCATCAAGGTAGGCCTCCGTTGTTTCCTCTAAAAAGAGGTCTTTGATCTCCTCAACCTTACTAACGAGGTCCGCTCGATTATTCGCGTCCTTCAGAAAACGCTTGTGAATTGTCGGATTCCACCAATTGGATATCCCAATAGTCCAACGCCTAAAACCACGCCCCTCTCCATCAACAGACGGCTGACCATAGTAATCCCACCCTCCGTCATAATCCCACGGCATAAAATACCAACCATTAGAGGTCAGCGGACTATAAAGGTAAAAATTTTGAGAGTTGGTATCTTTATTTCTTAGAAGGATATTGATAGCAAACCAGGTGAGATAGTTCTCACGCTCAAAGTGCCTGGCAATTGTTGTATTAATGTCGATATCTTCATCATTAAGATCCTTTAACATCGTAATTATCTTGACGTGGTTATTCTTCTTTCCTCGGATTTCCAGAATCTCCTCAAAGCGATCTTTATTATAGGCCGCGTGATCTAAATTATAGAGATAATCTTTATATTCTTGGAATTCAAAAAACTCAGCCTTATATAAGAAACCCTCTCCATCCAAACCATGATTCCTTAAGAATCGTTCGTTACATCGCTCAATCCACGTATAGAGACCGTAATCGACGCCATCAATATAAAGGCGTACAAACTGACTTCTGAGGCTCGTAAAATTATCAATGGTCTTAAAATAGTCAAAAGCGAGTTTCTGCCGAAGCCGCGTCAGATCATACGGATGTTTATTCAGTTCAATTGTACGAATGTTCCGGTAAAGATTTGCCCTGTCATCTAGTCTGATTCGATATGATTTTTGATTAGCTGTCCTAGTACTATGGCCTCTCATACGCATGACGCCCGTTGCGGAAGCTGAACCATTCGGAAATGTGTACCCGTCCTCCGAAATCGTGACCAGTGCCTCCGGCCTAATGTTGTCAGCAAAATCAGTATCCGCATTAATCTCCGCAATCGTTGCACCCGAATCGATCGTCACATTGAGTGTAATCACATCTAGACTGTCCTGATCATAGACCGTGCGGTCTTCTTCTAATGAAAGAATCGCTGCAGGAGATACACCGGGCGACCCCAGCTCCTCTTTCTCAGCTGGAACGCACCCAGAAACAACCAAGACCAAGGCGCAAAACGCGACTGTTAACCTCTTCATAAAACCATCCCCTTCGATGCGCCTCCTCATCTGACCGGATACCTGTATTATACTCCTATTAAATAACAATGTCACCGCCCCACAACGAACGACGTGTATCTATCTGTTTTTATTGGCTTATTTTGCAACTTTAAAACGTCAGTGCCAACGAGAAATTGGTGATCGTATCGAGCTTCTTGTAACCACTGGGTGGCTGATTATCGAAACGAATCAGAAAGCTGAGGGCAAACCCAACATGTTTTGTCACCAACACTCGTAGAAGCGTCTCACTATTCACACGTATCTCGTGGCCATCCTGCACATCCTGCAAAACCTCCACATGCTCCTCTATTCTAAAATTGTCTGTCAGCTGTTGCTCGTAGTCGAGCATGAGACCCGCCGAATGAATCTTCCGATCCGGATCCGGATCTACCACATTCTCATATGTGAAATTGTAACCAAGCGATCCACTAAAATAATAGTTTTCGGCTTGAAGCAGATAATATTTAAGACCGGTGAAACCCTGCCCAGCAAGCTGCATACCCTGAAACTCGTTTGTATAACCGCCCCCTCCCAAAAAGACAGTCAGGCGCTGGAGGATAAAATAGTCGAAGCGATAGTTGCCATAGATAAATCTCGCAGAGGTTCCAATGGTACTCTTAGGGTCCGTACTCGAAAAGACACGAGAATAATAGACCCCCGCCCTCCATGTATTCTCAAAACGATTGAGACGATACCGTGTTTTATTAGTGCCATTAACAGCAATAGACGCAGTATTACCCGTCATATTCGTCACACCGATATATGTGTTGGAATTAAAGAAATTCTGAGTCAGATCGAATTCATTTCCAATCTTCGTTCCCTTAAGCTGCTTCTTGATCTCGACCTTATGCTCGTCCTTAAAGTCCTTCTTAATATCCTCGAGTTTTTTGGGTACCGCCACACCCTCAGTGGCATAAAGCGACAAAGGCAAGAACATCAGTAAAGACACCAAAATCAAAATTCTCTTAATCATCAAAACCCCCGTGAGCGGCATTATGCCACACTGGAGCCGTAAATCAATTGCAGAAACGATATTTTTCTGATATTTATCAATAAATTCAGTAGGTTAATAATTCGACATTATTCATTATCTTAGCAACTTTCCGGTCCACCCCCCGATAACCGATATGCAGCTGGGCTAATTGAGGAGGAAAGAGTGTCTGATCAGATCCAATTCAAACTATATCTTCAGTCCAAGGATTGCTCCGTAAAAGAGTATGAGTGCAAGGATTCCGAATGCAACTCTGACAATGGCTATCTAGATCTAGTAAAAGCTGGCACCATCTATAAACTCGAGAATGGCAGAAGCCATCTGGAAGACCTCATCATCACAGAGAAGACTCGCCACGTTTTTATTCCATACGGCGGTTCACCACTCTATTACACCAAGGCTATCTCAAAGAACGAAACGGAGAGATGGGCAGCATCGTGCAAAACAGCCGACTTCAATGTTGTCCCATTGAACAAACTTCATGAAATGTTGATCGACCCAAAGCTAAACCAAGAGGAAGCACCAGAGGCCGTCAGTGAAAAGGCTGCGTTCAATATCGCCTTCTATGGAAGCTGGTTTCCAAAGGAGGTCGGCAAACAGTTCGACCTAGCACAGGCCTTACTTGTCCAAAACGGCAAGGAAGCCGGTCCTTTGTTGATGGCTCTCGAGGCCGTTTTTGCACCCAACCTAGACCGTTTCATGCAATGGATCACAAAGAGGCAGTCAAAATGGAATTCGCGTTTCGGCAATGAAAGCACCCTCATGACCAACCTAGGGATTGCAAAGTTGTGGCATGAAGACCTTCCAGGGCCACAGAAAAAGATCGTCGAAAGACTCTTTTACCAAACACATCAATTGTGCAAGGCCAGAAATTATGATTTAGGTGGACAATATGTTCCCTTTAAAAAAATGATGCTCGAACTCCATGTATTATCCATGGCAGGCAAGGAAAAAGAGGAAAAGAAGCCCGAGGATGTACTAACAGACGAACTATTCTCATTAAATCCGGCAACAATTCTTAAGACAATTGACAAAGAAAATGTAACGTATGAACCGCTCCCTAAAGATCTTGCAGATAGAGTTTGGACTTTTTTCGTAAACAACCATTCAACCCTAGGATCCTTGGATGATTACTGGAACACGATGGAATCCTTCCTCTTTAAAAATAAGCAATATATCAAACCCTTTCTAGAAAGGGTCCATACCTGGAACTCAAGCACAACAAATGGAACCGTCTATAACCTCAATTCAATTTATAGTCGCCTGCTCACACAGGATCTGGTCCCGGATAATAAAAAGAGAATTCTCTACTTTGAACTTCTAGCCGCCAAAGATCAGATGATTAACCACCTTGAACTCGCATCAATCCAAGACATCGACACCCTCGAAAAAAGACTTGTCCTCTACTTTCTCAAACAAAAAATTCAAACAGAAGATAGATATGCACTCGGTCATTTTGAAGATGTCTGTGAACATCTCATTGTAACGCTTACAAAAAAATGGGGATCAAAGAGATTCATCGCCTTCCTTAAACAGAATCTTCCCAGCAAGGCCATTGAACAGATGGAAATATCCTTTAATCTCATTGGCCTGATGGGAGATCAGGATCCCAATGCAGTAAAACTCCTCCTTGGACAATACCAAGATTCTAGCACTATTAAGGGCGACAATGTTCGCAACGACCCCCTCTGGGAAATTATATGGGGAGCTTTTGGTGGTGGTCTTCTATCAGGTGTTTTTGAAGGAGCCTCCCAATGGAAACGCTACAACAGGGCCGTTAAGAAAGTCCCCAACATGCTGATTGACGCTGGCAAAAATGATATGGTAAGAAGATTTTATTTCAATAATCACCCCTATGCACCCATTTATAAACTCCCCGCAAGCTTGAGACCTACCGGAAAAGGGCTCTCATTTGTTAGCATTGATTCATTCTATAATCCCCACGAAGAAAAACATCCCGACAAGACAAATGTAAAAACCGTACCCTTCGATAAGATGCACTGGGCAAAGGCCGATGGGATGTCTCATGGTGTTGGCGTTACATCTATGGCGGTGGGTGAATCCTTGGGTCTGGCGCCGGCGACAAGTCTCTATGTGGTGCCTGTCAACGCATCGATCAAAGAGAATTTTCCGACATCAATCATGGAGGCCCTAAAAAAGATTGTTGAACTCAAGAAAAAGGATCCGTCGGTGACCGTTGTTGGAATCAGTTTGGGTCTAGGAATTCCCGTGGCCTTCCGAAATCAAGTGAGAAAATCTGCTATTTTTCAACAGATGGTCGGTTACTGCAATGAACTCCACGACATGGGTGTTGCCGTTGTCATTTCGGCAGGGAATGATGGTGAAAAGGACCATATCAACATGTTGGGACTCCTCCCCCATGTAACGTTAGTCGGAGCACTTGATAGCAACAAAACGGCCGACAGATCTGACGATACTGTTTCAGAATATACCACCGGCGGTGACAGCGTAAACAAGCCCGATTTAGGCGCCCACGCCGACCCAGTCCTCTTTCCTTACAACAAGGAAGATGAAACGTGGTTATCACAGGGTGGTACATCATCGGCACAACCACACTATTCAGGTACACTTTTGATGATGAAGTCTGCCAACCCATCACTCTCCATCGATGATTGCAACACGATCCTCCGACTAACTGCGGATAAGTTGAAGGGGGATAAAGAAACAATGAGCATCGATCCGATGAAGGCACTCCTGGCCACCGCACATCTTCCGGGCAGCACCTACCAGAAAAGTCAACTAGGATCACTGGCAAATGCCTTGGGTTTTAAGACAGTTAACTTCGCGCTTTTACAGCAATTTCTTGAGATCGAAAAAGCCCTAACCGACTAACGAACATCATATTATATTTCAAATCGATGGGTTAAATAGTATAATCATACGATGAAACCCCTAAAGCTCATTTCGGTTATTCTACTTCTTCTCTTCTCCCTAAATTGTGGTGGTGGTAGCAGTGGTGGCGGCAGCAACGTCGACATCAGTAGCCTCTCCGAAGATGAACAAGAGGCCTACAACAATGCCGGCGATATCAACGAAACACTCTCACTCTACAGCCTTTCTGGATCGGCCGCCGGCCTTTGGTCCGGAATGGCAACGACATTTCCAGACGTCACAACTCTCATTGCCGGCG
>CAYWXY010000050.1:2264-15148 GCA_964462555.1 uncultured Pseudomonadota bacterium | reverse complement strand
CTGCGCTACATCTTCAATTGTGAGACCCTTTCGGATCGCCAGTGTTAATTCACCGATCATTTCTGTTGCATGCGGACCAATGATCTGTGCGCCGAGAAGCCGATCGGTATCCTCTTCGGCATAGATAATCGCTTGTCCCTCATTGATTCCATCGCAACGCGCCTTTGAAAGCGCACCAAAACCGAACCGCCCAACAAGTATCTTGTCGCCCTTCTCTTTCAGTTCCCGTTCGGTCTTTCCGACGCAACAGATTTCTGGGTCGGTATATATCGGACGCGGAATTGCACTATAATCGATATCTCGTGATTCTCCCATGATATCCTCGATCGCAACAACGCCTTCTTCGGATGCCGTGTGGGCCAACATATATTTTCCATTCATATCACCGATGGCATAGATTCCCTCGACATTTGTCTTGAGTGTCGTCGTCGTCACGACCGCGCCCTTTTCGGTCTGAATGCCGATCTCTTCAAGTCCAATACCCTCAATATTGGGCTTGCGACCGATTGCTACAAGAACAATGTCGGCTTCGACCGTTTCACCATTTGACAAGACAGCCTTAGCCATTCCCTTGCCCGTTGTGATCCCCTCAACCGTCGTCTTCGTAAATATCTCGATTCCCTCTTTCTTGAACGACCGCTCGAGGGCCTTGGAGGTAATGGGATCCTCCATCGGTATGAGATTGTCGAGGGCCTCAACGATCGTTACATCAGAACCAAATGTTCGAAAGAGCGATCCGAATTCACAACCAATGACCCCACCACCGACGACAAGGAGTCGCTTGGGAACCTTGGTCATCTTGAGCATTTCGTCGCTCGTAACGATTATCTTTCCATCGACTTTGAACGACGGGATCTCTTTCCAGGTCGATCCGCAGGCCAGAATGATATGTTTTGATTCGATTGCCTGCGTTTGGCCGGTGACACTAATTGCACGATCGGCCTCGATTTTTCCGAAGCCGTGAATATAGTCGATCTGATTCCCCTTGATGAGCTGATGGACCCCCTTTACAAGTCCCTCTACAATCTGATCCTTGCGAGCCATGATTGCCTGAAAATCGAATGATGGGCTCTCGACATGGATACCGTAGCTGTCGAGGCTTCGTGTAGCCCTTAAACGACTACTTGAGGCAATGATTGATTTCGTCGGGATACATCCACGGTTTAAGCAGACACCACCGACTTCGTCGGCCTCAATCAAAGCGGTCTTGGCTCCCATTTGGGCAGCACGGATGGCTGCAACATAACCACCAGGACCGGCGCCAATCACGGTAATATCATAATTTGTCATCGAATCTTCCTTATAATCATGAGTTTGGGTTTGTCGTCGTCGATTTCAATAGATTCTGATACCGATCCAATCTTTTTACCACCCTTATCCAGAAAATCCAGTGAAATCGTGTGCTTTCCGGGTGTTACCCATCCCCGCCAAAGACTCATCGTGTGAGGAAGCGTTCGCCATGAACGGAGATCGGCGCGGTTGGTAGCCAGAAGGAGTGCTCCAACAAAGATTCCAAGATCCTCATCGACCTCTTTGCCGACCGCGACGGCGGCCCCTGTCTTGACTGCCAATCGCGCCAGGGCACGGGATATAATAGCCGGCATCTGGTCATCCAACGCCGATCGCAGTGCACGATCGATGTTGTCAAGCGGCGATGTCTGGCCTACGCTTCGACCATCAATCAGAATCGATGCCCGATGACCGGAACGTGAGCGACTCTTGTAGACGGGAACCGGAATGATCTGGAGTTCATGCTCATATTCAGATGATTCCTTTGTCGGAGATCTGCCCGACTCCAGAACGATCATTAGGTTGGGTGGTTTCTTTGCAGACCGTGGAACATTATCGCTCGACAAGCCGGCACATCGTCTCGTCCGCTCGAGATCCTCTGAAAGGTTCTTTGGCCCCCGCTTGAGCTTTTCGACGCGTTTATAATCGATATAGGCATCGTTACAGAGCTGATTTCCCTCCCATATCCATCCCATCAGGTAGGCAACGAAGGCACTCTTGAGATAGTTTCGCTTCTCTTGATCTGTATAGATCTTAGGAAAGAGTGTATCGATCCGGCGGACCTCAACAAGGGCATCTTCCATATTGCCCATCGTGGCATAGTTCATCGCCAGATAGGTATGAATCAGAAGTCGCTCGTAGGGATCCACAATATAGGGCAACACATTGTCGTTTGTCAGAACTGCACCGACATGAGAGAGAGCCGCCTGCTTGTAATATTTTTCGGAGAGATCTGCCGCCTTTGTGAAAAATTTGATCGATTTCTTGTAGCGACCAGCGGCTTGGAAAATCGTCCCCTTGTCAAGATAGGCAACCAGGCGATCGGCTTTGCGCGGACTAACACCCTTGATCAAATCGGCGGCCTCATCGAAATGACCTTGATAGTATGCCCGGAGTGCGGGTCGCGATTGATCAATGTAGGGAGCACAACTCGCTGATGACAAGAGGATCAAAACGATCAATAATTTCTTGGAATTATTCATATCTAGATTTTACATTTGTCGGTTGGGGTAACGATGCCCGTATCGGTAATCGGTTTCGTTATTCGTCGATTTATTACGTGGCCGCTTGACGATAGACGATACGAGCTTCGCCACCTACACCGAGCAACGTGACCTTAAGTTCCAGTGAATTTCTTTCGGAATTTTTTCTTGATTTCGACGTCGTCCATCCAGGAAATGATATTGGTTTTGAGATCGGTGAGTTCAAGTGTGGCTTTATAATAGACGATTTCCTGACGCCCGACCGGTTGCTTAATTGACGAAATGTTGCCGGAGATAAAATACCGCGCGCCAATCTGTTTGCCGCGACGCATGGCGGTTGAACGATCGACAAAGCCGGCCTCCTGGTATTCGTGTTCCTTCTGAATGGCACCGCGAAGCTTGGCATTAATCAGTCTCACCTTTCCCGACTTGAAGAGCTTAACCTGAATTTTCTCGGAAAGTGACTGCATATCAATATGCTCATCCGTTGAATTGCTCAACTTGCTCATCAAGATGGTGGGAGGCTTTCCAGATGCCGCCAATGCAGAGTTTACGAGCAGTGAATCCGTTAGGCGATCCGCAATAATCTTAAGATCAGATTCTACAAATTTATCGCTTCGCAAGATGATCGTATCGGGATCAATATACTCTCCCTTGGCATATTGACGGCCACAACTTGTGAACATCATTGTCATCACTAAGATTATCGCAACCGTAAAGATTCTTACCATAAATACCTCCTTAATAGAAAATCCAAATAATAAACTACAAATTACAAACAATACACAAATTACAATGTTCAAAACCTCGTTGTTTCGGAAATTGTGATTTGGGATTTGCTTGTAATTTGTCAATTGTGATTTGGGATTTCGTTTGGAACAATTATTTTCCTTTCATTTTCACCTACAATTTCAAATTCAATTTTATGAAGGTTACGAGGGAGGAGATCGATAAATCGGTCGGCCCATTCGATGACACAGATGCCCTCCCCTTTCAAATAGTCGTCAAAACCGAGGTCTTCAAATTCCCCCGGCTCAGAGAGACGGTAAAAGTCAAAGTGATAGATATCGATGTCGCCTGGGTAGACCTTCAGGATTGTAAATGTCGGGGAAGAGACATAACATTTCTCGGAGACATGAAGTCCCTTGGCCAGCCCTTGAACAAAACAGGTTTTGCCGGCACCCAGATCACCCACCAGGGCCAAAATGTCACCCTTTTTGAGTTTTCCTGCGATACTTGCAGCTACCTGCTGTGTTTCGTCTGGCGAATGTGTTGTAAGTGTTTTCATTCGTTTCTCTATATCGTTATGTCATCCGGTTCCCAATTTCGAATGATCTTGATCGCTTGTGGAATCTGTTCGATCAGATCTGAAGCCGTCATCGAAATTTCGCCGATTCCTTTCGCCGAGAGGTCACCCGCCAGGCCATGGAGATAGACTGCGGCCAATACTGCCGTCTGGGTATCAACCTTTTGTGCCAGTAAGGCACCGATCATTCCGGTCAGGGCATCCCCCGATCCAGCCGTTGCCATCCCAGGGTTTCCCGTTGGGTTAATAAATATTTCTCCCGTTGGCGTGGCAACAACAGTTCGGTAACCCTTTAAGACCAAATAAACGTTATGTTCCTTTGCAAACGATCGCGCAATGCCGACCCTATCCTTTTGAACGGCCTTAGCATCCTTGTGAATCAGTCGACCCATCTCTCCCGGATGCGGAGTCAAAATGGTATCCGCAGCGCGTCGGTCCAAAACCTGAGGCCGATCGGCAATGCAGTTTATTCCATCGGCATCCAAAACGAGTGGCAACTTAAGCTTAGAAACAATTTGCCCGATCGCAACCACGGTTTCCGGGCGTGTTCCAATACCTGGCCCCAACGCCACAGCATCTTTCCCCTGACAATGTTTCTTGATATCGTCGATCGAGTCGGGGAGAAAACGCCCCCTCTTCTTGTCATGGACCGGTTCGACCATGACCTCTGGAAAACGTGTATCAAAACGGGTAAAGGCTGCAGATGGTAGACCATACGTCACGAGTCCGACGCCGCTTCTAAGAGCCGCCTTACTGGTAAGCCATCCGGCCCCCATTTTACCAACGGAACCTGCAAGTGTTAAGAGATGACCAAAAGAGCCCTTGTGAGAATCTTCTTTTCGATCACTGAAGACATTCTGAAAGAGTGTCGGTGTAATCAGTGTCATCTGACTCTCAAAACCTTCGATCAGTTCCTTGGGAAAACCGATATCGACAATATGGAGACGTTTCACATAATCAGGTCCCGGTGGTACAATTTGACCAATTTTTGGAAGACCAAATGTTACAGTCGTTCTGGCCTTAATGGCGACTCCCAGAGGTTGTCCTGTGTCGGCCGACAGCCCCGACGGGATGTCCACTGCAAAGACAAAGCGGCTGCTCGCATTGACCATCTCAATAACCTTTGCATATCGTCCCTTGACCTCGGAGTTGAGGCCAGTTCCAAAGATGGCATCGACGACATACTTCGTCTTGGAGAGTGCAATTTTGAAACCTGGAAGATCTTTTTCGTCTTCGACATAAAGAGTCTTTGGCTTATGTGGTATCAACTTCTCCCAATTGGCCTTTGCATCATGAGAAAGATCCTCTGGAGATGTTAAAAGTACAATCTCGACTTTCTGTTTGGCTTCCATCAGATAACGCGCAATAACCAGTCCGTCGCCACCATTGTTTCCCTTCCCAACAATAATAAGGACGGCTTCGCCAGATTTTATTCTTTTTTGGATGATTTCGGCCGTCGCCTTGCCTGCATTTTCCATGAGGGTAAGCGACGGCACGCGAAAACGCTGGATCGCGACTCGATCAATCTCCTGCATCTGCTTGGAGGTCACGCACTTCATAGGTAGCGGCAATGCTATCCTTCCAGGACGACGTTGGCAATACCATAGTTGCCGTCGTGGGTGAGCATCACAAAGGTATTCTTGACACCCTTGCTTTCAGCTTGGCTTTGGATATCACCCTTTAGATTGATGATGGGACGACGTTCTTTCTCGTCAATTTCAATATCGAGATAATCAATCCCCTTTTCACCCTTTGGATAGAGGGCCTTAATAAATGCCTCTTTGGCCGCGTAACGTGTAGCAAAGCGCTGGGCTGGATTTTTCTTGTTGTTGCAATAACGAATCTCACGTTCGGTAAAAATTCTTCTCAAGAATTTTTCATGCCACCGAAAGATGATTCCTTCCATTCGTCTCACATCGACTAAATCGATACCAATCCCAATGATCATATCAAACTCCTTTAAGGCCGAATCCGATCCAACATCTCCTTAGTAGCCATTTTGAGGCCTAAAGTGACGGCCCGCGCTATAATGGCATGTCCGATGTTATATTCCACAATTTCGGGGATCGATTCAACAACTTCCGTAATATTATCGAGGTTTAGGCCATGGCCGGCGCAAACCTTGAATCCAAGGTCTTTTGCTTGTTTTGCTGATTCTTGAAGCTTGGCGAGTTCTTCTCTCTGAACCGTCAGATCGGGAGCATCGCAATATGAACCAGTATGAAGTTCGATGGCGTCGGCCGCAAGCTCTTTAGACATTTCAAGCTGTTCGGTTACCGGATCAATAAAGAGACTCACGTTAATTCCGGCATCGTGCATCCGATGGATAACCTCTCCCAGACGTTTTTGGTGGGCAATGCAGTCAAGGCCTCCCTCGGTCGTCAGTTCTTCTCGCTTTTCGGGCACCAGTGTCACCGTGGCGGGCTTGACGTCACATGCCACGTTCACAATGTCTTCTTCCGTTGCCATCTCAAGATTGAGAGGTACCTCTAGAATTTCCTTTAAGTCATAGAGATCTTGATCCTGAATATGTCTTCGGTCTTCACGGAGATGGATCGTGATTTGATCGGCACCGCCATCAATGGCAAGTTGTGCAGCTTTTGGAATAGATGGATAAGTCGTGCCTCGTGCCTGCCTGAGGGTTGCAACGTGATCAATATTAACCCCGAGCAATAAATGCTTTCGCTGTGTTGGATTCATATCGGTCCTGTAGTCGAGGCTCTAGTTGAGATTTACCTGGATCTGTTCTGCGATATCGGCGGCATGGATTTTGATGCGTTCGGAATCCTCGCCCTCGATCATGACACGCGCGACGTTCTCAGTCCCTGAATAGCGGACAAGAACCCTGCCCCGTTCACCCAGTTCGGCCTTGGCCTTCTCAATGCAATCATAGATACCCGGAACGTTTTCAAACTCTTTCTTATCCTTCACTCGGACGTTCGTCAAAACCTGTGGAAAAGGTGTTAGAATCGATTTGGCCTCGGAAAGTCGTTTATCCTTCTTGATCAGGATCGTAATCGTCTGAAGTGCGGCCAGAATTCCGTCACCGGTCGTGTTATGATCTAAGAAAATGATATGTCCGGACTGCTCGCCACCCAGATTATATCCGCCAGTCTTCATCTCTTGAACAACGTAACGATCGCCAACATCGCTCTTAACAATATCAATATCGAGTGAGCGCATGGCAAAATCAAGGCCCAGATTGCTCATCACAGTGGCCACCACGCCGTTATTACGGAGCGTTCCCTCTTCCTTCATATGTTGGGCATTGATGGCCAAGATGGTGTCACCATCGACTATCTCACCCTTCTCATCACACATAATGATTCGATCCGCATCACCATCAAGCGCGACTCCAAAATCGGCGCCTGTCGCTACGACCTTTTTGCACATTGTTTCAGGATGGAGTGATCCACAACTCTCGTTAATATTCATGCCATTTGGTGATGTTCCTATAGCGATAACTTCTGCGCCTAGTTCATGAAAGACGGCTGGTGCTGTCCGATAGGCGGCCCCATTGGCACTGTCGACCACGATCCGAAGTCCCTCAAGTGTCATACCTCGAGGAATCACTCGTTTAAGATACTCCACATAGCGACCCGTAGCATCGTCGATCCGGTATGACCGTCCAAGGTCAGCAGCATCCGGGCGAAAATTATCCAGTTCTCCCGATTCCATCAGCTTTTCGATGGCAAGTTCGGTCTCATCAGGGAGCTTATAGCCATTTTGATCAAAGAATTTGATTCCGTTGTCTTGAAAACCGTTATGAGAGGCCGAAATGACAACTCCGGCGTCAGCGCGCATTCCCTGCGTAATAAAGGCAATGGCCGGCGTCGGAAGTGGTCCAACGAGCATCACATCAACACCGACCGAACCAATGCCGGTAGCCAATGCAGTCTCAAACATATATCCGGAAAGACGGGTATCCTTGCCGATGACAATGGTGTGGTGTTTCCCGCCGTTGCGAAAGTAATAACCGGCGGCGCGCCCCAATTTTAAGGCCACCTCAGGCGTCATAGGAAACACGTTCGCGCGTCCACGTACCCCATCGGTGCCAAAATACTTCTTCTTTATACACATGATAACTCCCCCTGGAAATGACTCAGGTGCTGATCTCGTAACTCTATCGTATAAAGTAAAAGTCTAAGGAAATCAACACAATAATCGACTTTATGCCTTTGAGGGGTCGGGAATGGAAGTTTCCGAGGTTTCCTTATTTTTGGCCTTTTTGCTCTTTTTGGTCTCGGCTGCCGTTTTCCTGGGTTTTGGTCTTTTCTCGAGCTTCAGTTCGGGCAGCTTATCGCCACGAATGACCTTATCAATCTCATCCCCATCCAAAACCTCACGTTCCAGAAGAGCTTCAGCCAGATTTTTGAGGGCATCAACGTTTTCTTTCAGAATCGTTTTGGCACGGTCAAAATTGGAGACAACGATATCACGGACCTCTTTGTCAATTTCACGGGCCGTGTCCTCGCTGTACTCCTTAGGCTGCTGAATCTCCTTCCCCAGGAAGATCGACTCATCTTTTCTACCAAATGAGAGTGGCCCAAGGACCTGGCTCATTCCCCAGTCACAGACCATCTTTCGCGCTAAGCCGGTTGCCCGTTCGATATCGTTTCCAGCCCCTGTGGTTGGCTGGTCAAAGATTAATTCTTCGGCAGCACGACCACCGAGCAGAACCGCAATCGAATCTTCACAGAACTTTTTATTCTGGGTAAAACGATCGTCGGTCGGAAGTTGTTGCGTAAGACCCAAGGCCGCACCACGTGGAATAATCGTCACTTTATGAATGGGGTCGGTTCCTGGAATCTTTCGGGCAACAAGTGTGTGTCCTGCCTCGTGATACGCCGTGTTACGCTTTTCATCCGGAGTAATCATGAGACTCCGTCGTTCACTTCCCATCAGAACCTTGTCTTTGGCGTGCTCAAAGTCGGCCATTGCAACGGCCTTTTTGTCAGCGCTGGATGCAATCAGCGCCGCTTCATTAACCATATTTTCGATGTCGGCACCTGTAAATCCGGGGGTTCCCCGTGCAAGAATGCTCAAATCAACATCATCATCGATGACAAGTTTTCTGATATGGACACCCAGAATCCCCTCGCGCCCTCTTAGATCAGGACGTGGAATAACGATTCGTCGGTCAAAACGACCGGGTCTCAAGAGTGCTGGATCCAAGACATCGGGACGGTTGGTGGCTGCGACAAGGATAACACCCTCATTCGATTCAAAGCCATCCATCTCGACAAGGAGTTGGTTTAATGTCTGTTCGCGTTCATCGTGACCACCGCCCAGACCGGCACCACGATGACGGCCGACGGCGTCAATTTCGTCGATAAATATGATGCATGGGGCATTCTTCTTCCCCTGTTCAAAGAGATCACGGACACGCGCGGCTCCCACACCCACAAACATATCAACGAAATCGGAACCACTGATGCTGAAAAAGGGAGCACCTGCCTCACCCGCAATAGCACGAGCCAGCAATGTCTTGCCGGTTCCGGGGGCCCCCATCAGGAGAACACCCTTCGGAATACGACCACCGAGGCGCGTAAACTTCTTCGGTGACTTTAGAAACTGGATGATTTCTTCAAGTTCATCCTTGGCTTCATCGATACCGGCTACATCCTCAAACGTTACTTTTTTCTGATTTTCAACCAAAAGCTTGGCCTTGCTCCGGCCAAACGACATGGCCTTTCCCCCGCCCATCTGAATCTGGCGCATCGAAAAGAAGAAGAAGGCAAAAAGGATGATCATCGGGAGCCAAGAGACGAGAAAGTGTTGCCAAAAGGGCGTCTCCTTCTTGCGCTCATATTTAACCTCAGCATCGCTCTTGGAAAGGAGCTCAAAGGCCTTTTCACTGTTGATCAAACCAACCGTCTCAAAACGCTTGCCATCGTTGTAACCCGGTTTAAATTGGCCGGTATACGTATCTTCCTGAATGGAAACGGACTCGATTTCACCATTTTCGACGGCATGAATGAACTGAGAAAAGCTGATTCTTTCAACGTCATGCGGCTGTGCGCTCATAAAATGGAGGATCGTAATGGCACCCAGGATCATGATGAGCCAAAGGGCCAGCGTCTTATGCGATTGTTTCATGTTTTTCATATTTTTCATGTTCTTCATCGGCTGTTTCCTCAAATAATGATTATATATTGAATAGTTGAGAGCGGAATATAACCCTAATCTTTAGAAAGCGCAAGAACTCTCCCCCTTTTTTCGAAACGGATACCATTGGGGAGAGAGTACTCCCCTTCTCTCTTTGGCCCAGATGAAATTTGGTCCATTCGATCCAGTTGATCACTGTTGAGACCTTGAAAAGAAGCGTTCAAACGACCGTAGGCCTCTCGAATCACCCGTTTTCGGATGGCCAAATGGAGTTTCTGGAAGGATGCAGCATTGATCTCGATCCGTTTATCCCCAGGGAATGAGGCTATTTCGTCGAATGCCCTCTTGGTCATTTCTCGAAAAAGGGATTCATCCTCCCGAAGACGTCTGGTCATCTCCGAAATGGCCTTAACTAGATTCGGATTCTTTTCGAGGAGGAGCGGAATGATTTGGTGCCTGATGAAGTTCCTCTCATACTTTGATTCGCAATTGGTCTGATCCTCCCTATGCGCAACGCCTTTATCATTGGCGTAGGCCTCAATATCATGACGTGGAAACTGAAGAAGTGGTCGAATGGCAGTAAGCCCGTCACCCAGGTTCAGGATAGACTCCATTCCTCCAAGCCCTTCGAGGCCACTACCACGAATCAAATGTTGCAAGAGAGTCTCCACCTGATCATTCTGATGGTGAGCCAAAACAATCTTGTCAGCACCGATCTCAGCTGCAATTTTTTTGAACGCTCTATGACGAAATTGCCGGGCGGCATCTTGAATGTTTTCATTTCCTGGGCGGCAATCCCAGCTTCTCGAATAAAAAGGAATTTGTCGCTCTTCACAAAAGGATTTTACAAAGGCTTCATCTTTGTCCGAGTCATCGCCCCTAAGGTTGTGATTAATGTGGGCCACTGTGATGACGATACCGATGTCGTTCCGAAATTGATGCAGAAGGTGGAGAAGCATCATCGAATCAAGACCACCTGAGACGGCAACAAGAAGATGATCGCCCTCCTCGATCAATGCTGATTCGGTGATCGATTTTTTGAATGTAAAGTCAAAATCCATTATTAAATTTTACCAATGTAGCTTCGCGAGTATTCGAAATAATGTTCAGCTGATTTCTTCACCTCTTCAACCTCTTTCGGTGTCAGCAAACGCTTCACCTTGGCGGGCGAACCAAAGACAAGGCTGTTATCCGGAATCTTCTGATTTTGAGTGACTAAACTGCCGGCACCAATGATGCAGTTGTTCCCTACTTCGGCATTATCCATGATAATGGCACCCATTCCGATCAAACAATTGTTTCCGATCTTACACCCATGAAGGAGCGCTCTGTGGCCGACAGTGACATAATCACCAATGGATATTCTGGAATCATCAGAAATATGAAGCATACAGAAATCTTGGATATTGGTAAACGATCCGATCCGTATTGGGTTGACGTCGCCACGGATTACCGTTTCAAACCAGATCGATGCATTTTTCGCGATTTCAACATCACCAATAATTGTTGACGTGGGGGCCAAGTATACCGATTCGTCAATCTTGGGAGACTTGTTATCCAACGTATGAATCATAATTTCTCCTTGATGGATACTCGACGTTTTTTGCGTTTGAATAAAATGTAACTAATGACACCCAAGCAGGCACCAACGCCATTCGCGATACCATCGGCAATCGAAGGGTGACGTGTAGGAATGTAGGCTTGATGCCATTCCATCAATGCGCCATAGGTTGTTACAATCATGATGGCAATCAACGCTCCCGAAAAACGTCGACTTCTAAGGCCAATACCCATCGCACGGGCCATAAAAAAGGCGAAGCCTGCATAAAAGACGGCATGCGCCAAAAGATCAATGTGGTCGAACTCAATTGGACTCTTCAGATTTTGTCTGGAGGACAAAAATAAGAGTATTCCACAGCAGAATAAAACAGGTACCCAATGTGTGATGAATCGTTTCATGAGACAAGACTACATCTTATATTTTCCAAAATCCTCGGGTGAGAGATTTTCCAGAATTTCGGCCCATTTTTGTTCCTTTGCACCACTACCATCGATTCCCTCTTTGGCCAGGTCGATTTTTCGCGATTTATCGATCACCTTTTTTTCAACGAATATGGGGGCCTTTGTACGAAGGGCCAAGGCAATGGCATCGGATGGACGCGAATCAAGATCGATCTCTTTTTCACCCTGTTTGAGGATAATGTGTGCAAAAAAGGTGTTATCATGAAGATCGCTGACGGTCACCTTCTCAACCTTAACATCCAGTTGACCAAGCATATTTTTGATCAGGTCATGCGTCATCGGACGTGAAAGCTTGATATTTTCAAGCTCCGTTGCAATGGCCGAGGCTTCAATGAGGCCCACCCAAATCGGAAGAGCACTCTTCTCCTCCAAATCCTTGAGGATGATAATCGGCATACTGGTAAAAGGATCGATCGTCAGTCCGGTGACTTTCATCTCGATCAGCATTGAAGACTCCTTAAAAAATTAGATTGTCAATTTACCCTTCAGGGTGTTGGGCCCGGCCCACGTGATTTCAACCTTGGCCAATGATCCGACCAATGAACGGTCGCCATCAAAATTTACGACCTTGTTGGTCCGTGTGCGCCCCGTCAGCTGATTTTCAAACTTAACACTCCCACCCTCTACAAGCACTTCCTGTTTAGTTCCCACATATTTTCGGTGTTTTTGCAAGACAATTTTTTGATTCAATTCAAGGACTTTGGCAAGTCTTGCCTTTTTAATCGCGTCAGATACATCGTCCTTATATTTCTCGGCCGCGCTGGTTCCCGGCCGAACTGAATACTTAAATGCAAACATTCCGTCAAACTCAATTTCTTTCATTAACTCGATAGTTTGCTCAAAGTCAGAATCACTTTCACCGGAAAAACCAACCATTAGATCGGTTGTGATCGCAATCTGGGGAACTGCCTGACGGATCTTTTGGACCAACGCAATATAATCTTCCCGTGTATAGC